>NZ_AUIZ01000002.1:0-429049 GCF_000423965.1 Butyrivibrio sp. VCB2001 | reverse complement strand
CACTTCTCAGGCAATCCATGTCCAGAAGAGGAAATTGCTGGGATAATGCTCCACAAGAGAGCTTCTTCGGACATATGAAGGATGAACTTGACCCTTATATAAAGGCCTGGGAGGCATTTGATGATGTCCAGTACAGAATAAATGACTGGATCAATTATTATAATAACGATAGGTATCAGGTGCAGTTGCAAGGAATGGCACCAAATGAATACTATCACTATAAAGTAACCAATCAACTACCATCAGCATTGACAATGAAATACAGCCCAAAATAATTGCGTGTGTCCTTGACATGGGGTTCACTTTAATGTAAGTCTTACTGTCCTAAAAGAAAAACTTGATAAATACCGTAAGGATAAGCAGATGTGAGCAATATACCTTACTGTCCTAAATCAAAAACTTCAAAAATACCGTAATGATGAGCTGAAATGTGTATTAAGCACTACTGTCCTAGAGAAAAAACTTAAAAAAGACAGTAAGGATGAACAGATGGAAGAAATAACCTTACTGTCCTGGAAGAAAAACTGCCAAAAAACAGTAACTGAGACCTCGCAGGTAAGCGTGAAAGGGCTGGGAACGCCCCAACATGCCTTCCCCGCTTAGTGACCTGAATGCGGGAAATGCCATGGCGTCAAGAATGGGCGCTTTTTGCCCACTTGCTATGTTCTTGACGCCATGAAATTTCCTGCTACAATGCACGTGGCGCGGGGGAGGCAAATGTGATATACTACCTATGTTTTTGGAGGTAATGTATGAAAGAAGCATTGGATATTTTTCTTAAATATGTTCTGCCGTTTCTGGTGGCATATTTCCTAAACATGTTCATAAATAAAGTCCTCAATAAGAAGACTCTTAGAGGCAAGCTCCATCTGATATTCTTAAAGGGTATCATTCTGGCGCTGATATGGGCTGTGGCTGCGCTGACAGCGCTGAGCGGAATTCCGGCATTCTCCAAGACCTGGGAGACGGCTGTTGCTTCATCCGGAATTGCGGCTGTTGTACTCGGTCTTGCTGCCCAGTCAACACTTGCAAATGTGTTTTCCGGAATAGCCCTTTCTGCATCACACTCAAGACCTTTTGATATGGGAGACAGGATCAAGATAGACAACTATGATCCGGGATTCGTAGAGGATATCACATTAAGACACACTGTAATCAAGACCTATCAGAATGAGATCATCTACATCCCAAATTCAATTGTGGGTTCATCAACTATCGTAAATTACACGCAGGAGCAGTCTTTCTCTTATCCGATAAGAGTTTCGGTGGCTTACGGCACTGATATGCAAAAGGCCATGGATGTTATCGCAGATACTATCAAGAATCATCCAAAGCACTATGGCAAAAGGCCTGTGGTACTTTGCAAGAGCTGCGATGACAGCGGAGTAACACTTCAGGCTCTGGTTGAGACAGAGGACTTCAGGGACAACCCAAGAACCTGCTCTGAGTGTCTTGTTGAAATTATGAAGAGATTCAAGGAAGAGGGAATCGAGATTCCTTACAACAAACTTGTTCTTTTACAGGGAGAGGAATAATTCTCTCTTTACAAAAAGCAGTTTATCTGTTTATACTATTTTGTTTGATTAAAACTGTGATTATCTGGGAGGTGACATTACCGCATGGTTGCAGTTGGTAACTAATAATGCATTAATGGAGGAAACCAACAATGAGCAAAACAACCAACAAAACACTTTATATCGTGCATGCGGCAATTATCGCAGCCCTTTACGTTGTACTTACTGCTCTCGCAGCAGGATTCGATCTGGCAAGCGGTGCTATCCAGGTCAGATTTTCGGAATGTCTTACAATCCTTCCGTATTTCACTCCCGCAGCTGTACCGGGTGTTGCAATCGGATGCCTTATTTCAAACATCTTCTTCGGTGGAGCACTTCCTGATATTATCTTCGGAACACTTGCTACACTTATCGGAGCAGTAGGAACATATATGGTAAGAAAGAACAGATTCCTTTGCTCAGTTCCACCGGTAGTTTCAAATGCTGTCATCATTCCTTTCGTACTTAAGTATGCATACGGAATTCCCGGTGCTCTTTGGTACTTTGCGCTGACAGTAGGAGCAGGAGAAATCATTACCTGCGTATTCTTCGGACAGATCCTTATTTCAGCACTCAGCCCTTTCAGGGACAGAATTTTCGGAAACGGTGCAGAGTCTGTTAGGAAAAAGAAATAATAAAATTATAAGGGGTATGGTATGGGAAAGCTATATTTCAGGTATGGGGCTATGGGGAGCTCCAAGACCGCAAACGCTTTGATGGTCAGGTACAACTATATTGAGAAGGGACAGAACTGTATTCTTCTTAAGCCTGGCATCGAGAACAGGGACGGAGAGAAGAAGGTTAAGTCCAGAATGGGACTTGAGGCTGAATGTACCTTTGTTGAAGACTTCCTTGACGAGGTTGTAAACGAATGGTTCACCAAAAAGTCCGATGCCTGGAAGAAGCTGGACTGTGTCCTTGTGGATGAAGCTCAGTTCCTTACCGAGGAACAGGTTGATCTGCTGGCAGAAGTTGTGGACAGATATGATCTTCCGGTTATCTGCTACGGCCTTAGAACAGATTTTACAAGCCACTTATTTACCGGCTCCAAGCGTCTTATGGAAATCGCCAATTACATCGAGGAAGTTCCGACTGTATGCTGGTGCGGACGAAGAGCACATTTCAACGCAAGAGTATGCAATGGCAAGATCGTAAGAGACGGAGAGCAGATCATGATGGGAGGCAATGAATCCTATGTATCTGTCTGCAGAAGACATTTCCTTAGCGGAGAAGTTGACGGAGTTCGTGAAAGAGATATACAGGAATAAAAACAAGGACTATGAGCATGGAGCCCATAGTCCTTTAATTTTGCCCTTAAAGCGCAGCCAGATCAAGCTGCTGAACAAGACCAACTCCTCCGCTTTCTCTAAGGAAAATTCCGGAGGACCTCATCATGGCTGCTGTAAGAAAATCGGAATTGTGATGTGTGAATTCCGTCTCCGCATTGCCAAGATAGATTGCTCCAACATCTGATTCTTTTAAACTAAGAAGGCTGTCTGTGCCATCTTCGTTTCTGATCCAGATGCTGAGCTTTTCGTAGATCTCATCATTTTCATCGATCCATCCGTTGCCGTCTTTGTCATAGGCTGCAAGGTCAGCAAAGCCGTTTCCGCTCTTTGTTCCAAATAGCTCAGATCCGTTACCGATCTTGCCGTCGCCGTTCTTGTCATAGGCCAAAAAACCTGAGCCCTTGCCAAGATTCGATATCTTTTCTTCCTGTCCGTCACAGTCCAGGTCAAAATAGAAGGACTGGTCACTGATGTGCGTCACATCATTTCCAACATTGATAACAAGAGGGTCAATAAGACTTACAGCGCTTGCTACACTCATGCCGGCATATTCGGTAAGGCGCCTGGACATTGAAAAGCTAACTCCGAAATCAATTGACCTTCCGTCCTCGGTCAGAGCTGTGCCTGTTCCGCTAAAGGTGGTCTCCTCCTGCTCTACGTGAGTCATGGAGACAGTTGTGACTTTGACGAAGGAATTCTCTGTCAGCATATTTGCGGTGTTTGACAGAGTGTGTTTAAAGCCCTTTGACTGATTATCGCCTCCAAACATCTGAAGAAGACGAAGTATCCTGTCAAGAAGAGATGCCCGAAGCTCAGATATCTGCTCTTCAAGGCTGCTCTCAAAGGTGCTCAGATACTCAGTCTTAGAAGGCTTAAATGAAGTGTACGTCTCACTTCCAAGTGCAGCGGCGTCTGTACTTCCCACTGCATCGCCACTCAGTTCAAGGCTGTCGAGTTTCTTTTCCTGATTCTGCAGACTCTCAAGGAAAGACCCTCTTGTCATGGTGCCACTTTGAACCGAGATGCTGTTCTCCTCAAAATATTTATTCGAGGAGACAAGGTGCACATTACTTTGCGCAATTTTCATGGTACCTCCTTTTGGATATGAAGGCGCCGTTTTGCCCCGGTGTAGCATCTTAAGACGCAAGATTTGTTTGCCCTGTACACACAGTTTGCGCTGATGCAGTAACTTTTTGGGCGCAAAAAAGGACCTTCATATCGATGAAGTTGTAACTCATCCATGAAGATCCATGCTTTCCATAGCTGTCATTACATATATCGGATTGGGGCTCTCAATACCTTATAGAGATTTCAGAAGACTAAATATTCTGACAATAATTTAAAAGACCTTTTGAAAAGAGCGTATATCTGCCCGCTTGATTTTGATAGGGGCAGTCCGTATAATTGACAGTGATTCTCGTGAAAGTATGTTACATGCACGGAAACTGATAACTTTATTAGTATGAAAAAGTGGAGCAGATATGAGTTGGGAAGAGTACGTTAGAAAGGTTGTGCCATACACACCCGGTGAGCAGCCTAAGATTAAGAACATAATAAAGCTTAATACAAATGAAAATCCATATCCGCCATCACCTCTGGTGTATAAGGCCTATGAGGAGACTGAGCTTTCTGATTTCAGGAAATATCCTGATCCTACCTGCTCGGTACTGGTGGATTCCATTGCATCTTTTTATAATGTGAAGAAAGAGAATGTCTTTGTGGGAGTCGGCTCTGATGACGTACTGTCCATGGCTTTCCTTACATTTTTTAATTCGGATAAACCGATTCTTTTCCCGGATATAACCTATTCGTTTTATGACGTGTGGGCAGATCTGTACAGGATTCCCTACAAGCAGATGCCTTTAAAGGATGATTTCACGATCGACCCTGCGGACTATTACGGTGAGAACGGCGGAGTGGTGATCGCCAATCCAAACGCTCCCACAGGAGTTAAACTTCCGCTTGATGCTATAGAAGATATAATCAGCCACAACAGGGACATAGTTGTTATCGTTGATGAGGCATACGTTGATTTTGGCGCAGAGAGTGCACTTCCTCTTATAGATAAGTATGATAACCTTCTTGTTGTAAGAACTTATTCCAAATCAAGGTCACTGGCAGGGCTTCGTATAGGCTACGCCTTCGGATGTGAGAAGCTCATCAAATACCTTCTGGATGCCAAATTCTCTTTTAACTCTTACACCATGAATATGCCATCCCTATTACTTGGGGCAGCAGCCATGAATGACAGAGAGTACTTCGAAGAGACAACAGGCAAGGTCGTTGCCACCAGGGAGCGCACCAAGGTTTTGTTAAAAGAGCTTGGATTTGAATTTGGGGATTCGGCTACAAACTTCATTTTTGCCCGTCACCCCAATAAACCCGGCAAAGAAATATTTGATTATCTGCGCTCACATGATATAATAGTGCGTCGCTTTGATAAGCCGAGCAGGATAAGTGAGTATCTTAGAATCTCCATCGGAACAGATGAGGAGATGGACAGGCTCATAGAGGTTTTAAAAGAGTATCTCGGCAAATAATTATATGAGGAGTTATTATGTTAGCATTTTTTAAAGAGTCACTGATTGGCCAGTATATTACAGTGTTCATCGTTTCAATGGTGCCACTTATTGAGCTCAGGGGAGCTATTCCCATCGCTCATGGTTTTAATTTAACTGATACAGGATTCAACCTGGTTCTTGGATATATTCTCATTGCGATCGGAAACATGATTCCTGTGCCCCTTATCTATTTCTTCGCAAGAAAGGTCCTTGAGTGGGGAAAAGACAAGCCGGTTATCGGTAAGTTCTTCAACTTCTGCCTTGAAAAGGGAGAAAAGGGTGGACAGAAGCTCCAGGCAAAGGCTGGACAGGGATTGTTTGTAGCACTTATGCTTTTTGTAGGAATCCCTCTTCCGGGAACCGGAGCATGGACAGGTACACTTGCAGCCAGCATCCTGGATATGGATTTTAAGAAGACAGTAACTGCGGTTATCTGCGGAATTGCACTGGCAGCTGTCATTGTAAGTGTTGTTTCAGCACTTGGATTTGGAGCATATGTAGGAATTACAGGCTGAGCACTGAAGTTAACAAGAGGGCAGGATGCCCTTACAGGAGAATATAAATGGAAGCATATACAGATTTTGCAGCAGTATATGACACCTTTATGGATGAGACCCCATACGCAGTATGGGGTACTTTTGTTGCAGGACTTATTGAGAAATATGGCATTTCGAAGCCGGTTAGGTCAGGCACCGTTCAGGAAAAAGAGCTCTCGGAAGAATATGATACTGCTGAGGATTCCGAGCAGGCGCTTAATGAAGAGAAGAACCTGATAGTAGAACTTGGCTGCGGAACAGGCTCTTTTACCCAGGAGCTCTATAAACTTGGCTATGACATAATGGGAATCGATTTATCGCCGGATATGTTAAATCTTGCCAGGATGAAGAGTGCCGAGGCAGGCTACAATATTATGTACCTGGAGCAGGACATGAGGGAGCTTGATCTGTACTGCACGGCAGGAACCATAGTAAGTGTCTGCGACAGTATAAATTATGTACTTGAGGATCAGGAGGTCATAGATACCTTTAAGCTGGTGAATAACTTCCTGTATCCGGGCGGAGTATTTATCTTTGATTTCAACACGCTTCACAAGTACCGGGATGTGATCGGCGATACAACAATTGCCGAGAACAGAGAGGATTGCAGCTTTATCTGGGACAACTACTATCATGAGGAAGAACATGTAAATGAGTATGATCTCACAATATTTGCAAGGTGCGATGAGAAGGATGAGGTCTTCAGGCGATCGGTAGAGACGCATTTCCAGAGGGGCTACACCCTGGAGGAAATGCAGCAGTTCGTGGAAAAGGCGGGGCTTTCGTTCATTGAGGCGATAGATGCAGATACCCACAAAGAGCCTGATGATAACAGTGAAAGAATCTATATAATAGCCAGAGAAAACGGAAAACGGATTTAAGGCAATTGCCTTGAATCCGTTCAGACTGTAGACAGGCTTAAAAACCTGTCTTTTTCTGTGTTTATCATAAATAAATTATTATCAGATCTCTATTGCTCCTTCAAATACAGTGGTTCCCGGGCCTTCCATGATCACAGGACTGCTTCCGTCTCCGTTCCAGGAGCAGGTAACTGTTCCGCCAAGAACATGTACATTAACCGTGCTGTCTGTAAGCCCATTTAAGATACAGGCAACGGTTGTTGCACAGCATCCTGTTCCGCAGGCAAGGGTTTCGCCTGTTCCCCTCTCCCAGACTCTCATGTGAACATTGTTCCTGTCATCTATCTTCACAAACTCGGTGTTTGTACGATTTGGGAAGAATGGGTGATTCTCAAATTCAGGTCCGAACTTCTCGATCTCAAAACCTGCAAGATCAAAGTCATCAGGAAGTATCACAACCGCGTGGGGATTGCCCATGGATACGCAGGTGATCTCCCAGTCTCTTCCGGCAGCGGTGATAGGTGCCTTAAAACAAATATCCGAAGGAATGTTTGAAAGCCCATTAGCGTCAAGTTTATCACTTCCTGCAGATACGGTAACTGGAACCTGTGGAGCGCTAAGGATTGGGGCTCCCATATCTACTTTTACTCTTGTGACGAGATTGTTGTCATCAACTGTAAGGTCGATAAATTTCTTTTTCCCGGCACTTATTATGGTGAGGCTCTTCTTGTCCGTCAGGCGATGGTCGTAAACGAACTTCGCTACACATCTTATGCCGTTTCCGCACATCTCGGATCTTGAGCCGTCTGCGTTGTACATTTCCATCTCAAAATCCACTTCCGGGTCATCTACGGGATTTATAAAAATGAGTCCGTCAGAGCCGATTCCGAAGTGGCGGTCTGAAACCTTTACAGCCAGGTCCGATTTCTGATCCTGAGGAACAAGCTCTTTTGCCCCGTCAATATAAACGTAGTCGTTTCCACAACCGTGCATCTTGGTAAAATTGATCTTCATAAACTCCTCCACATTTATTTATTAAGTATAGGCCTTGCAATGTGAACGTTAAAGAACTCGATCAGAGGGCCCATGAAAAAGGCAGTGATGATGGTTCCGATTCCTGCGATGGTTGGAATCTGTCCCATTGTGCCACCGGCCATAAGGAACAGCACGCAGCCAAGGATTACGCACACGATATCGGTGATGATCCTGACATACTGGAATTTTCCCTTTTTCCAGGTGTTGACTATTATAAGGGCTACAGCGTCATAAGTGGATACACCGAGGTCTGCAGTCATGTAGAAGGCTGAGCCGAAGCAGATGATGACAACTCCGATGACAAGGATAGCGAAGCGTACCGGGATAGACGGATCCACAATGACCTTCTGAAGAAATTCATAAGTGAACTGCGTGATATATCCAAGCAAAAACAGATTTATGAAGGTCGCGATTCCGATATAGTGCCTGTCGAATATAAGTGCGAACAATAAAAGTACTGCATTTGCGATGACATAGAGCGTACCAAAGTCAATGGGCACCAGGGCGTCAAGGCCGGCCATGAAGGACTGGAACGGATCAACGCCAAGGGCTGCAATCTTGAATATTCCGACGCTGATGGCGCAGATGATAACACCAAACAAAGTCATGGCTGTCCTCTTTGGCAGCTTGTCTATGCTTTTTATGCTCTGCAATATTTTGTTCATACGCGTAAGTCTCTCCTGCCCATGCATAATTATTAAATATATAATAAATGCTGAGTGTTCTGCTGTCTATGCGATAGTTGCCATATTTTGCCTAATATATTAAAATAGATTGAATGTATGTAGAGTTACTGCATACATTAATTTTTTTGGTAAGAACTTTTAGAAACAGGAGAAACAACTATGGCATTATTAAAACAGTGGCGCGATATGGCTTATTCTGAGACTGCCAACAAGGGCGATCTTCAGAGACTTTGGACAGATTATTTTCAGAAGGAAAAAGACATCTATGCTCAGCTTTTAAAGAATCCCGATGAGGTAGTTAAGGGAACAGTAAAAGAGCTTGCTGACAAGTTTGGCATCGATGTTATGACTATGACAGGCTTCCTTGACGGAATCAACGACAGCCTTAAGGAGCAGAATCCTATCGAGGAGATGGAAGAGGATACAGAGGTTAACCTCGGCTTTGAGAAGGAGCTCCTTTACAAGAACATGGTAAATGCCGGAGCAGACTGGCTTTACAACCTTCCTGAGTGGGAGGAGATTTTTGATGAGGATAAGAGAAAAGAGCTCTACAAGGAAGAGAAGGCTTCTCATACCATCAGAAAAGAGAACAAAGTATATCCTAATGATCCATGCCCTTGCGGAAGCGGCAAGAAGTACAAGAAGTGCCACGGCAGAGCTTGATCATTTGATATAAATAAACATGTGGCTGTACCCGGTAGGTATAGCAGGAAAGGGAAAAAAATGACAAAAGAAGAGTTTAAAGAAGTTTACCGCCACTCGTTGGCACACATCCTCGCCAAGGCTGTTATCGAGCTCTATGGCAAGGAAGTTCAGTATGCGATCGGACCACAGATCGATGACGGATGCTACTATGATTTCGTGCTTCCAAAGGCTGTGACCCAGGATGATTTCAAAACCATCGAGGACAAGATGAGAGAGATCATCAAGAGAAGAGAGGACTGGACACGCAAGGAAGTTTCAAGAGCCGAGGCCCTTGAGATCTTCAAGGATCAGAAGTTTAAGACAGAGCTGATAAATGACCTTCCGGAGGATGAAACTCTTACAGTTTACTATACAGGTGAGGATTTCGTAGATCTCTGCAGAGGACCTCACGTAGACAATTCACAGGAACTTATGAATGTTTCCTACCAGCTTAAGAGCATTTCAGGTGCTTACTGGAGAGGAGATGAGAAGAGAGACCAGCTCTCAAGAATATATGTATATGCTTTCCAGACCAAGGATGAGCTCAAACAGCACATCAAGATGATCCAGGAAGCAATGGAGAGAGATCACAAGAAGATCGGTGCTCAGCTTGATCTTTTCATGTTCGATGAGACAGCTCCCGGAATGCCTTACTGGCTTCCAAGAGGATGGAAGATGTACCAGGCACTCCTTAAGTACTCAAGAGAGGTACAGGAGAGACACGGTTACACTGAGATCGCTGCTCCTCTTATCAACAACAAGAAGCTCTGGCTCATCAGCGGACACTGGGCTCACTATGTAAACAACATGTTTATGGTTCCCGGTCTTGAGGGAATGGTTAAGGCTGATGCAGATATCCCTGAGGTTTATGAGAACTACAGAGATGCGGATGAGACACCTAAGCCTGTTAAGATCGTTGCAGGATCAATGATCTACAACCGTGAGCTTGAGGACACAATGGCTGCTAAGCCCATGAACTGTCCTAACGCTATGATGACCTACAGAAGAACCAATCACTCCTACAAGGAGCTTCCTATCAGATACAGTGAGTACGATGTACTTCACCGTAAGGAGAAGAGCGGACAGATGAACGGTCTTTTCCGTGTTCAGGAGTTCAGACAGGATGATGACCATACATTCGTAATGGAGTCACAGATCAAGGAAGAGATCGCAGACGTTATCGCAATCGCTGACGAGATCTACTCAACATTCGGTGTAACCTACAGAGCAGAGTTCTCAACAAGACCTGAGGACTTCATGGGTGACATCGAGGTTTGGAACAGAGCAGAAGCTGCCCTTAAGGAAATCCTTGACGAGAAGTACGGCGAGGGCGGATACGAGATCAACGAGGGAGACGGTGCTTTCTACGGACCTAAGATCGACCTCCAGATCAAGGATGCTCTTGGAAGAGAGTGGCAGTGCGGAACTGTACAGCTTGACTTCCAGCTTCCTCACAACTTCGGACTTACATATCAGGCACAGGATGGTTCAATGCAGATGCCTGTTGTTATCCACAGAGCTATCTACGGATCACTTGAGAGATTCATCGGTATCATCATCGAGAACTTCAAGGGTGTATTCCCATTCTGGCTCAGCCCATATCAGGTAGGTATCGTTCCTATCAGAGTTGAGCACAACGAGTATGCCAAGAAGGTTGAGAAGGCTCTCATGGATGCAGGAATCCGCGTAGAGGCTGACTACTCCGACAACAACATGAAGGAGAAGATCAAGAAGTACAAGAACTACAAGGATCCATACATCATCGTTGTAGGTGACAAGGAAGCTGCTGAGAACACCGTATCAATCAACGTTCGCGGTTCCAACAAGCAGATCCAGAACGTTCCTCTTGATGAGCTTGTTAAGATGTGCACCAAGATGAACAATGAGCATTCACTGGAACTTATTGATTCCTACGAGGCATAATATCCAAGTATTATTCAGGCACAGCACTTTTGTGTTGTGCCTGTTGTTTTATGAGGTTAGAAATGACAAAAAGGACTAAGATAACAGCGATGCAGCATTTGGGGCTCATCTTCTTTGCTGCAGCGATCTATTGTCTGATCAGATCCATAACTTTATCCATCACCACGGACATCTGGTATGACGAGCTCTTTACAATGGAGTTTGCAACAAGGCCTGTAAAAGAGCTTATAAGCCTTACTGCCAGAGACGTACATCCGCCTTTTTACTACATGATAGTAAGGTTCTTTATCCTCGTGTGTGACAGCCTTGGGTTTGTGGGTGATGGTGCATTTCAGCTTGGTGCGGAATCCGTTGCCAAGCTTGTATCTGTGCTTCCTTTTTTCATTCTTATGATCTACGGGGCTACCACCATCAGAAAGCGCTTCGGTATCCTTCCGGCAGGACTTTTCTCTTTTGCCATAATAACCATGCCCCAGATGCCTGAGTACACCACGGAGATCCGCATGTACAGCTGGGCTATGCTGTTTGTGACCATGGCTCTGCTTCATGGCTTTAACCTGCTTGACAGTATAATGGGCAGAGGAAGTAAAGGGTGGGACACTCCGAATGGCCTAATGCTGTGGCTTAGCACCACTGCTGCAGCCTACACTCATTACTATGCAGCTTTTTCTATCGGGATAATCTATGCAGTGCTGGTAGTCTGGATGCTGGTCTATTATATGCGTGTTGCAAAAAAGAAGACTGATGGCAAGATCGGCCTCAAGGCAGCAGCTACTTTGATCGTTGCCCTTAACCTGACCGTCGCTTCTTATATCCCCTGGGTATCTGTTGTACTGAGTCAGACCCGTGCGGTAAAAGAAAACTACTGGATACCACCTGTCGGCATCAGGAGTTTAGGCAGCGCAATAAAGCACCTGTTTATGGGCTATTTTTCAAACGATCTGCTGGCGGTTATCACCTGTGTCCTTTTGTTTATACTTGTGACATTTTTATTTGTAAGGACTGTTATCAGAATCATCAGGGCAAAAGAGATAACGGATGCATATACACTTTTTGCTTTTTTCATACTTCCGTTAGTTGTACTGACCGGACTTACAGTATCATTTCTTTTAAGACCTGTGTTTGTTAACAGATATATGCTCCCTGCCTACGGGGGCTTCTGGCTCTCGGTTTCTGTCATGGCTTCCGTTGAGATTGACAGAGTCTATAAAAGAGAAAAGGGACAGCTGATAGGGAAAATCGCAGGAGTTATGCTTGCGGTACTTATGATCATCGTGGGAGCGGTAGACTACAAGACCTTTATCGGTAACGAAGAATACCGGATGGTCAACATTGAGAAGACACTCGATATGCTTGATAGCATAAACAGTGATACAATTATCATCAGTAACTTTGATCAGGTTCAGGGGATTTTGGCCTATTATCTCAATAAGAAAGACGGCGATTACAAGGTATATCTCTACGCCGCAGAACCTGAGGCTCTGATAAAAGAGACTGTTCCGGGGCTTGAGACTATTGATGATCCAATAGATATTAAAAATTATCTGGATGCGGGAAAAGAGGTTTTGTTCCTGGGAAGTTTTAATTCCAGAGAAATTCTTTTGAAGGAGTGGAATGAACTTTATCAGATCACTTCTGAAAATGAGGGAAGCTACCTCATGGAGAGATACTGGTTTGACGTGTTCAGACTCAGCAGATAACTGATATTCGGAGATGTTATGAAAAAGAGATTTCTTGGCTTGTTTATGGCTACTACCATGACCGTAATGGCAATCCTTAATATAAATACAGTAAACGCCTATGCAGAAGACGACCTTAAGGAAGCGACATGTTGCAGCTTTGTTGTTCCGCTTCAGTTTATTCCATCGAGTGAAAAAGGTCTTTTCATAAATAAGGAACACCCCATGGAATCATCTACCATTCAGTACAGTGTATACTACAACGGACTGGATGTGGTGCTCACAAACAGGGAGAAAGCTGCCCTCGCTGAGCACAATGAACCTAAGGTGACCGATAAATCTACAGATTTGACAAAAGATATCTATCAGGAGACCATCGCTGCTGCTTATAACAGTGAATATGGTGAAGATGTTGGATATTCCGTCAGCTCTTTTGACAAGATAACTGTTGATGGCTATCCGGGATACAGAATAGAAGCAAGTTTTCAGGCTGCGGATCAGGAGAAGATCTATCAGACCGTATATATGCTTTTATCTAAGTACAGGACCTTCACCGTCACTTTCCAGAGAGCGGAGGATGATGAGTGTCAGGACGCATTTTCAGAGTGTCAGTCCACTATTCATGTACAATAAAACGTTAAGTATGATATCATTATTGTAAGAAGTTATGTCGTTTTGCACCCGGGAAATTACAGGATATGTTTGACAAGCTTACAGAATTGATATCAAATGGCGAGTACAATGAGGCTTTATATGAGTTTCAGGAGGAGTTTTTTCACATCGATGAGAGAACTCCCGATGAGGCTGCCAAATTGTGCATTCTGGAGGCTTCTTTGTGGGAGGTGTTAAGCGACAGCCAGGCTGAGTTTGATGCCATCGCAAGGGGGCTTTCTTATAATCCCGGAGACTACGAGCTCTTTTACATGCTGGGGCTCTATTATCTTAATCTGAATATCGATCAGGCATATCTTTGCATGGAGATGGCTGCCTTTTACTGCGACGATGAGGCGGACAGGGAGGTTATCCTGGATACGCTCTCGGACCTTAGGTGCACGCCCTCTGTGAGAGTTAGAAATACCAGCATCATGATCCTTTCCTATAACGATCTGGAGATCATGAAGGACTGCATTAAGTCCGTTGAGGATTTCTGCCCCACAGGAACCTATGAAATTGTGGTGGTGGACAACGCATCCACACAGGAAGGCGTAAGGGAGTACCTCAGGGAGAAAAGAGACAGTGCCGATTATCCGTTTGTTCTGATAGAGAACGAAAAGAATGTGGGCTTTCCAAAGGGCTGCAACATCGGTGCTGCGGCCTGTAACAAAGACAATGACATTTTCTTTTTAAATAACGATGCAGTGCTTATGCAGAACTCACTGTTTTTCCTGAGGATGGGACTGTATGAGGGCAGAGATGTCGGAGCTTGCAGTGCTTTTTCCAACAGTGCTTCTCTTCAGGAGGTTGACAGTAAGAACCTTTGGGATGAAAGGCCTCCATACAAAGAGGCTGTTGAGATTTTCAGGCAGTACGCCAGAAAGAACGGCGTTCCCAAACATCTCCCGTATATAAAGAGATTTCGTCTTACCGGATTTGCACTTTTGTTATCCAGAGATGCAGTAAGCAGCATTGCTGCTGACGGGCAGGTTTTTGACGAAGCGTTTTCACCTGCATATTTTGAGGATGACGATCTGGGGATCCGCCTTGCAAGAGCCGGGTTTAACCAGTATCTCTGCAAGAGCAGCTTCATATACCACAACGGCGGAAACGGCTCTTTTGGCGCATCCAAGGGAATGGAAGAAGGCAGGCAGAGGTTTATCGATAAGTGGGGCTTTGATATCTGGGGATATTCGCTGCCGTGGTTCGAGGCGGCAGATGCAGTGATAGAGCTGGCAAAAGAGAGAAAAGGCTATCTTAAGATTCTTGATTTTACCTGTGGTTTTGGTGCCACAGCTTCCTACATAAAGAGTCAGTGTCCGGGCGTTTTTGTTGCCGGCGTCTGCAGGACTTCTTTTGAGGCCGGTATAGCAAGGCACATGACTGATGATGTTGTTTACGGAGAACTAAATACCGTAAGACTTCCCTGGAAGAGCCATTCCTTTGACGTGGTTCTGGCCGAGACCCTGTTTGTGAACAAGGCAAGGATCGGCGAGATGCTGAGGGAAGGCGGGATACATATAGGCAATGATCAGGAGGATGAAAAGTGATCTGTCCAAAATGCAAAAAAGCGTTGCCACAAAACATGAATATGAACATCAGATTCTGTCCGCTCTGCGGAGAGGAACTCTTTACGCAGGGAAAGAGCTATGTGATAGAAGTTCAGTGCGTAGGCCAGAGAGGGAGCGAAGATGCTCTTATGATGGTGTTTGTCGATGACCGCCAGATGTATGAGGTCAATGCGGGAGAGAGTATTTACATTGCCTTGGATGCAGGCTTTCATTCACTGAAGTTCAGGCAGAAAATCAGAAGTAAGACAATCTCTCTTCCTGTTAACAGTGACTATGTGATAAGACCTTACTTTAACAGTCTCTCGGGACTTATAGAGACCAATGTACAGCAGGTTCAGCTTTCAGGCGCAGAGCATAACGGAAAGGGACGTGCGGGGATCAAGATCACAAAGCCTGTTATGGAATCAGTAGATGGAAAGAGATCCTTTGATGTCATGCTGGGAGATGATGATCCGGAGTATGAATTTAATGCCACCAGTGGCTTTAAAGAGGGGGTTCTGAGGCTCTTTTCCGAGAGATGTGAATTCAGCCCTGAGGATAAGTTCAAAAAAGAGGTTCTTCAGTATAAGGAAATAGTGTCTGTAAGGCGTAAAATGGGCTCTTTAGACATAGAATGTGCAGGAAATGTGCATAAAGTTTATAGTATTCCGAAAGATATCTACAATGAAGTTATGGCATTTTTGACTAATAGAATTAGCGAAGTCCAGGAAACACAATAACTTAGGCTACATGGGCTTACCAAAAAACAAACATAATAGTGTGTAATATTGCAAACAAACAGCCCTTTAGTGCTGTTTGTTTTTTCGTTTACATTTCGAAAATTTATCATTACAGAATGGATGTGGCATTGATACGTAGACGTTAAAAAGTCTTTTATTGTAGCAACGAATTGTGAAAAAAGTGTGAACACTTTCGTAAATTCTTGTGGTGGATGCCAATTTCGTTAAAATGCCAAAAATCAGTGGGTAAACTGTATAAAAATTTATTGGAAAATTCCCCTAAAAAGTGAATGACGAAAAAACGTCTATGTGTTATTCTATTGATTGCAAAAAGAAAGAGATTTCACAAGAAAAAATATCATAGGAGGTAGCAACATGACAAAGGCTGAAATTCTTAAAAGAGAAATTCTTTCACAGTATAAAAGTGTTAGACAGTTTGCAATAGATATGTCTATTCCATACAGTACACTTGTAACAGCATTAGATAGGGGGATTGAGGGGATGGCTTACGGAACAGTGATCAAAATGTGTGATCGTCTGAATCTGAATCCGGTTGACTTCTCAACACTTGAGCAGGGCACAGACCTTGGCAAGAAGATCGTCGAGAACCGTGTAATGCAGCAGTATGTGAAGCTCAACAAGGCAGGAAGAAAGAAGATCCTGGACATGATGGGGGATTTCTCACAGCTTGACAAGTATCAGGCAGAGTAAGTTCTTTATTGAAACAAATGAGACTCTTTGGCATAATAGTCAAGGAGTCTTTTTCATTTGGAGGAATTATTATGCATTATGATTATCTGGTAGTGGGTGCAGGATTGTTTGGAGCTGTCTTCGCAAGACAGATGAAAGACAAGGGCAGAAAGGTCCTTGTGATAGATAGAAGAGGACACATCGGAGGAAATGTTTACACCGAGAACAGAATGGGCATCAATGTTCACAAGTACGGTGCGCACATCTTCCACACTTCTGACAAGGAAGTCTGGGACTATGTAAATGACTTTGCTGAGTTCAACAATTATATCAACAGCCCTGTGGCAGTTTATAAGGATGAGCTCTACAACCTTCCCTTTAACATGAATACCTTCAGCAAGATGTGGGGCATCAAGACTCCCGATGAGGCAAAAGAGATAATAAATGCCCAGGCTGAGAAGGAGAAGGAGCGTATAAAGAGTGAGAAAGGTACTTCTGAGTTTGTGGCAGAAAACCTTGAGGAACAGGCTCTTAGCCTTGCAGGACGTGACATCTACGAGAAGCTTGTAAAGGGCTACACCGAGAAACAGTGGGGAAGAGACTGTAAGGAACTTCCGGCATTTATCATCAAACGTCTCCCCATGAGATTTATCTATGACAACAACTACTTCAATGACCGCTACCAGGGAATCCCTATCGGGGGCTACACAGCTCTTGTGGACAGGATCCTTGATGGAATAGAGGTTAAGACAAATACCGACTATTACAAGTTCATGAAGCTTGAAGGCGGACTTCCTGTTAAGCCATTTGCTTCAAATGAGGGAGATAGTTTTGACAAGATCATCTTCACAGGTATGATAGATGAATTCTTTGGCTACAAGCTTGGAACACTTGAGTACAGGTCTCTTAAGTTTGAGACAGAAGACCTTCCGGAGGTCGACAACTATCAGGGCAATGCGGTTGTCAACTACACCGAGAGACAGGTTCCGTTCACAAGAATAATCGAGCACAAGCACTTTGAGTACGGAACAGGCAAGGGAACCATTATTACCAGAGAATATCCTGCTGACTGGAAGCACGGCGATGAACCTTACTATCCAATGAACGATGCTAAGAACAACGAACTCTATGCTAAGTATAAAGAGCTTGCTGATGACTTTAGTGATGTTTACTTCGGCGGAAGACTCGGTCAGTACAAGTACTACAACATGGATCAGATAATCCGTGAAGCTCTGGATATGAGCAGATCTGTATGAAATATAGATGAATAAAAAAGCCCCCGGGTCTTTAAGGCCCGGGGACTTTTTGCTGCAGTAACGTTCACCTGCAGCTATATTATTTCAAGTCTTCCCCTCTGCAGCGGGGAGACTTAAGCGCTGCCTCCAGCGCTTAACAATAATTGTTGAACATCATTCCGGAATACTCACTGGTTATGTATGGAGATGAGTAGTCACGGTTATCGGGATTTCTGTAGTTTACAACTGGCCTGTCTACGTACTTCATAGGGTCAACCGATATGTCTTTTGTCTTCTCTATCAGAGCATCCGCGAATCTGTTGATGGGCTCTAAGGACTCCATGTTGCTGCTTCCCGATACTGCCTGTTTAAGAAGTTCGTCATCTATCGAAAGAGAGCCGTTGCCCTCGAGCTTAATGCCTATATCTTCAACGTTACTCAGGTGCTGCTGCGCTATGCCTATGACTTCGGCACGGAGCTTGGATCCCTTAAACTTATCGTCGGATATACCCATGGCACCTTCAATAAAGCTGTTGTAATTATCTACCAGAGATACCACGTGCTGCATCAGGGCTTCGTTGTCCTTCTTGATACCTACGTGGATCGGGCTTCCGCGCTCGGTGAGCTCGTGAAGCGTTATATCAAATTTACCGCCGACGGTGAAGTGGTTGGATACTGATACTTTTTCTTCGCCATTTAGCGTAAAGTGTGCGTTCTTGGCCGGTTCCGCGACTTTATCAAGTCCAAGGAAATCAACCGAGCCCTTCGCAAGACCACTTTCGGATTCATAGATCTCGAACTGGCTGAGCTGTCCGGGCTTAAGACCCGTATGGCTTGACTGTATTTCAAGCGCCGATCTGTTACCGTCTTCTATAATGTTTGCGCTAAGTCCGATGTTGGCCTTATTGACCAGGGTCTCTAACTTCTTTTGCACATCTATGTTGGTGTCGGTGTTATAAATACTGAACTGGAATTCAAATTCCTGCCCGTTTATCCTGACATCAAATGCGTAATTGTCAGGCTTAAGACCGGTGGAATCCTTCGGGATAAGATGTCCTCTGTTTACCTGGCTGCTGGCCATCTGCGTGGCTTCTATGTCAAAACCGATGGCTCCGATATCCTGCTCCGGAGTCTTGCCAATGTAGTTTGCGGAAACCTTATCTTCATCGGTTGTATAGGCTGAGGAGTGATTGAGAGAAGATTTATCCTCATGATCACTAAGCCTCCTGATACTGCCCTGAAGCTGTCTTGCCTTTTCTTTTATATCAATCGCATCGTTTCTCGATACGTCATCATCTGTAAGTAGATAAAGAGGGGACTTCTTGTTGATTTTTGCAATTGACTTATACACATCCCTAAGCTCATCCTTACGATGTGCGTCGGCCTGTGTAACATCTTTAGACACGTAGTCTTGTATGAAGTGGTTGTAAGCGCCACTTAAAGAAATGCCTGCCATAATGCCCCTCCTTTCTTCCTTGATATACGTACGAGTCCTTCACTCTACCATTCCTTTGGTATCTGTCGCACGAGGGCATATCTAGCCACGTTTAGTTACCCTTATCATACTAAAAGCAAGTCAAATGTCAACAATAATGAATAAGATTTCATACGATTTTATAGAAAGTTAATAATTAATATATTATTATGAGATAAGTGAATTTTTAGAGCAGGTGGAACAAAGTAATGTTTTGGATCGTGATAATAGCGCTTCTTCTTGTTTTCGCAAGAATGGCGAGAGCATATAAAGAGAATATCCCGGATACACTGGCAATTTCCTTTGCCGGTCTTTTGATGATAATGTATCTTCTGGCTTTCTTTAGAGGGCTGAAGGCCATTTTCTTTGTATCTGCGATAGCCATAGTTTATGTGCTGGTACGCATGATAATTGACAGCCGCAGCAGTAAGTCTTCTTTGGCAAAAGAGCTTTCTGAGTACGGCAGACTACTGGCAGATCCGGCAGTTATCTGCGCCGGTGCAGTAACTGTCTTTGTTGGATTTATGACAAGGCAGCAGGTGTTTACCTGGTGGGATGACATCAATTACTGGTCATCTGACGCCAAGCAGCTCTTTTTCCTTGGTGGCTTTCCCGGAAAGTACGGAAATGTCTCGCCGGAGTTCGGTGACTATCCGCCCATTCCATCTCTGGCAAAGTGGCTGTTTTTACAGCTGGGAGGAAAAGAGTATACGGAGAGCCTTCAATTTCTCGGATACTTTGTGCTGTGTCTGATATTTCTTTTGCCAATGCTATCGAGAGTTGAGGCGGCCATAGAAGCTACAGATATGAAGAACTGGTGCAAGATGCTTCTTAAAGTGTTTGCATCTGTCTGCACTGCAATCTTCCCCGGAGTGTTCAACGGAATCATCTACTACGGAACGCCTTCAGATATAACCATGGCTATTGTATATGGGGCTTTGCTTCTTTCGATATATGATCAGGCCGGACATGGCAAAGGCTTTTATTATGTAAGGATAGGCCTTTTTACGGCGGTGCTTCTTCTGACTAAATCTGTTGGTATTGAGTGGGCGCTGTTTGCACTCATCTTCTATATTTTAATGGCGAACAGAGATAAGCTTATGTGGTTATCGGTATTGTTTGCCGGAGCATCCTACGGAAGCTGGCTTTTGTTCTGCTTCATAAACAGAAGAGTTGCCAAGCTCACGGGAGCAGGCATCAGGATGGCGACTTCCGGAACTTATACAGCTCCGGATAATACCATTGATAAGATGAGGTACTTCGCGGAAGGCTTTCTTTTCCAACCCATGCATTCGGATCATAATCTGACCATTGACCTCTCTACGGGAGCGGCGGTGATCATTATATTCGGCGTGATCATTGGAATGTATTTGCTGTCCCTTCTTGGAAAGAGCGAGATTAAGAAGATAGCTCTTTTCACCCTTATAACCGGAATCCTGACTTATGCAATAGTGTTCATGGCTCACATATCGCTGTTCCAGACAGAGGACCAGTATCTGGACGCCTACGCCATGGGAATTTCCATAGCACGATACTGCGCACCCTTTACTTTGGGAAGCATCTATTTCCTTGTGAGCATAGCTTTTAACAGGCTCAGGGCCAAGAGCGGTAAGAAGCAGTTTGCGATATTTGGCATCGCGTGTGCGCTTTTCGTACTGCTGTGCGCCGACTATAGCGGAATGGCGAAATACCTTTGGGGATACAAAGCTCACATTGCCGAGAATATCACCTACAATTCAGATATGGTAGGTGATGACGGAAAAGAGATCGTAGAAGCAGTCTCAGATAAGGCATACTGGGGAAAGAGAATTGTGGTCTTCAGGGACGGACATGAGTCCCATTGGGTTCACAACACTTATATAAGTAAAGAAGCATCACCGACGGCTTTGGTGTATGCTGCCTTTTTGACAGAAGAGGATACGTCAGATACTATAAGGCAGAAGATGCTTGAAAGCCATGCTTCATATTTTTATGTTGAAGACAAAGATGGAGCATCTTTTGACCTGTTCTCTGAACTTGTTCCAAGTGGAGAGTTCGAGCCGGGCAGAGTATATAAGATTGAAGGAGCAGGTAATTGATGGGAAAGATCATACCCATTGTGATCCCGGCGTATGAGCCGGATGATAGACTTATAGGTCTTATGGACAACCTTGTGTCAGCAGGGTTGTCTACTATTGTTGTAGTTAACGACGGGTCCGATAAAGAGACCTATGGCCACATATTTGATGAAGTTAAGAATAAAGGTGCCATTGTTCTTGAACATGAGGTCAACAGAGGAAAGGGCAGAGCTCTTAAGACAGCCTTTGAATATTGCCTGGGTGAGTTTGAGGATATGCTTGGCGTTATCACTGCAGATTCCGACGGACAGCACACAGCACCTGATATAAAGAAGTGCATGGATGCGCTGAGACAGGATCCGAAGAGCCTGGTGCTTGGCGTGCGCAATTTTGATGAGTCGGGGATTCCTGCAAGATCGGTGTTTGGAAACAAGACCACCAGCAGGGTTATGAAGGTGCTTGTGGGACTGAGCATAAGCGATACGCAGACAGGGCTTAGGGGAATATCTTCGGAGTTTATGAGATATCTTTTGACAGAAAAAGGCGACAGATTTGAGTTTGAGACTAACATGCTGCTGGCCACCAAGAGCCTTGGGATAAAGATTGTAGAGGTTCCTATTTCTACTATATATTTAGAAGAAAACAAATCCAGCCATTTTAATCCTATCGTGGATTCCGTAAGGATTTATGCGATCTTTTTCAAGTTCCTGTTCTCATCGCTCTCATCAAGTGTTGTGGATATTGCGCTGTTTACAATATTCTGCGGAATGATGCGTGGCAGGTCTTTGCCCTTTGACTATATTATGTTGGCAACCATAATGGCCAGAGTGATTTCTGCTGTCTATAATTTCCTTATTAACTATAAGGTTGTTTTTAAGAGCAGAACTAACGGCCTGTGGGCTGCGGTCAAGTATGCAGTTCTGGCAGTATGTATAATGCTATTAAGCGGAGCTCTGGTAAGTTTCTTCCATGGACTTATTCCCGCGTCACCGGAGTTTGTTGTGAAAATTCCTGTGGACTGCGTTCTGTTTTTGGTGAGCTTTTTATGCCAGAGAGAAATAGTGTATAAATAACAATAAAAATGTGTTGACGCGGAGAAATGTCTATGTTATATTAGACAAGCGACAAGAGATTTATGTCTTTTTTTTATGCGCAAAATTAGACAATTTATAAACGCGCGGAGGTGGAATAATGCGTACAAGAATTACATTAGCATGCACAGATTGCAAGAATCGTAACTACGACACAACTAAGGATAAGAAGACACATCCCGATCGTGTTGAAATGAAGAAGTATTGCCCTTTCTGCAAGAAGCATACTTTACATAAGGAAACAAAGTAATTTCATCCTTGAATAGGAGGGAGACTACGATATGGAACAGTCCAAGATCGGTACTTTTTTTAAGGGTGTAAAGGCAGAGTTTGCAAGGATCATATGGCCTACAAGGGATGATGTTATCAAGCAGACAACAGCAGTAGTTGTTGTTTCAGTCATTGCCTGTGCTCTGATCGCTTTACTCGATTATGCTTTTGAATATGGAATGAATTTTATTACATCCGTTTTCTAATCAGAAGGAGATAATATGTCAGAAGAAATGGAAAAGAGTCTCGAGCAGGTAGCAGAGGATTCTGTCGAAGTGGTATCTGATGAGGTATTATCAGATGCTGAGGTTTCAGAAGATCAGGTGACAGAAGCTGAGAACGCTACTGAGAACGAGAATGCTCACTGGTATGTTGTTCATACATATTCCGGATATGAGAACAAGGTTAAGGCTAACCTTGAGAAGACCATAGAGAACAGACATCTTCAGAGTCAGATCCTTGAGGTAAGAGTACCTCTTCAGGATGTTGTAGAGGTCAAGAATGGCGCTCGCAAGAACGTTCAGAGAAAGATGTTCCCCGGATATGTCCTTGTTAACATGGATATGAACGATGAGACATGGTATGTTGTCCGTAATACACGTGGCGTTACAGGTTTCGTAGGACCGGGATCCAAGCCCGTTCCGCTTACAGATGCTGAGATCAAGAACCTTGGAATCAATACCAAGAACACTATCGCCGTTGACTTCGGTGTTGGCGATGAGATCGCAGTTATTGCCGGTGTTTGGAAAGATACTGCCGGAGTTGTTCAGAGAATGGATTTCGGTAAGCAGACAGCTACAATCAATGTTGATCTGTTTGGCCGCGAGACACCTGTAGAGATCAGCTTTGCAGAAGTAAGAAAAATCGATTCATAATGGTATTTGGGCGCTGTGCGCTTGAATATATAGTTACAATCCACTGAGTGGGAGCAAAACCCAGCGAGTGTATTTTACTCGATGTTGGTTTTGCCTCTGCGATAGGACTCGGCTGAGGTCTTTTCGAAGCCGCAAGTCCGAACCGCTGGGAGCAGACCCGTGGGCTTTGCGCCGACCACATATTTTCAGGAGGTGCCAGAATGGCAAAGAAAGTCGAAGGATATATTAAGTTACAGATCCAGGCTGGTAAAGCAACACCAGCACCACCAGTTGGACCAGCTCTTGGTCAGCATGGTGTAAACATCGTTGAATTCACAAAGCAGTTCAACGCACAGACAGCAGATAAGGGTGACGTTATCATCCCTGTTGTTATCACAGTTTATGCAGACAGAAGTTTCACATTCATCACAAAGACTCCACCTGCAGCAGTTCTTCTTAAGAAGGCAGCTAAGATCCAGAAGGGATCAGGAGTTCCTAACAAGACAAAGGTTGCAACCGTTTCTAAGGAAGATGTTAGAAAGATTGCAGAGACCAAGATGCCTGACCTTAATGCAGTTGACATTGAGGGCGCTATGAGCATGATCGCTGGAACAGCTCGCAGCATGGGAATCGTAGTAGAAGACTGATGGAGGATGAGAGATGAAACACGGAAAGAAATACGTAGAAGCTGCTAAGCTTGTTGACAAGACTCAGCAGTATGAAGCTGCAGAAGCTATCTCTCTTGTTAAGAAGACAGCTACTGCAAAGTTTGATGAGACAGTAGAAGCTCACATCAGAACAGGTTGTGATTCACGTCACGCTGATCAGCAGATCAGAGGAGCTGTAGTTCTTCCTAACGGAACAGGTAAGGAAGTAAAGGTTCTTGTTTTCGCTAAGGGAACAAAGCTTGACGAGGCACAGGCTGCTGGTGCAGACCACGTTGGTGGCGAGGAGCTTATTCCTAAGATCCAGAACGAAGGATGGCTTGATTTCGACGTTGTAGTTGCAACACCTGATATGATGGGCGTTGTTGGACGTCTTGGTAAGGTACTTGGACCTAAGGGTCTTATGCCTAACCCTAAGGCTGGTACAGTTACAATGGACGTAGCTAAGGCTATCGCTGATATCAAGGCTGGTAAGATTGAGTACAGACTTGACAAGGCTAACATCATCCACGTTCCTGTAGGAAAGGCATCTTTCACAGAGGAGCAGCTTGAGCAGAACTTCAACGCTCTTATGGATGCTATCACAAAGGCTAGACCTTCATCTGTTAAGGGTCAGTACCTCAAGAGCATTACTCTTGCAACAACAATGGGCCCTGGCGTAAAGGTTGTATCAAACAGATATTAATCTTTCGCAGCATAAAACATGTGAAATGGCGGACTACCGATTCGGTGGTCCGCTTTTTTGTATGTATGGACTTTGAATGCCACAATATGTTGTGGTATAATGCTCTTATGAGAAAAGGGTTTTATGATCAGGACAGCTGGACTGACAAGATAAATATAAAAGATTTTCTTAAAAAGCCACAGACAGTGGCTTTCTTATTGACTTTTTCTACGATCCTGGTAATCGGAATTCCTGCGCTTTTGATCTTTGGTAATTTCAAGTATTCAAATGAAAAGTATCAGAAAGGTCTTTTTGCAACCAAGTGGGAAGCTATCCCTGAGGCCGGAAGAGCCGAAAATGCTGCAGTTACAGACGAGGAATCTGCTAAGCGAGCTGCAATTATTTATGAAGGCGATGAGGATTATACCCATGTTATAGGTACGGCGGATCCGGAAACCGTAACCATCGGTTTTGCCGGAGACATTCTCTTTGATCCTAACTATGCAGTGGGCGATGCATTCAGAAGAGCCGGAAATACGGCTGAAGGAGTTGTTGGGCAGAGCCTTCTTGAGAAGATGCGCGGTGTTGACATCATGATGGTCAACAACGAGTTTCCGTATTCTAACGGTGGATCACCTACCGAGGGCAAGACTTATACTTTCAGAGCTGCTCCGGAGACATCTGCAATACTTGGAACAATGGGTGTTGATATCGTAGGCCTGGCCAATAACCATGCATATGACTACGGCGAGCAGGCTTTTCTTGATACAATGACTACTTTGTCAAATGCGGGAATTGTATATTCGGGAGCGGGCAACAATATAGATGAGGCATCTCACCCGGTCTACTATATAACAAGTAACGGAATGAAGATTGCAATCATAAGTGCCACTCAGATAGAGAGAAACGACTATCCGGACACCAAGCCGGCAACAGAGGATTCTGCCGGAGTTTTCAGATGCATGAACGATGCTCTTTTACTGGAGAGGATACGTGAGGCGAGGGAAAAGAGTGCCTACGTTATAGTGTTCATCCACTGGGGAACCGAGAGTACAAGTGAGATTGATTATCTCCAGAGAGATCAGGCAAAAGAGATTGCTGATGCCGGAGCTAACCTGATCATCGGCTCGCATCCGCATGTGCTTCAGAAGATTGACTATGTCGACGGTGTTCCTGTCGTTTACAGTATGGGCAATTACATCTTTAACTCCAAGACGCTTGATTCCTGTATGATAATCACAACACTGCATAAAGACGGAGCAGTTAACCTCCAGTTTGTTCCTGCTTTGCAGAGCGGATGTACAGTTACTGAAGCTACGGGCTCAGAGCATGACAGGATCATAAATGAGATGGCTGCCATGTCACCGGGGATACATCTGGATTACAACGGTTATATCAGTCCCAAATAAATACGATAAAATGCTTGACATTATTGTTCTTTTATGATATTTTATTCAAGGTCGTCAAAAAGACGCCATGCCGAAGACAGCAGGTGTTCCGCATGAATACTATGTGGAACGTAAAGTGTAAGCGCCTGCCGAGGAAAAGTTTAATTCAGACTTTTTGCCTCTCGATGTCTTCGAGAGGTTTTTTTTCGGCGGTAAATTCTATAAGGAGGTAAAAAAATGGCAAAGGTTGAATTGAAGCAGCCTGTAGTAAATGAGATCTCTGAGAAGATCAAAGACGCTCAGGCAGTCGTACTTGTAGATCACCGCGGACTTACTGTTGCGCAGGACACAGAGCTTCGTAAGAAGCTTCGTGAAGAAGGCGTAACATACAAGGTGTACAAGAACACAATGATGAACTTCGCTTTCCAGGGAACTGATTTCGAGCAGCTCAAGGATCTTCTTAACGGACCTTCAGCAATGGCTGTATCAGAGTCAGATCCGGCAGCACCTGCTCGTGTACTCTATGAGTTTGCTAAGAAGGCAAAGGCTCTTGAGATTAAGGGTGGTGTAATCGAAGGAAAGTTCTATGATGCAGCAGCTATGTCTGAGATCGCATCTATTCCTTCAAAGGAAGTTCTTCTTTCAAGATTGCTTGGTTCTATGCA
This sequence comes from Butyrivibrio sp. VCB2001, assembly GCF_000423965.1. Classification (NCBI taxonomy): domain Bacteria; kingdom Bacillati; phylum Bacillota; class Clostridia; order Lachnospirales; family Lachnospiraceae; genus Butyrivibrio; species Butyrivibrio sp. VCB2001. The sequence continues at coordinate 402,246 of NZ_AUIZ01000002.1, read as the reverse complement.
GTCACCTATCGCAAACTTCGCTCGCGTTATCAATCAGATCGCAGAGAAAGGTGGCGAGGCAGCTCCTGCAGAGGAAGCAGCACCTGCTCCTGCAGAAGAGGCAGCTCCTGCTGAGACAGCAGAGGCACCTGCAGCAGAGGCTCCAGCAGCTGAAGCAGCAGAAGCACCTGCAGCAGAGTAATTTACTCGTTGCAGTAAACTGAAATTATTTATTGAAAATTACAAATTATATGGAGGAAAATATAATGGCAAAGTTAACAACAGCAGAATTTATCGATGCTATCAAAGAGCTTACAGTTCTCGAGCTTAACGATCTTGTAAAGGCTTGCGAGGAAGAGTTTGGCGTATCTGCAGCAGCAGGCGTTGTAGTTGCAGCAGCAGGAGCTGGCGCAGCAGCAGCTGGTGAGGAGAAGACAGAGTTCAACGTAGAGCTTACAGAGGTTGGTCCTAACAAGGTTAAGGTTATCAAGGTTGTTCGTGAGCTTACAGGTCTTGGACTTAAGGAAGCAAAGGATCTCGTTGATGGAGCTCCTAAGATGGTTAAGGAGAACGCTTCTAAGGCAGAGGCTGATGACATCAAGGCTAAGCTTGAGGCTGAGGGTGCAAAGGTTACTCTTAAGTAATTCGGGCTATATTCTAAGATGTATCAGGGACGGATTTTTAATCCGTCCCTTTTTTATTGCAAAAAAGTTCTTGACATCATATTCTGCTAGACGTATAATGGACAATGCACTATTGTGGTGAAGTGGGTCTTTTTGCGCATTTTTTTAGTGCGCTTATTAAGGTGACTCATTTAATCACTTAAAATATTAAAGAACGGGGTGAATGTCAATGGAAAAAAACAGATTACATCCTACCGGCTCTGGTAAAAACTTACGAATGAGTTTCCAGCGCCAGAAGGAAGTCCTGGAGATGCCTAACCTGATCGAAGTTCAGAAGAACTCTTATCAGTGGTTCCTCGACGAAGGCTTAAAGGAAGTCTTCGACGATATTTCTCCAATTGAGGACTACAGTGGGAAGCTCAGTCTGGAATTTGTCGATTTTAAGCTTTGCGAGGATGAAATCGATAAGAACAAGAACACTATCGAGAAGTGTAAAGAGCGAGACGCTACATTCGCAGCTCCATTGAAGGTTAAAGTTCGTCTTCACAACAAGGAGAAGGACGAGATCACAGAGCATGAGATTTTTATGGGTGACCTTCCTCTCATGACAGCTACCGGAACTTTCGTTATCAACGGTGCTGAGCGTGTTATTGTCAGCCAGCTCGTACGTTCACCCGGTATCTATTACGATATTACATACGATAAGATCGGAAAAGAGCTCATGGCTTGCACAGTTATTCCTAACAGAGGTGCATGGCTTGAGTATGAGACCGATCCTAACGATGTCTTCTACGCAAGAGTAGACAGAACAAGAAAGGTTCCTGTAACCGTTCTTATCAGAGCACTTGGAATCGGAACAAACGAGGAGATTCTTGAACTCTTTGGCGATGAGCCCAAGATTCAGGGAAGTTTCTCCAAGGATTCTTCAACCGATTACCAGAGTGGTCTTCTTGAGCTGTACAGAAAAATCCGTCCCGGCGAGCCTCTTTCAGTAGAGAGCGCTGAGAGCCTTATCACAGCAATGTTCTTCGATCCAAGAAGATATGACCTTGCTAAGGTAGGAAGATATAAATTCAATAAGAAGCTTCACTTCAAGAACCGTATCAACGGACATGTTCTCGCTGAGGATGTTGTTGATGAGACAACAGGCGAGATGATCGCTGCTGCAGGCACAAAGGTTGACCGTGCCCTTGCAACTGAGATCCAGGATGCGGCTATTCCTTATGTAATTCTTCAGGAAGAGGAGAGAAACGTTAAGGTTCTTTCTAATATGATGGTAGACATCACACACTTCATCGAGTGTGATCCTGAGCAGCTCGGAATTACTGAGAACGTTTACTATCCTGTTCTTAAGGAAATCCTTGAGGAGTACACAGTTAAGAATGATCCTGAGGGTCTTGCTGAGACCATCAAGAAGCGCGTACACGAGCTTATTCCTAAGCACATCACTAAGGAAGATATCATTGCTTCCATTAACTATAATATTCATCTTGAGTACGGAATCGGTAACGATGATGACATCGACCATCTGGGCAACAGACGTATCCGCTGCGTAGGTGAGCTTTTACAGAATCAGTATCGTATCGGTCTTTCAAGACTTGAGAGAGTTGTTCGTGAGAGAATGACAACACATGACACTGAGGAGATCTCACCTCAGACTCTTATCAACATCAAGCCTGTACAGGCTGCTGTAAAAGAGTTCTTTGGTTCATCACAGCTGTCTCAGTTCATGGATCAGAACAACCCTCTTGGTGAGCTTACTCACAAGAGACGTCTTTCAGCTTTGGGACCCGGTGGTCTTTCAAGAGACAGAGCCGGATTCGAGGTTCGAGACGTTCACTATACACACTATGGACGTATGTGCCCTATCGAGACACCTGAAGGTCCTAACATCGGTCTTATCAACTCACTTGCAAGCTATGCAAGAGTTAACGACTACGGATTTGTTGAGGCACCTTATCGTAAGGTAGATATGTCAGATCCTGAGAATCCAAGAGTAACAGATGAGGTTGAGTACCTTACTGCTGACGAAGAGGATAACTACCATGTAGCTCAGGCGAACACACCTCTTGATGAGGAAGGACACTTCAAGAAGAAGACTGTATCAGGAAGATATAAGGATGAGACTTCTGAGTATCCTAAGACAATGTTCGAGTACATGGACGTATCACCTCGTATGGTATTCTCAGTTGCTACAGCACTTATCCCGTTCCTTGAGAACGACGATGCTAACCGTGCGCTGATGGGATCAAACATGCAGCGTCAGGCAGTACCTCTTTTAACAACAGAGGCTCCTGCGGTTGGAACAGGTATGGAGAGAAAGGCAGCAGTTGACTCAGGCGTTTGCGTTGTTGCAAGAAAGGCCGGAACTGTTGATTTCGTAGACAGTAAGCTCATCCAGATGACTTACGATGACGGTGAGAAGGAAGAGTTCCACCTCATTAAGTTCCAGAGATCAAACCAGAGTAACTGCTACAACCAGAGACCTATCGTCTTCAAGGGCGACCATGTTGAGGCTGGTCAGGTTATCGCTGATGGTCCTTCAACATCACAGGGAGAACTTGGTCTTGGTAAGAACCCTCTCATCGGATTCATGACTTGGGAAGGTTATAACTACGAGGATGCTGTTCTTCTTTCAGAGAGACTTGTAAGAGACGATGTATTTACATCTGTACATATTGAAGAGTACGAGGCAGAGGCCCGTGAGACTAAGCTCGGACCTGAAGAGATCACACGTGACGTTCCCGGTGTAGGTGATGATGCCCTTAAGGATCTTGATGATCGTGGTATCATTCGTATCGGTGCTGAGGTTCGTGCCGGTGATATCCTTGTTGGTAAGGTTACTCCTAAGGGAGAGACAGAGCTTACAGCTGAGGAGAGACTCCTTCGTGCTATCTTCGGTGAGAAGGCAAGAGAAGTTAGGGATACATCCCTTAAGGTTCCTCACGGTGAGTACGGTATCGTAGTTGATGCCAAGGTATTCACAAGAGAGAACGGTGATGAGCTTTCACCCGGTGTAAACCAGGCAGTCAGAATCTATATCGCACAGAAGAGAAAGATCTCTGTAGGTGATAAGATGGCCGGCCGTCACGGTAACAAGGGTGTCGTTTCAAGAGTTCTTCCTATAGAGGATATGCCATATCTTCCTAACGGCAGACCACTTGATATCGTGCTTAATCCTCTGGGCGTTCCTTCCCGTATGAATATCGGACAGGTCCTGGAGATTCACCTTTCACTTGCTGCCAAGGCACTTGGATTTAACATCGCAACACCTATTTTCGACGGTGCAAACGAGATAGATATTCAGGATACTCTTGAGCTTGCTAACGATTACGTTAACAGCACATGGGAAGAGTTCGAAGCTAAATACAAAGATCTTGTAGATCCTGAGATCATGCAGTATCTGTCAGATAACAGAGATCACAGAGAGCTTTGGAAGGGCGTTCCGATCAGATCAGACGGAAAGGTACAGCTTCGTGACGGTAGAACCGGACAGAAGTTTGACAGCCCTACAACAATCGGACACATGCATTACCTTAAGCTCCACCACCTCGTTGACGATAAGATCCACGCTCGTTCAACAGGTCCTTACTCACTGGTAACACAGCAGCCTCTGGGTGGAAAAGCTCAGTTCGGTGGACAGCGTTTCGGAGAGATGGAAGTTTGGGCACTTGAAGCTTACGGTGCAGCTTATACACTTCAGGAAATCCTTACAGTTAAGTCTGACGATGTTATCGGTCGTGTTAAGACTTACGAAGCAATCATCAAGGGAGACAACATCCCTGAGCCAGGCGTGCCTGAGTCATTCAAGGTTCTTTTGAAAGAGCTCCAGTCACTTGGTCTGGATATCAAGGTTCTTCGCGAGGACAATACTGAGGTAGAGATCATGGAGAGCGTTGATTACACAGATTCTGATTACCGCTACGAGATCGAAGGCGATACATCAGGACGCGATTACAAGCAGGAGTCATTTGAAGCTAACGGCTTTACAAAACAGAGTTTCAACGATGAAGGCGAACTCGAAGATGAGCAGGTAGATGATTTTGATTCTGATGAGTCATTTGAGGACGCTGAAGAGTCTTTTGACGAGTAATTGATTAACCGGTAATTAACGACTACTTACAGAAAAGAGGTTAACGAATGTCTGATTCAACTATGAATAAAGCAATAAATGAAGCTTCAAGTGGTAGACCATCACAGCAGCAGACTTATCAGCCTATGACCTTTGATTCAATCAAGATTGGCCTTGCATCTCCTGAGAAGATCAGGAGCTGGGCCCACAAGGTTGATGAGGAGAACAGAGGTGAGGTAACAAAGCCTGAGACCATCAACTACAGAACACTTAAGCCTGAGAAGGACGGTCTGTTCTGCGAAAGAATCTTTGGACCAACCAAGGATTGGGAGTGCCACTGCGGTAAGTATAAAAAGATTAGATATAAGGGCGTTGTCTGCGACAGATGTGGTGTTGAGATCACAAAGAGCAGCGTACGTCGTGAGAGAATGGGATACATCGAGCTCGCAGCTCCTGTATCACACATTTGGTACTTCAAGGGAATTCCCAGCAGAATGGGACTTATCCTTGACCTTTCACCCCGTGTACTTGAGAAGGTTCTTTACTTCGCTTCTTATATAGTACTTGATCCCGGTGACACAACACTGGAGTACAAGCAGGTTCTCTCAGAGAAAGAGTTCCAGGATGCAAGAGAAGAGTTCGGCAGCAAGTTCCGTGCAGGAATGGGTGCTGAGTCCATTAAAGAACTTCTTCAGGCTATCGACCTTGAGGCTGAGTACAAAGAGCTCAAGGAAGGCCTTGATACATCAAGCGGACAGAAGAGAGCAAGAATCATCAAGAGACTGGAAGTTGTAGAAGCTTTCAGAGAGTCAGGTAATGACCCTGCATGGATGATCATGGATTGCATCCCTGTAATCCCACCGGATCTTCGTCCTATGGTACAGCTTGACGGTGGACGTTTTGCTACATCAGATCTTAACGATCTTTACAGAAGAATCATCAACAGAAATAACCGACTTAAGAGACTTCTTGATCTCGGTGCTCCTGACATCATCGTTCGCAACGAGAAGAGAATGCTTCAGGAAGCTGTTGATGCACTTATCGATAACGGTAGAAGAGGAAGACCTGTTACCGGACCCGGAAACAGAGCTCTTAAGTCTCTTTCAGACATGCTCAAAGGTAAGAGCGGACGTTTCCGTCAGAACCTTCTTGGTAAGCGTGTTGACTATTCAGGACGTTCCGTTATCGTTGTAGGACCTGAACTTAAGATTTATCAGTGTGGTCTTCCTAAGGAAATGGCTATCGAGCTGTTCAAGCCTTTCGTTATGAAGGAGCTTGTATCCAGAGGAATTTCACAGAATATCAAGAATGCCAAGAAGCTTGTAGAGCGTCTTGATGAGCAGGTTTGGGACGTTCTTGAGGATGTTATCAAAGAGCACCCTGTAATGCTTAACCGTGCTCCCACACTTCACAGACTTGGTATTCAGGCATTTGAGCCAATTCTTGTAGAAGGTAAGGCTATTAAGCTTCATCCTCTTGCATGTACACCTTTCAACGCCGACTTCGACGGTGACCAGATGGCTGTTCACCTTCCATTGTCAGTAGAGGCTCAGGCTGAGTGCAGATTCCTTATGCTCTCACCTAACAACTTACTTAAGCCTTCAGACGGCGGCCCTGTAAACGTACCTACACAGGATATGGTACTTGGTATTTACTACCTTACACAGGAGAGACCCGGAGCCCTTGGTGAGGGTAAGTGCTTCAAGAGTGTTGACGAAGCTATCCTTGCTTACGAAAACGGATATATCACACTTCAGACTAAGATCAAGATCAGAATGGAGAAGGTTAACGCCGAAGGCGAGACTGTATCCGGTCTTGTAGAGTCTACACTTGGAAGATTCCTGTTCAATGAGATCATTCCTCAGGATCTTGGATATGTAGACAGAAGTGTACCTGAGAATTACCTTAAGCTTGAAGTTGACTTCATGGTTGGTAAGAAACAGCTTAAGCAGATCGTTACCAAGATGATCAATACTCACGGAACATTTGCTACTGCTGAGGTTCTTGATAACATCAAGGCTACAGGTTACCACTACTCAACACGTGCTGCCATGACAGTTTCTATCGCTGATATGACAGTGCCTGAGCAGAAGCAGCAGCTTCTTGATGAAGCACAGGCTACAGTTGATGCTATCGCAGCTAACTACCGCAGAGGTCTTATTACAGACGAGGAGCGTTACAGCGAAGTTGTTAATACATGGATGGACACAGATAAGAAGCTCACAGAGGAGCTGCTTGCAGGTCTTGATAAGTACAACAACATCTACATGATGGCTGACTCCGGTGCCCGTGGTAGTAACCAGCAGATCAAGCAGCTGGCAGGTATGCGTGGACTTATGGCTGATACAACAGGACGTACAATCGAACTTCCTATCAAGTCAAACTTCCGTGAAGGACTTGACGTTCTGGAGTACTTCATGTCAGCTCACGGTGCTCGTAAGGGACTTTCTGATACAGCTCTTCGTACAGCCGATTCAGGATACCTTACACGTCGAATGGTTGACGTATCACAGGAACTTATCATTCGTGAGGTTGATTGCTGCGCAGGCAAGGAAGTAATTCCCGGCATGACAGTTAAGGCCTTCGTTGATGGAAAAGAAACAATCGAGCCACTTGAGGACAGAATCACAGGAAGATATGCATGTGAGACCATCAAGGACAAGGACGGAAACGTAATTGTTAAGAAGAATCACATGATCACACCTTCTCGTGCAGCTAAGATCCTTTCAGTTGGTGTTAATAGTAAGGGTGGCCCGGTAGAGGCAGTTAAGATCAGAACAATCCTTACATGCCGTTCACATAACGGTATCTGTGCTAAGTGCTACGGCGCTAACATGGCAACAGGTGAGGCTGTTCAGGTCGGTGAGGCAGTAGGTATCATCGCTGCTCAGTCAATCGGTGAGCCCGGTACACAGCTTACAATGAGAACCTTCCACACCGGTGGTGTTGCCGGTGGTGATATCACACAGGGTCTTCCTCGTGTAGAGGAGCTTTTCGAGGCAAGAAAGCCTAAGGGACTTGCCATTATCTCAGAGCTTGACGGACATGTTGAGATCAGAGATACAAAGAAGAAGCGTGAGGTTGTTGTAACTAACGACGAGACAGGTGAGTCAAAGGCTTACCTCATCCCTTACGGATCACGTATCAAGGTTCTTGATGATACAAACATCGAGGCCGGTGATGAACTCACAGAAGGTTCAGTAAATCCTCATGATCTTCTCAAGATCAAGGGAATCCGTGCAGTACAGGATTATCTCCTCAGAGAAGTTCAGAGAGTATATCGTCTTCAGGGTGTTGATATCTGCGACAAGCACATCGAGGTTATTGTTCGTCAGATGCTCAAGAAGGTAAGAATCGATGAGAGCGGAGATACAGATTTCCTTCCCGGAACTCTTGTAGATGTTCTTGATTTCGAGGACAGCAACGAGGCTCTTATCTCAGAAGGCAAAAAGCCTGCTGAAGGAAAACAGGTAATCCTCGGAATTACCAAGGCAGCTCTTGCTACCAATTCATTCCTCTCAGCTGCTTCCTTCCAGGAGACAACCAAGGTTCTTACAGATGCAGCTATCAAGGGTAAGGTTGATCCGCTTATCGGACTTAAAGAGAACGTTATCATCGGTAAGCTGATTCCTGCCGGAACCGGAATGAAGAGATACAGAAGCACAGCACTTAATACTGATGCAAACTTCAAGGATCCCGAGAAGCTCATTCTCAAGAAGAGAAGAAGAGATTTCGACGATGACAGACTTGAAGGTGCAAAGGTTGTTGATGCTGATGATGATATGGATGATTCCGATATCGAGGAGTAATCCGAGGTTGTCATAAAAATTTTAGTTGACAACAAAAATAAAGAAATATATAATTCATAATTGCGTGTATTGACAAAGGGGTAATTATGCCCCTTTGTCTTATGCATATATCAAAATAGGAGGTAAAAAGAATGCCAACATTTAACCAGTTAGTTAGAAAGGGTCGTCAGACATCTGTTAAGAAGTCTACTGCTCCTGCTCTTCAGAAGGGCTTCAACTCTCTTCACAAGAAGGCAACAGCAACAGCTTCTCCTCAGAAGCGTGGTGTCTGCACAGCTGTTAAGACAGCTACACCTAAGAAGCCTAACTCTGCTCTGAGAAAAATCGCCAGAGTACGTCTTTCTAACGGTATCGAGGTTACAAGCTACATTCCTGGTGAGGGACACAACCTTCAGGAGCACAGCGTTGTTCTCATCCGTGGCGGAAGAGTAAAGGATCTGCCTGGTACAAGGTATCACATCATCAGAGGTACTCTTGATACAGCAGGCGTAGCCGACAGAAAACAGGCTCGTTCTAAGTATGGCGCTAAGAGACCTAAAGCAGCCAAGAAGTAATTTAACAACAGATCTAATTTTTTAAAGTGTTGGTGTTCTATTCTATATAAAGAAGTAAGATACCGCACGTACACTAAATTAGTGAGTACCGATGATTGTAGTAAGCAGTGATTTATTACTATCATTGCAATTCTAAAGGAGGGAAGAACCGTGCCGCGTAAAGGACATATTGTAAAACGTGACGTATTAGCGGATCCTTTATACGATAACAAGGTTGTAACCAAGCTTGTCAACACAGTTATGCTTGATGGCAAGAAGGGCGTTGCCCAGAAAATCGTATACGGAGCATTCGCACAGGTAGAGGAGAAGGCTGGAAAGCCTGCTCTTGAAGTATTCGAGGGAGCCATGAACAACATCATGCCTGCTCTCGAGGTAAAAGCTAGACGTATTGGTGGTGCTACATACCAGGTTCCTATCGAGGTTAGACCAGATAGACGTCAGGCTCTTGCTCTTCGTTGGCTTGTTAATTTCTCACGTGCTAGAGGCGAGAAGACAATGGTTGACAGACTCGCTTCAGAGATTATGGATGCATACAACAATACTGGTGCAGCTGTAAAGAGAAAAGAAGACATGCACAAGATGGCAGAAGCAAACAAGGCATTCTCACACTACAGATTCTAATCTTTATCTGAATGTGAGTTGACTATGGTTTAATTATTATAGGAGGAAATACCTTTGGCTGATAGACAATACCCATTGGAGAGAACTAGGAACATCGGTATCATGGCTCATATTGATGCTGGTAAGACTACTCTTACAGAGCGTATTCTTTACTATACCGGTGTTAACTACAAGATTGGTGAGACCTACGAAGGTACTGCTACCATGGACTGGATGGAACAGGAGCAGGAGCGTGGTATCACAATCACATCTGCAGCTACAACTTGCCACTGGACACTTCAGGAGAACGGTAAGGCTAAGCCAGGTGCTTTAGAGCATCGTATCAACATTATTGATACTCCTGGTCACGTAGACTTCACTGTTGAGGTTGAGCGTTCACTTCGTGTACTTGATGGTGCAGTTGGAGTATTTAGTGCTAAGGAAGGCGTTGAGCCTCAGTCTGAGAACGTATGGAGACAGGCTGATGGATTTAACGTTCCTCGTATGGCATTCATCAACAAGATGGATATCATCGGCGCTAACTATTACGGAGCTGTTGAGCAGATCCGTAACAGACTTAAGAAAAATGCTATTATGATTGAGATCCCTATCGGAGCTGAGGATCAGTTCCAGGGAATTATCGATCTTTTCGAGATGCAGGCTTACATCTACAACGATGATAAGGGCGAGGATGTTACTATTGGTGAGATCCCTGCTGAACTCAAGGATGACGCTGAGCTTTATCATGGCGAACTCGTTGAGAAGATCTGCGATCTTGATGAAGACCTTATGATGCAGTACCTTGAGGGTGAGGAGCCTTCAGTTGCTGATCTTAAGGCAGCACTTCGTAAGGCAACTTGCGAGTGTAAGGCTTTCCCTGTTTGCTGTGGTTCAGCTCACAGAAACAGAGGTATCCAGAAGCTTATTGATGCAGTTATCGAGTTCATGCCTTCACCTCTTGATATCCCTGCTTGTAAGGGTACAGATATGGAAGGTAATGAGATCGAGGTTGAGTCAACAGATGATGGCCCATTCGCAGCTCTTGCATTCAAGATTGTCAGCGATCCTTTCGTAGGAAAGCTTGCATTCTTCCGTGTATACCGTGGAACAGCTAATTCAGGTTCTTACGTACTTAACAGTACTAAGGACAGCAAGGAGCGTCTTGGACGTATCCTTCAGATGCATGCTAACAAGAGATCAGACCTTGATAAGGTATATTCAGGTGATATCGCTGCTGCTGTTGGTCTTAAGAACACAGTAACAGGTGATACTCTCTGTGATGAGAAGAACCCTGTTATCCTTGAGTCAATGGAGTTCCCTGATCCCGTTATCGAGCTTGCTATCGAGCCTAAGACTAAGGCCGGTCAGCAGAAGCTTGATGAGGCTCTTATGAAGCTTGCTGAAGAAGATCCTACATTCAGAGCTCATACAAATCCTGAGACAGGTCAGACAATCATCGCTGGTATGGGTGAGCTTCACCTTGATATCATCGTTGACAGACTTCTTAGAGAGTATAAGGTTGAGGCTAACGTTGGTGCACCTCAGGTTGCTTACAGAGAGGCCCTTACAAAGGCTGTAGACGTTGAGTCTAAGTATGCTAAGCAGTCCGGTGGACGTGGTCAGTACGGACATTGTAAGGTTCGTTTCGAGCCTATGGATGCTAACGGCGATAACCTTTACCAGTTTGATAGCGAAGTTGTTGGTGGTGCTATTCCTAAGGAATTCATCCAGCCAATCAGCGAAGGTATCGAAGAGGCTATGAAGGCCGGAACACTTGGTGGATATCCTGTTGTTGGTGTACACGCTACAGTTTACGACGGATCATACCACGAGGTAGACTCATCTGAGATGGCATTCCACATTGCCGGATCTATGGCATTCAAGGATGCTATGCAGAAGGGAGCACCTGTTCTTCTTGAGCCTATCATGAAGGTTGAGGTTACTATGCCTGAGGAGTACATGGGAGATGTTATCGGTGACGTTAACTCTCGTCGTGGACAGGTTGAAGGTATGGATGATCTTGGCGGCGGAAAGATTGTAAGAGCACATGTGCCTCTTGCTGAGATGTTCGGCTATGCTACAGACCTTCGTTCAAGAACTCAGGGACGTGGTAACTACTCAATGTTCTTCGAGAAGTATGCTCCGGTTCCTAAGAATGTTCAGGATAAAGTTCTTTCAAATAAGGGCAACTGATCATTAAATTAATAGAAAAGTCCCGTGAAATCACAGTTAACGCTTGATTTCACGGCAAACTTTTAATATAATCGATATAGTCGGTTAAATTATGTATGAAAATGTTTATTAACAACATTTCACCTTAAGGAGGATATTTAAAAATGGCAAAAGCTAAGTTTGACAGAAGTAAGCCACACGTAAACATCGGTACAATCGGACACGTTGACCATGGTAAGACAACTCTTACAGCAGCTATCACAACTGTTCTTGCAGACAGAGGATTTTCACCTGCTGTTGCATTTGATCAGATCGATAAGGCTCCAGAAGAGAAAGAGCGTGGAATCACAATTAACTCTGCTCACATCGAGTACGAGACAGCTAACAGACACTACGCTCACGTTGACTGCCCTGGCCACGCTGACTACGTTAAGAACATGATCACAGGTGCAGCTCAGATGGATGGTTCTATCCTCGTTGTTGCTGCTACTGACGGTGTTATGGCACAGACTAAGGAGCACGTTCTTCTTGCTCGTCAGGTTGGTGTTCCTTACATCATCGTATTCATGAACAAGTGCGATATGGTTGACGATCCTGAGCTTCTTGATCTCGTAGAGATGGAGATCAGAGACCTTCTTACAGAGTATGAGTTCCCTGGAGATGACACACCTATCATCCGTGGTTCAGCTCTTAAGGCTCTTGAGGATCCTAAGTCTGAGTGGGGCGACAAGGTTATGGAGCTTATGGATACAGTTGATTCATACATTCCTGAACCTACTCGTGAGACAGATAAGCCTTTCCTTATGCCTGTTGAGGACGTATTCACAATCACAGGACGTGGAACAGTTGCTACAGGTAGAGTAGAGAGAGGTCACCTTAACCTCAACGACGAAATCGAAATCGTTGGTATTAAGGAAGAGACATCTAAGTCTGTATGTACTGGTATCGAGATGTTCAGAAAGACTATGGACTACTGCGAGGCTGGTGACAACGTAGGACTTCTTCTCCGTGGTGTTGACCGTGATGGTATCCAGAGAGGTCAGGTTGTAACAAAGCCTGGCACAGTAACATGCCACACAAAGTTCACTGCTGAGGTTTACGTTCTTACTAAGGACGAGGGTGGCCGTCATACACCTTTCTTCACAAACTACAGACCTCAGTTCTACTTCAGAACAACTGACGTTACAGGTGTCTGCAACCTCCCTGATGGTGTTGAGATGTGCATGCCTGGTGACCACGTAACAATGTCTATCGAGCTTATTCACCCTATCGCTATGGAGCAGGGTCTTAAGTTCGCTATCCGTGAGGGTGGACGTACAGTTGGATCAGGTAAGGTTGCTACAATCGTAGAGTAATCTTAACAAACCTAGATTTTATGCAGCTTCCAGAGTTTCTCTGGAAGCTGTTTTTTTGTATACAATCTAGCCGAAAATGACCTTTGGCTCTAATTTGGCTCTAAAAATTTTGAGTTTTTTCTAAAAGGCAGTATTTATGCGCCTTTGTAAAGGGTGTTTCCGGTGCCAAAATTCAGCCATGAAAATAGTATAAATTTATTATTCTTGTACTTGTTTTTCAATACGGATAATGGTAATATTCTCTTAAGAAGAGAGCGAAAGCTTTCTGGGCTGGTCGAAAGACCCGGGTCCACCTATTGGCGGGTAAGACACCCGCTTTTTTCATGCAATAAATGGAGGGGTATGAAGGAATTAAGTATATTTGTAGACGAATCTGGAGATTTTGGTGAATATGATCCCCATTCTCCGTTTTATATAATATCAATGGTAATGCATGATCAAGCAGTTGATATCACTGAGGATCTGGCTAAACTTGAAACGCAGATGCAGTATTTGGGATTGCCGCATCATTGTGTGCATGCAGGACCAATAATTAGATCTGAGCATGAGTATAAGGAATATACTGTAGAGAATAAAAGGAAAATTCTAAGGAATATGATGACTTTCACTAGAAAAGTTGATGTGAAGGTAAAATCTATCTATATAGAAAAGAAAAATATGGATGATTCGGTTGAGGCTGTTGGAAAACTGAGTAAGCTTCTTGCTGCGTTTATAAGGTCCAATATGGATTTTTTCATCGGGTATGATTGTGTGAAAATATACTACGATAATGGTCAGGTAGAAGTGAGTAGAATTCTGTCATCTGTATTTAATGTTCTTTTGGACAATGTTGAATTTAGAAGAGTTCTTCCTTCTGAGTATAGGCTGTTCCAGGTTGCTGATCTTATTTGTACTATAAAACTGGCGGAGCTGAAGCTTGAAAAACATATTCTTTCTAAATCTGAGAAATACTTTTTTGAAGATGTCAGGACATTAAAAAAGAATTATCTCAAGCCTATTAGTCAGAAAGAAATGTAGCGATTGTAACTGATTTCTATAAAAAAGACACTCCGAAAGGAGCGCCATTAGCTAGACCGAGTGCTCAGTTTTGAGCACTCGATTTTTCGTTTTTGACTCCTCAATTTTGAGGAGCAGACTTTTTTGGTTCAACTTTTTTCTTTTTGCTTTTTCTCTGTTCTTTTAGATATTCTTCATAGCGCTGCCGTGTTTCTACAGCACAAGCCTCTCTTATCTCTTTTGGGTAATCAGGATGGTCCTCTTTATACTTTTCTATAGCATCTATTATTTTCTGTGCATAGGCCCATTTTTCATCTTCGGAACCATCATGGGGATATTCGCCCACATCGATGGCATGTAATTCAATCCATGCGTCCTCATAGTGATGGATATAATTATTTTTCTCTGCCTCTGGAATATCCAATTGATCAATTAGGTCATAATAGTCACCACCAGCTTCGAACACTTTTTGATAGGCTGCATCTAATTCTTCACGTGTTTTTGGTGCATTCATGTACTGCTTCCAAGAATGCCCTAATAGCATCAATTCAAGTTGAGTATTGAGAGCTAATTCTGTCAGACGATTTGCATAGTCTTCCCTAGTCTCACTTTTTGATTTCCAATATTTTTTACTAAGTGCTTCTCTTGCCTTTTCGAGATGTTGAAAAGACATGAGAAGAAATGCAGCTCTGTTGTTTGGGTTCGAGTATAGTGGATCCAGAGTTATCTGTATATCTTCAATAGGTATCTCCTCTCCATTTCGTCTTACCTTTATGTACTTAGAAAGTAAAGGATTGACTGAGAACCATGTACCATATGGGGACTTATCCTTGCCGTCACTATCTTTAGAGGGTCCTTCTAAATTTAATGTGCCGTTATCTAATAAAAGCAGTAACTGCTGATAAAAATCGCCCTCAAAGGAGTAATCGGTATACTGTTTTGGTAAACCCTCGAAGATATACTTTGGAAGCCTTAGTGCTTCACTCATCTTCTCAATCACATCATTTCCGGGAACCATTTTATTTGTCTCATATTTCCTTATAGAAACCGGATGGATTCCGGTGATCTTGGCAAATTCGTTGGATGTTATTCCAAAGATTTCCCTTATTTTTTTAATTCTGTCAGCTATTGTCATAAAGTCTGTATCCTCCCATGAATACTGAACTTGAAATCAATTTGATAAGCAAATTATAACACTAATGTAGCTGACAAACTACAAAAATTTAAAATACCTATTGACTGTAGCGAGTGCGCTACATATAATGACAATATAAAGAATGTAGCGAGTGAGCTACAAACCAAAAATAAATCATAAAGGAGGACAAACACTATGAGAGAAGGCAAGATTTATCTAACAGCAAAGGAGGTAGCAGAGATACTTGGAGTGTCTGTAGGACATTCATACAAACTTGTTCAGAAGATGAATAAGGAGCTTGCATCAAAAGGGTATCTTGTGATTGCAGGAAAGATTCCTGTCAGGTACTTCGAAGAAAGATATTACGGATTCACAGCTTAAGGGGGACAACATGCCGGTATATAAGGAGAACGATTCTAATACCTGGCGAAGTCAGTTCTACTATACTGATTGGACCGGGAAGAAACACAAGAAGAACAAGAGAGGCTTCAAAACGAAAAGAGAAGCACAGCAGTATGAGGCTGAGTTCGTAAAACAAGCCAGAGCTGATATGGATATGATGCTTTCATCTTTTGTAGAAGTATATCTCAAAGACAAGGAAGTAGAGCTTAAGCAGAGGACTCTCAGGAATAAGAGATACATGTTTGAAACTCACGTAATTCCTTACCTGGGTAACAAGAAGATGAATGAGATCACTGCCTCAGATATTTTAGCGTGGCAGAAAGCAGTTAAGGACAGTAAAGACTATTCAGACGCATATCTGAGGATGCTTCAGAATCAGGTCACGGCTCTTTTCATCCATGCACAGAGGATATATTACCTCAAGGATAATCCTTGTAAGCGAGTTAAGAAGATGGGACGCTCGGATAACAGAAGCCTTAACTTTTGGACCTTAGAAGAGTACAGGAAGTTTATCGATACGTTTGATAAGGGAAGTATGCACTATCTGATGTTTGAGCTTCTTTTCTGGACTGGGATGCGTGAAGGTGAGCTGCTTGCACTTACGAAAAATGATATCGATGTAGGGCAGATGACTCTTCGAATCAACAAGACCTATTTCAGATTGCATGGTGAGGACGTTATTACTACTCCCAAAACGGATTCATCCATCAGGACCATTGATCTTCCGAAGTTCCTGGTTGATGAGGTTCAAGATTATTGGAGCAAACTGTATAAGCATCCAACAGATGCAAGGTTGTTTCCGGTAGTTGCGGAAGCTTTGCAGCATATAATGGCAAGGCATATCAAAAAGGCTGAGGTAAAGAAAATCAGAGTACACGATCTTAGGCATTCACATTGTGCCTATCTTATCAATCAGGGAGT
Source organism: Butyrivibrio sp. VCB2001 (assembly GCF_000423965.1). Classification (NCBI taxonomy): domain Bacteria; kingdom Bacillati; phylum Bacillota; class Clostridia; order Lachnospirales; family Lachnospiraceae; genus Butyrivibrio; species Butyrivibrio sp. VCB2001. The sequence goes on along the minus strand of NZ_AUIZ01000002.1, from coordinate 385,628 downwards.
ACAGCCGCTTATCATCAAGGAGAGACTTGGACATAAGGATATAAAGGTTACGCTCAATACTTATGGACACCTTTATCCAAGTGAGCAGAAGAGGGTAGCAAATCTTTTGAATGACCTAAATAGAAATGCCCCGGCCAGGGACCAGGGCACAATCGAGTAGAAAAGCCGGAGCTTATCTATACTCAATCTCGCAAATTTAGTATAGCAAAGCTCCCTGCTTTTTAACAGAGTTTTTGTTGAAGGGGGAATGATACTTGGAACTTGCATTATCTACTGGTAATACGATAGTAGATCAGATTTCAGAAATGAATTTTACCGGAAATATTATTCCGGCAGAATGGTTTAAGACACTTAGAGGTCCTAACGGAAAGCCAATGCTTCTGGCGATAGATATCCTCAGTGACATTCTGTATTGGTACCGTCCTACTGAGATCAGGGACGAGAGGACCGGAGCCTTAGTGGGGTATAAAAAGAAGTTTAAGAAGGACTTCCTTCAAAGGAGTTACAGGCAGATTGAGGACCAGTTTGGTGTATCAAAGAAGCAGGCAAGGTTGGCGCTGGACTTTCTATGTAGAAAGGGTGTAATTAAGAAGCATTTGGTTGATGAAACAACCAAAGATGGAATGAAATTACACAACAATATGTATCTTGAGCTTGTGCCGGAAAAATTAAAGGAGATCACTTATATCCATAGATCTTCTGAGGGTGTGTCTTTGAAGGAACCACCGTGTGTCTTTGATGATAATACGGTGGTTTCAGTTAGGGCAGAGGGTAATTACCTTCAGGGTACTACAAGTACAGAGATTACTACAGAGATTACTACTAAAGAGTACAACAATCCAATCAATCTAAAGACAGATGGTAGTTTCTATGTTCATGGGCCTTCCGGATGTAGAGGAAAGCCTGTAAAGCAGATTGATGAGATAGATGAGATAGCTGCCTATAGAGAAGTTATCAAGGAGAACATTGATTTTGAGAATCTCATGGCCAGGCAAAGTAGTGAAGCTGAACAAAAGCGCATTGATGAAATCTATGAGATCATCTGCGATGTTGTTTGTTCCAAGAAGGACACTATCAGAGTCGGTGGGGAAGATAAACCGCTTGAGGTTGTGAAGTCTGTCTTTTTGAAACTTACAAGTGAGCATATCGAGTATGTAACCGAGTGCCTCGATAAAACTTACACAGATATCGGCAATATCAGATCATACCTTATCACTGCTTTGTATAGGTCCATACAGACCGCAGAGAATTACAACAATCAGAAGGTTAATCATGGTATGCATGAATATGCTACAAGAGATCATGAGTTAGGAGGGGCAAATGGGGAAGATGATTGATGAGAGGGACTGCATATTGCAGTTCCGTGTTTCGCAAAAGGAAAAGGAACTTATACAACAGAGAATGGAGGATGCCGGTGTTAGAAACAGGAGTGCGTTTCTAAGGAAGTTGATTATGCAGGGATATATTATCTGTCTTGATCTGTCAGATACAAAAGAGATAGTCAGACTTATGAGGATCTGCAGTAATAATCTCAATCAATATGCCAAAAAGGCAAACGAGACCGGCAGCATTTTCATTAAGGACATAAAGGAGTTAAAGGACCAGCAGGAGCTAATATGGAGTTCTATTAAAGAGCTACTCAGAAGTCTAGCAAAGATAGCATAGGGGGAAATTATGGCAGCTACAAGACTTATTGCAATTCATGGAAGTAAGGGTGGAGGAAAAGGAGGCGGAGCAAAAGGCAGCATTGATTATGTTGAGGATGATGAGAAGACTGAAGAAGGCAAGTGGATAACAGCCTATGAATGTGATCCAATAACTGCAGCAGAGGAATTCGACTTATCCATGAGGGAATATATTCAGAAGGTTGGGGATAAGGCATCTGACAATGTTATAGCTTATCAGATACGACAGTCCTTTAAGCCTGGAGAGATAACACCTGAAGAAGCAAACCGTATTGGTTATGAAACAGCTATGAGGTTTACAAAAGGTGAGCATGCATTTGTTGTCGCAACACATACGAACAGAGCACATATTCATAATCATGTTATATTCAATGCGGTTAATCTTGATTGTGACAGGAAGTTTAGAGACTTTCATAAATCAGGGATTGCGCTGGGGCGCCTGTCCAATCTTATCTGTCTTGAAAATGGATATTCAGTGATTGCAGATGAGCCATATCACAGTGATAAGGTGTACAACAATTTCCATAGCGATAGAACAATCCGTGATGGGATCAGGCAAGCGATTGACAAAGCTCTCTCTAATAGTCCAAAGACGTTTGACGATTTTCTCTTGGAGATGAAAGCTCAAGGCTATGAAATCAAACATGGTAAGCATACTTCGGTCAAAGGAAATAATCAAAAACGCTTTGTCAGATTTAAATCGCTTGGTGATGGCTATACTGAGATCGATATCAAGAAAAAGATTGAGAGTGATTCAAAAATCATTGCACCCAAGAAAGAATCTACTCCGTTTTATCGCCAGAAAGACTTTGATCTGCTTATTAACGTTCAGGATATAGCTTCGAAAGGAAAAGGTTATGAAAACTGGGCGAAGAAATTTAATATAAAGCAGGTATCGAAAGCTCTTTTGTTCATACAAGAAAATGGTATCGGTTCTTATGATGAATTGGAGAAAAGAACTGAAGAGTCAGCGAAAAGATTTGGCGAACTTAGAGATGAAATCAAGATTTGCGAATCACGGATGGATGAAATCTCAAAGCTCCGTAAAAATATAATCGACTACTCCAAGACCAGAGATATTTATCAGAAGTACAAAGCAACCGGTTTTGACAGAAAGTTTTTTGAAGAGCACAGAGCTGAAATCATGATTCACAAAAGTGCGAAGGATTCATTTAATAAGATCCAAGGAAAGATTCCATCTGTTAAAGAACTTAATGAAGAATTTGAACAGTTACGTTCAAAAAAGAATGAAGCCTACTCCGAGTACAAGCTGGCTAAGAAAGATATGGAGCAGTTCCGCATTGCCAAGTATGATATTGATTGCATCCTTGGAATCAGAGAAATGCCGGCGCAGCGTCGCACCCCTGAGCGCACACGCTAACTTATATTTGTTAAAGGCAAGTGGGGCATATGTAATACATATGCGACTTGTTGGGGGATTCCCCAAGCCCCTTGAATCAGATTTTCAATCTGACTGTTGCATCTACGATGAAGATAATTATCAATCCGATAAAAAATGAAAAGCATAGCAGAATAAGATTTGAGTGTGGCTGACAAATGCTGCACTCTTTTCTATTTTGGTGAAATAACAAATTTGCACTATGCAAAAAATGAATAGCTTGTAAGGTAATATTGATGATTTTTAACATGCTGATATAATTAGAAACCGGGGATACTTTATCTTGGAGGATAGGTATGAAAAGAAGAAAAGTTTTGGCGGGAATTCTTGCAAGCATGCTCGTTTTGTCTGCATGTTCTTTTTCCAATACAAATGAATATGATACGGAAGTGGTTTCAGACAATGAAGTATCTACTGAAAGCACTAGCGAAGAAAGAAATGATGAAAGCACAGCTGAAATAACTCAGAATGAGGATGAAATTGTAGAAATAGATACAACAAAAATAATAGAAGATCAGTCTTTTGACATTCAATTAAATGAATGGGGAGATGTGAGATTTGTATCTTGCCAACCTGATAAAGATACAAATCCACATGCTGATGCAACATTTTATCTTATGGACCAGAATCAGGTGATTTATAAAATGCCTTCTGTTTATGAAAACGACATCAGAGATAACCTCTTCGAGGGGATATCTTTTGTGGCTTTTAAAGATATCAATGAAGATGAAAAAGATGAAGTGATCATTGGTCTGTTATACATAACCGGTGCAGGTCCGCAGGGAGTGATTCCTCGTACAGAGGTCAGAATCTTCGAGGATAAAGGCGATTCATTTGAATACTCAAAGGATATTAGTAAATATATCAATGATTCCATGCCTGAAGATGGTACAATCCATGATGTTTATGACAAGATAAAGATGTACAATTCTACGACTAAGGATAGTGCTTATTTATCCAATGACTTAATTGATTCTCAGATTTCAATCATAGTAAAAAACAGAGATGTCTGGAAAATCACATATGAAGATGGTTTAACAACATCTGCTCACTCTCTCTACTATATCACGGATTATGATCATAATGGCAGACTGGAAATTACTGCATCTGAAACTCAGGGAACAGGAATATTTACTCATGCAGAAATATATGAAGTGAATTCTGATTTTAATGGAATTGAGTTAATTGATTACAATGGCGATGCTCCTGAATTTGAATATAAAAAAATAAAAGTGTTCTATAACGAGGCTGATCAAACATACATGTATATCGGTACAAACCATGGGAAATCAGGAGCTTCATGGGGAGGTAATATAAAATGTGCCCTTTATCTTGAAAATGGAGTAATACATTATGACGAGATTGCGGTTGAAGAATACCAGCCTAAAGACGATGACAGTGATGAACTTGTTTTTTCTTATACCGATAATTTCGGAAACGCAATTACCGAAGAGCAATTTGAAACTGCTGAAGATGAATTATATGAAAGCTATGACCAACAAGAGGTTTCTTTTGGAGTAATATATAATGAATACGAAAATGTATTTCAGGAACTACCAGATGATATTATGGCGCAGATGCTAATGAAATCGTATGAAACCTTTTCTGGACTAATTAGCTATGATGAGTTTAATGAAGTTGAGGAAAAAATAAGAACATCTTAATTACAATTTCTTACATATCAATTATTGTGGGAAAAAAAGTAAAGCTCTTAAGGCTTTGACATTGCTGATGGGCATTATTATTGTTGTGGCTCCATTGTATATACTTGATTTTTAAAAGTTAACTGGTGAAAGGTGACTTATGGATATTGAAGATAAAGATATGAGTGAAATTATTGATAGCAATTTTGATGAGCCTGATAAGAAGAATTGGCTGGTCTGGGTATTTACTATTCTGTGCATTGCTATTGGTGCTGCTGTGCTTATTAAGTTCATTCCTGCCATTACCCCATCTGATGATGCTGTTACTGTGGATCCTGATGAGGATATTGTTGAACTTCCTGTTTACTATGTAGAAAACATGGATGAACTTCATCTTGATGATACCGATTTTGACATAGCAAACTATTATTTCAGAAATGAGTATGAATATGATAATCACTATTATATAGATGATGATAATGTCCTTTGGGGTGTGGGTGATAACGGTGAAGGACAGCTAGGCAACGGGAATCGCTCATCTTATGAAAGCGCACCACAGAAGATAGCTGAGAATGTGGTTCATGTTGATTACGCAGCATTCTTCATGATTTATCTCACAGAAAACGGTGAATTATACGGAGCCGGGGCAAATCAAAACGGATTGATGGGATTGGAAAATCCATATGGGAAAGAATGGATTTATTATGATGATATAGTTGCTACATCCCCAGTATGTTTAATGACTGATGTAAAATATGCCAGAGCGAGTCATGGTGGTATTATTGCCCTCAAAAATGATGGTTCAGTCTGGTGGTGGGGCGAAATCAGGACTACATCAGCGAAACATCCTGATGATACAATTGGATGCAGTTATTCAGAGCCTACAAAGATGCTTGATAATGCAATCTATGTTACCTGTGGTTCATTCAGCATGGCTGCCATCAAAGATGATGGTACATTGTGGACCTGGGGCAACAACACCTTTGGAAGTTGTGGATATGACAGCAAGAATCAAGATTTCATAGAAGAGCCGGTTAAAGTTTTGGATGACGTGAAAATGGTCTGGATGGATGAAGTCAGATTTGAAAACAATAAGCCATATACCGTAGAAGATGATGAGTATGACTATACATATGTTACCTTTGCAGAGAAAAAAGACGGCTCAGTATTTGCCTGTGGCAAATATGTTGATGGCGAAGGAAGCAAGATCTGGGATTTCAAACTTTATGAAGATACGTTAAGAACTCCTGAAGAATATATGGATGATGGACTTCATGAACCGATAGAACTCGTGTATTCTGACAGATTCCAGAGGATACAGTTTAAAGAGAAAGAAACTATAAACAATTAAAGAATTCTGCCGATATAAAAGATAGCAATGGAGATGCGTGTCTTTTCAATGGATTGACCATCCTTGAAGGGGCACGTTTTTATTATCGGAAGGATGATGTCTATGAGTATGGCGGTGAATGCAGTATATAACAGAATGCAGATCCAACAGGCGCAGGTGCAGAGGCCGAAATCCAAAGGCAGTGATATTACCCAGGCTGTAAAGGGGGCAGTAGATTCGTACAGGTTCTGCGGAGTTTCAGAATTTCATTCCATGAAGGATTGTGCAGCTGACGAGATAGACTTTGGTTATGCTATTGCGGGACTTCAGGGGGATGATAATCAGCTGCCATGCAATTTTTACAAGAGAGCTGATTATAACGATGAGGATCCTGTCATAATTGCCAGGATGTATCCATGGGATGGGAGTGATCCCATTGTTAGGGAAATCCATGTGAAAGAAGTAGATTTGTCAAATGCGGATTACTACGATACTTTTGCTTGTGGCATATATCTGAAAGAAAAGGGACAGATACAGTATATAGGTGACATACTGTTGCCATACGAGCTGGCTGAAGAGGAACAACAAGAGGGGTATTGGGATGGCAAGGTGGATAGCTTTGCCAAGTACGATGTTCTCAAGGCACTTGATAACTTCATAAAAGAGAGTTTTGAAACTGGACGTTACAAGCAATATATGGAGTTTAAACACCTTCAGGAAGCTATAGAAAAGTACTTTCCTGCTTCTGTTAATAAGGTCAAAGACCATAATGATTTTTGAATAACGTGCCGCTGGCTCTAAAATGGCTCTAAAAATTTCAAAAACCACTAAAAATGAAGCGAAACATGAGATATATGCGAATAGAAACCACGTAAAATCAAGGCTTTCCAAATAGATATAAAGACCGTTAAGCCGTGAGGGTGGACGTACAGTTGGATCAGGTAAGGTTGCTACAATCGTTGAGTAATTCTTATCAGATCGCATGATCACTGAATTTATAAAGAGCTTCAAGCCTTGTGCTTGGAGCTCTTTTTTTGCGTAAAGGTATCGAAATATTTAGTACCGTTGCCATGAAAGCTATATTTTGATCTAAAAGTGAAAAAGTGACTAAGGAATCTCTTTTTCATGTTCTTAGACACTATTTACCCCTCATTTATCCTAGTCCTTAGAGTTACAAGTGACTATGATGTGTTTATATCATTTTCTTAGTCACTTTTTCCATTGAGAATTGTAAGAAAAGGACAAAAATGTTGACTAAATCACATCCAAATACCTATTTGAGTCATTTTCAAGAAAAATGCAGGGATAAGGGTGATAATGCAAACCACTTTCTGCATGGATATAATGATAGATGAGATTTTGTAAAACCGTATCTTAATTTCCGAGCTATAATCTTGTTCTAATTATGATATGATTTAAGCATGTGTTTGAGGAAGACAGGAGTGAAATTTGTTGGGGGATAACCGTATGCTAAGAATTGAAAAGATAAATGGTAAAAATGTTTGGGATATATTAAAACTATCTGTTAATGATGAGCAGAGAGAATTTGTTGCTGCTAATGATGTCAGTATTATTGAGGCTTATACGACTATCACCAATAATGGTTACGCTTATCCTTTTGGCATTTATGATGACGATACTCCAGTGGGTTTCGTTATGATTGGATATGATAAAGATGAGTATTGGGATGATGCTCCTGCAGTAGCAGATAATAACTATAACTTATGGCGCCTGATGATAGATAAGAGATATCAGCAAAAGGGTTATGGCAGAAAAGCGATAGAGCTTTCTCTTGAGTTTATTCGGACATTTCCTTGTGGCAAAGCAGAATATTGCTGGTTATCATATGAACCGGACAATAAAGTGGCAAAAGCTCTTTATGAGTCTTTTGGATTTATAGAGACCGGAGATATGGACGGAGAAGAAATAATTGCGGCTTTGAAATTGTAGAATGCGGAGAGAAGATTATACTAACACGAGAATAGTAGAAGATTTTGGGGGCAAATCATGACGATAAAATATAGACAAGCGGTCAAAGAAGACGCAGAGCTGTTGGTTAATATATATAATGCTTCATTTTATGATGATTATGTCTTTTATGGGGAGTGCCCTGCTTATGGACAGACAAAAGAACATATGGAACAATCTTTTGAGAATTTTACGAAATACCTCATTTTAGGTGATAATACTCCAATCGGGGCGCTTTCTTTCAAAAACGAGGGAGATGGACGATACTACCTTGGCTGCCTGTGTGTTATACCGGAATATCAAGGAATGGGAATAGGTACAAAGACATTTAAGTACATGTTATCTGTCTGCCCTGATTGGAAAGAGATAACCTTAGTTACACCTGCTGACAAGCGCCAAAATGTTAAGTTCTACACTGAGAAATGTGGGTTCAGTTTAGGAGAAAAAAGGATGGATGGGAACGTAGAGATTGTAACCTTTTATATGAATCGATGAACCCGTTGGAAGATATGATAATAAGGCAGTAAATGAGCCACTGACTCCGTCCCCGGGGTTCAAAAATGAGCCCTTGACTCCGTCCCCAGGGATCATTAATCTTGTATAGGGGGATAAATGGTTAAGGAGTGGAGTGTTATGAAAACAAGGATTGTTGGAATAGTTCTTTTGGGCATGCTTACACTATCTGCATGCTCTTCTCAAAATGAGGCAATATCGGAACAGAATATAGAGGATCAGGCGGCGGTAGCTACAAGCGAAGAGACTGATGAAGAAACTCAGCAGAAGATGCATGAGAATCAGCTGCTTTATAAGTTTATTGGTCTGGCTGAGGATACATTTCCGGAGAAGATCCAGAGGGCGCTTTACTGGCAGGACAGAGAGTGTAGCGAGACGCTGATGGGAACTGTGATGGTTCCGATTCTGGATGAGAACGGAATGCAGGATATGAACTGGTTTTGCGATGATATATGCGAGTGGATGGAGATATGTCTGTCGGAGATTCCGTATGATGAGGCTCCGTGGCTGTATAAGGAGATCATCATTAGCATGTATCCTTCAAAAGAGTCTTTTGACCCGTCTCCGTACATTAGCGGAGGGTATGACAGAGAGGCTCTGTATGAAGGGCTGTATAGTTTTCTGGATGAGAAACTGAACGCTACAGATTATCAGGTTATGATACCTGCAGACTATGAGAAGCTTGTATTTGAGGATGACGGCAGCGGAGAGGGGTACGAGGACTATGAAGCGGAGTGCTCCTATACAACCGCGGATGGAATCACATATGGAATGATACCTGTCGACAGGGCAGCAGGAAGCAGTTACTACGTGCTTACAGCCAAGAGAGACAGCGACGGAAAGGTTGTACTGGTTAATGACGATCCCTACTGTGGAAGCGGCGGAGCAGCTAGCTGGATTGAGTTTATTGATGATACCAATCTTGGATTTTCGTGCCTTACCTATAACGGAGGAGATGACGCTCTTATATACAGAACGGCGGACGGAGGAAGGTCTTTTACCCAGGTAAATTACCCTTCAGCTAAGGTCAAACTGGCAGATGGAAGCATCTATAACCCATTCACAATTCCTGAAAAGGTCTGGAAAGATGGCGAGGATCTCTATATGCTGGTCGGACAGAGCCAATATTCCGGGGATTATTATAACGAGGAGCTTGAAAAACACCCGTCGGGACTTTATGTATCTCATGATGATGGGATTAGTTTTGAATATATTGGTGAGCAGTAAAATCAGAGAACACTAATCTACGGAAAATAGAGTATAATTATTCTATGGATGCAAACATGGAATATGCGATTCTATATCTTGAACTGAATCTGTTTTCTCTGATACTGATATGGATCATCCTCCACAAAACGCGGGGACTATCCAAGATGGTGGCTCAGAGAAATTTTGTCATGTCCATCATATCGGAGATGGTTTTCTTCATTTCGGACACCTGGTCTCAAATGGTGCTTAATCATGTTATTCCGGGCGATGGAAGGATTCTTGTTGCCTGTAAGACTGTCTATTTTTTCGCCACATCAAGCATGTGCTTCTTTTGGTTTCTGTATTTTGAACTTATCCGTGATACAAGTTTTGCAAAGGATATGAGAAGGGTCAGGCAGTCAGCAATACTCATGTGGCTCATGGGTATTTTGCTCCTGGGAAATCTTTTTGGCAAATATCTGTTTTATTTTGGTGATGACGGAACATATCACAGAGGACCACTGTTCATTCTTACTTATGTATTGTCATATTCATACATTGCCCTGGCATGGATCAGGATCATTCTAAACATCATCAGAAAAGACACTAAGCAGGATAAAAAAGTACTGATCCGGTTACTTCTTTTCCCGGTTGCGCCGGGTGTGGCGGGAATCATACAGTTTATCTATCCCAGATTACCTGTAGCCTGTGTGGCAATGTCTTTGGCGACGCTTATGCTGTATCTTATATGGGTGGATGAACTGATTTCTCTTGATCCGCTTACCGGTCTCAATAACAGGAAACAGCTCAATCTGTCCTTTGAACAGCTTAAGAGGGGTAAGGGCGAGCAGGAAAAGATATATCTCCTACTGGTAGATGCTAATCATTTCAAACACATCAACGACACCTATGGACATCTTCAGGGAGACAATGCTCTTAAACTGATCGCCAAGGCTCTACGCGAAGGCTGTAAGCACTCCGGACGCAGGGCTATCATTGCAAGGTATGGCGGTGATGAATTTGTTGTTTTGGCCTCCTCAGAAGGCGATGCGACAAACGAGGAGCTAAAGAACAACATAAATGCAAGGCTTTCGGAACTTGTGGAGGAGGAAAAGCTTCCGTTTGACCTGACAATCAGCATAGGTATTGCAGATCTGGATGATGATGATTCGTTAAAAGACCTGATAGAGAAGGCCGACGCTGCTATGTATGATGAGAAAAAGAAAGGATCATGATCATGCGACTTACAGAAAAATTTCTGTAAGTCGTATTTTTTTGCAGACTTTTATGTGCGTAATTCGTTATATTATATGAGGAGAGCGAAATCAAGGAAAAAAAGATGGGGAAAACAGATTCCAAGGAAAAGTTAATAGAGCTGATGAGCACGTACAAGAATCTTGTTTTCTCTGTATGTCTTAAGCTGACCGGTGATTATTTTGCCGCGGAGGATATCACGCAGGAAACCTTTATTTCGGCCTATGAACATATAAATGAGTTCGATGGTTCTTCGGAAAAGGCCTGGCTGTGCAGGATTGCAAGCAACAAGTGCATCGATTACCTTCGGGCAGCCGAGAGACGGGCTGTGGCGACACCCAATGATGAGCTGCCTCAAGCTGAAGGGTCAGGACGGGACGGACCATTGGAACAGTTCGTTGCAGCAGACATCATGGAGGCTTTCAGAAACAGCTGCGACGGACTTTCGGAACCATACAGGACGCCGGCTAAGCTCCATTTTGAAGAGGGCCTTACGGCAAAAGAGATCTCGATTCGAATCGGGGTACCACTAAAGACTGTACAGTCGCATATCTACAGAGCGCGAGAAATGCTAAAGAAAACTATAAGGAAGGAGGACCTACTTGCATGAGCGATAAAGATAAGATAATACCGTATCTAAGCGATGATGAGCTGAGCAAACTGATCATGGACGTAGAGGGAAAAGAGCTTGTTCAGGCACCGGCAGGTATCGAGAGAAAAGTTTTGTCTTTCGTAGAGCACAAGAAGCGCAGGAAAACAGTAGAGTTCAGTACATACTGCTTGCGTGTCGCATTTGCGGTAGCTGCAGCAATTGCCATTGTCTGCATAGTTCCTTTCATTCCTGAAACAAAGGTGGGCATTCCGTCCAGAGAAGAGGCTGCCTTAACGAGAAATGTAGCATCCAGAGAAGAAGTACTATCGAGCAGACCTGCCCCTACCAAGGAAGAAGTTTTAAAGAAAAGTTCTAATACAGGTCATTTGGAAGAAACAGAAGCTTTTATACAGTCACATATTAAAAACTGGTTTGAGTAAAGTTGGAGGTATATACAATGAAACAGAAAAAGAAGAACAGATTTTTTACATTTATATTTTCATTCCTGCCCGGAGCAGCAGAGATGTACATGGGATTCATGAAAAACGGCTTTAGCCTGATGCTGTTTTTCCTGTTGCCCTTCGCACTGGTCGTTATTTACGGAGGTCTTGATTTCCTGATGCCGATCTGCGCAGTAATGTGGTTCTATGGATTCTTCCATGCAAGAAATTATGCGGGTATGGATGATATGACCTTTGATGCAATGACAGACAAATATATCTGGGAAGAGTTCTCAGACCTTAACTTCAGTAAGGTTTCAGGTAAGACTGCCAAGAAATGGATCGCTGCAGCTCTCATCGTGATCGGTGCAGCCCTTATCTGGGATTATTTCTCAGGCATACTGTATCGCCTGATCCCTGAAGGATACTGGGATGATATCTATCCAGCACTGAGCAATATTCCTCAGGTGGTAATCTCTATCCTTATGGTTATTGTAGGTATCAGGATGGTAGTAGGTAAGAAAAAAGAGCTGGATACCACATCTGATGCAGATGTAAAGCCTATTGCAGATATTGCTCAGATAGAGGATAAGAGCCTTAATTCAAAGGAGGCGTGATATGGAGACTGTAAGAACCCATAGAGTGGGATCCATAACTACCGGATTTGCGTTCATTGCATTCGGAGTTATGTTTATACTTCACTTGTTCTTAAGCGTGATAAGTTATGATGTGATATTTAAACTGTGGCCTTTGATTCTTATAGGGCTTGGCGTTGAAGTACTGGCATCAAATCTTAAACCCGAAAGTGTTGTCTATGATAAGGCGGCCATAGTTCTTATGTTTTTCCTGGCTTTCTTTGCAATGTGCATGGCCGGAGCGGATCTGATGTTTCAGCATTTTACATTCAGTCAGATGTTTTAAGTAAGTTAGATATAGAGTCAGTGAGTCAGTGGGGACGGTTCTCACTGACTCTTTTTTATTTTTTTGAAAATAGTGCTTGACACATAATACTATATGACATATAGTATTGTGTAACAGGAGGTAATGCGATGGAAAATCAAATGAAGCGAGGACTTTTGGATGTATGTGTTCTGGCTGCCATCAAGAGTGAAGACTCCTACGGATATCAGATAGTCAAGGATATGAGCTCATACGTAGAGATATCGGAGTCGACTCTTTACCCTATACTTCGACGCCTGGAGAATCAGCAGCTCTTAACGGTCAGATCGGCTGAGCATAACGGAAGGCTACGGAAGTATTACCACATAACGGATGCAGGACTTTCCAGACTTAAGGCATTTGAGGAAGAGTGGAAGGAACTGATGAAGATCTATGAATTTGTGACGAGGGAGGATGCGCATGAATAAGACAGAGTTTGTAGATCAGCTCTCTGCAGGGCTGATGGGACTTTCACAGGAAGATATCAAGAGATCTGTGGACTTTTATACAGAGATGATCGATGACCGCATAGAAGACGGAATGCCTGAAGAGGAAGCGGTTGCGGCACTTGGAAGTATAGAAGAGATAAGAGGCAAGATCCTGGAGGAGATTCCGATAACAAGGATTGTAAAAGAGAAGATCACACCGAAGAGATCATTCAAAGCATGGGAGATCATTCTGCTGATCCTGGGAGCGCCGGTTTGGCTTCCACTGCTTCTATCATTTATTGTTGTTTGTCTGGTGCTGTATCTGTGCTTCTGGATAATAATTCTTTCGCTTTATGTGATAGACCTTTCGTTATTCGTAAGCGGAATTGCAGGAGTTATCGGAGCAATTATTCAGACAGGAGGCGTTCCGGTAATGACATTCTTTATCGGATGCGGAGTGGCGCTGATTGGTTTGGGAATATTACTGTTCTTTGGATTTAATCAGGTGACAAGAGGAATGCTGTTCTTGAGCAAGAAGATGGCGGTTGGTATAAAGAAGATGTTTGTAGGAGGTAAATCTGATGAGAGTTGAGAAGAAGATGGCGATAATTGTAGCATCAATGCTGCTTATTACAGGACTTGTAATGGCTGCTGCATCATTCAGAGCAGCTGCGGGAGATATTAAGGAATCTGTTATACATGATCAGTACGAAGCAGTAACAAAAGACATTACAGAGAATTTTGAAAATATTGAGATAGATTTAGGTGATCAGAATCTTGAGATCAAAAAGTCCGATAACAACAAGTCTTATCTTATCTGTGGCGAGAACGACAATGTCAAGTTCAATGTTTCTGTAAGTGGCAAGACTTTGAAGATTGAAGAAAAATTTGATAGTCGTGTTATGAATCTCGAGGGGCTCTTTTCAATCAACGATTTCACCTCACAGCTTTATCTTCCTGAGGATGAATATCAGAACCTTAAGGCCCACATCGGAAGCGGAGACATCAAGATGGAGGATGCATTTACTTTCAGAGATGTTAACGTATCCATGGGAAGCGGAGATGGATATATCTTCAAGGTTAAGGCAGATGAGATAAATGCAAAGCTTGGCAGCGGACAGCTTTGGTTTGCGGAATCAAGATGTAAATCAGCTAATATCACTGTAGGAAGTGGAGATATTTCAGTAGAAAATCTTGAATGCTCCAGAGACTTTTTTGCAAAATCCAGCAGCGGCAAACTGTTCCTGACAGATGTGATCGCTTCAGCATCCATGGAAGCTTCTACAGGAAGCGGCGATATTTTCTTAAAGAGATGTGATAGTCTTGGAATGAACTTCAAGACAGGAAGCGGAGATATTACAGGATCTGTTAAGACAGCAAAATCCTTTGATGCTAAGGCCGGCAGCGGTGATGTGAATGTACCGGGTGATGGAAACGGCGGAAATTGTGTGATCAGGACAGGATCCGGAGATATTGATATCGTAGTTGAAAACTGAAAATGAGTAAGGGAGTCAATGGGGACGGTTCTCATTGACTCCCTTTTGTTTGGCTTTTTTATGCTTTCTCAGCCAGTTTGCCCTTGGCCAGTATTGCCAGGTGCTGAGTGGCTCTTGACATTGCAGTGTACAGGCAGTGGTCGCCTATCTCATCGCTTGGATAGTTTTCTTCATCAGCGTCGGCCAGGATCACGTGGTCAAACTCGAGTCCCTTGGCAAGAGCAAGTTCAATAAGGAAAGCTCCGCTCTCCGGAAGAGCATCCTGAAGAGTTATCTCAGAAGGAGCATCTTTTCCGAGAGCAGAAATGATCTTTTCTATGTTGAGAGGATTTCTGCAGATAACAGCGGTAAGTCCCTTCATCTCTGAATAATCTTTTATAAGCTTTTTAAGCTCCGCGTAGTACTCTTTGTCAGTGTCAAAGGCCTTGCTAAAGGTCTTTTCCCCGGGACGCTTTACTGAGGAAACCAGCATCTTCTTGGCATCAGGGAGAATTGCTGCAAACTTGTCCGTGATCTCGGGCGAGCATCTGTAGCTGGTCATAAGAGGCAGCAGGGCAAAAGACTTATTCTCGTTCTTCGCAAATCCTTCAATAGCGTCAAAGGTCAGTGTCCCTCTGCGGATTGACTGGAACTCATCTCCCAGCAGCATGAAGCGTGCATTCGGATAATATTTGAAAAGAACCTGAAGCTGAGCCATGGTGTAGTCCTGAATCTCATCAACCATGACATAGCGCATATTCTTATCGCAGATGCCGGTCAGGAGAATCTTGGTGTAAAGCCACTCGGCAGCAGTTATGCCATCTCTCTTAAGAATCCTCTGGGCTACGTGCTTGACATTTACCCAGCTGCAATGCCTGATGTTGCTAAGTGCTCCGCCGAAGTCGTTCTCAATAAGATTGTCCTCGGCCTTCTCGGATCCCGGAGCGCTCTCTGACTCTTCACCGCTATCATTATCCATGTTGCGAAGAGAGTTCTTGGCTCTCTGCTCAAGCTCATCAGATGCAATCTGAATAAGACGGACTCCCATGGGGAACTGGTTAAAGCGCTTTACAACTGAGAGAATATCGCTCTTTGACAGAACGAGCTTTTCCTTCTGCTTAACGTCAAAGAAATCATCTTCCTCAGGCACAAGGCTAAGCAGCCCATCCTTTATCTTCTGAAGGCTGTCTGTATCGGTGTAATCCTGCGAGGTGTCTCCACAAGGCACATGGAGCCTTGTCAGGAATTCCTGCCAGGTTACGGTTACGGGATTGCTCTCGCCAAGGTCCGGAAGTACGTTGTCGATATAATCCCTGAACACGGGATTGAGTGTCATGAGGCATACCTGATCCGGGCGCAGGGTATTTCTCTTTTGGTAAAAGAGATATGCAATACGCTGGAGAAGTACGGAAGTCTTGCCACTTCCTGCGATGCCGTCAACCAGGAGAACAGGAACATCCGGATATCTGATGATGGTGTTCTGCTCCTTCTGAATAGTAGCTGTTATAGCCTGCATCTTATCAGATCTAGTCTCTGAAAGAGATGCAAGAAGCATCGGGTCTTCAATTGCAACCTGAGTATCAAAATATGCATTCAGCTTATTCTTGGTAAGGTCAAACTGTCTGCGGAGCTTAAGATCTACAGGAATCTCCCTGTCATCCACGGTGTAGTGGGTGTGACCGTTTTCTTGATTGTAGTAAACTTCCGCAATCGGAGATCTCCAGTCTATTATCATCTGCTGATAGCGATTCTCTGAGATGGAAGCTCGGCCGATATAGTAGCTCTCGGGCTCTTCAGAAGGGTCAAACTGAAGAGTGACCTTTGCAAAATATGGTGACTCCAGAAGCTTGGTTATGGTACGAAGACGTTTTCCCAGAGAATTGACCTCTACATTGTAGGAGTCGATATATCTGTTCCAGACCTCAATCTCGCCCAGAGTCTCAAAGGCTGTCTCGTCATCTGCGTAGTCGAAACGGAGGTTGTCGCGGATATCGTTCTTTTCCTCCATAGCCTTCTCATCCAAAGACACGATTTTGTCTTCTAAGTCTTTTCTCATATCCAGGAGCTTGTTATATGTATTGGTTAAGTGCTCTTGTTCCAATTTGAGTTCTTCTTTATTCATAAATTACCTGCCTTGTAAATGTAAAAACAAACCTTAGGTTGTCTTTTCAGTATAACATAGATTGGCAAGACATGGGGAGTCAGTGGGGACGGTTCTCTTTGACTCATTTTGCTTTGCAAAACGAGTCAAAGAGAACCGTCCCCACTGACTCCCCCATGTCCAATTTTGGCATTGAACAAAAAACAAGCCAAAATGGGGCATTTAATTTTTGTCTGGATTTTCTAAACTATAGTCAGAAGTAGAAAGGGAGGAAATTATGAGATACGGACACTTTGATGAAGCAAACAATGAGTACGTCATTGAAAGAGTTGACCTTCCCACATCCTGGACTAACTACCTGGGAGTGGAGGATATGTGCGCTGTTGTAAATCACACGGCCGGCGGATATCTCTTTTACAAGTCGCCTGAGTACCACAGGATCACAAGGTTTCGTGGTAATGCGATTCCCATGGACAGGCCCGGCGACTACATCTACATAAGAGATAATGAGGACGGCGATTACTTCAGCATCTCCTGGCAGCCGGTCGGCAAACCACTTGATCAGGCAAGGTACACTACCCGTCACGGCATGAGCGTAACTACCTACGAGTGCGAGTACAAGGGGCTTAAGGCAAGCGAGAAGCTCAGCATTCCCATAGGAGACAATACCCTTATCTGGGACGTTGTGATCACTAATCAGAGCGATAAGGAAAGAGATCTCTCTGTCTTTTCTTATGCAGAATTTTCGTATCATCATGTTCCCATAGATAATCAGAATTTCCAGATGAGCCTTTACTGCGCAGGCAGCGAGTACAAGGAAGGAACCATCCTCTATGACCTCTTTTATGAGGAGGAGGGATATCAGTACTTTACTTCAAACTTTGAGCCCGACGGCTTTGAGTGCCTAAGGGATGAGTTCATCGGAATCTATAACACAGAGACCAACCCAAAAGCGGTCGAGAGGGGGAGTCTTACCGGTTCATTTGAGAAGGGAGGCAACCATTGTGCTTCTCTTCAAAAGAACTTGAGGATAAAGCCAGGTGAATCGGTAAGGCTGATCTATTTCCTCGGAGAGGGCGGATATGAAGAGGCCGGCGCCATAAAGGAAAAGTACAATACCCCGGAGAAACTCGACGCAGCTTATGAAGGCCTTAAGAATTTCTGGCAGAACAAGCAGAGACGCTTTGCGGTTAAGAGTCCTGAGAAGGGTGTGGACGTAATGATCAACACCTGGACCCTTTATCAGGCAGAGATAAATGTAATGTTCTCAAGGTTTGCTTCCTTCATCGAGGTGGGCGGAAGAACAGGTCTTGGCTATCGTGATACGGCTCAGGATGCCATGACAGTCATCGCTTCAAACCCCGAGGGTTGCAAGAAGAGAATAATTGAGCTTCTTCGCGCTCTTACAAGCAGCGGATACGGAATCCATCTCTTTGAGCCCCGCTGGTTCCTGCCTGAAGAAGAAAAAGAAAAGAAGAAAAAACCCTTCAAGTCTCCCACCGTTATACCCGAGCCAGAGGGTGCATCCAAGGTCCACGGACTTGCGGATGCATGCTCTGACGACGCACTCTGGCTGGTTCCTTCAATAGTTGAGTACGTCAAGGAGACGGGAGATTTTGAGTTCCTCAGTAAAGAGTACGGATACGCCGACGGCGGAACGGGCAGCGTATACGAGCACATGAAGAAGATAGTTCTTTTCTCCCTTAAGGAAGTTGGCGATAATGGAATCTGTAAGGGACTTCGCGCTGACTGGAACGACTGTCTTAACCTCGGCGGCGGAGAGAGTGCGCTGGTTTCATTCCTTCTCTTTAGGGCACTAATCTGCCTTGAGGAGACGGCTACATATACAGGAGACCTGGCTTTTGCAAAAGAGCTTTCAGAGAAGATCGCAGATCTTAAAAAGAGCCTCAACGACACCCTCTGGGATGGCGACTGGTACCTGCGCGGCTTTACGAAGTCCGGAAGAAAGATCGGAACCAAGGATAACAAGGAGGGACAGATCCATCTTGAGTCCAATGCCTGGGCAGTACTCTCCGGTGCAGCAGATGATGATAAGGCAAAAAGAGCTCTCGACTCAATCCACTATAAACTGGCAACACCTTACGGAATCATGCTCAATGCACCGGTTTACACAGAGCCTGACGATGAGGTGGGATTTGTCACCAGGGTTTATCCGGGACTTAAGGAGAACGGAAGTATCTTTTCCCATCCAAATCCATGGGTATGGTCAGCTGAGTGCAGAATGGGTAACGGCGAGAGAGCTTTTGAATACTACAAGAGCCTGTGTCCGTATTATCAGAACGACAGCATAGAGAAGAGATGGGCAGAGCCATATTCCTACTGCCAGTTCATCTCAGGCAAGGACCACACAACCTACGGAAGGGCGCATCACCCGTTTATGACAGGCAGCGGCGGATGGGCATACTTTGCAATGACACACTATATGCTTGGTATAAGACCGGGATTTGATGAGCTTGTCGTTGACCCGTGCATACCGAAGAGCTGGGACGGCTTTGAGGTTTCCAGAGTCTTCAGAGGCGCAACATACAACATCAGTGTCATCAATTCAGATCACGTAGAAAAAGGTGTTAAGAAGATCTACATCGATGGCAGAGAGGCTTCAAAGATCCCTGTATTTGGCAGCGGTGAAGAGCACGCAGTGGATATAGTAATGGGACTAAAGGGGGAAGAGAGATGATCAAATTCGGAACAGGCGGATGGAGAGCTGTAATAGGTGACGGCTTTACCAAGGAGAATGTTCAGATCCTGGCAAGTGCCATGGCAGCCAAGATGAAAGACGAGAACGTGGCGGATAAAGGAATCGTACTTGGGTACGACAGAAGGTTTTTATCCAAAGAGGCTATGCAGTGGGCAGGAGTTGTGTTCGCAGCAGCAGGCATCAAAGCCAGCCTTATCAATAAGTCAAGCCCGACACCTCTTGTTATGTTCTATGTTATGAAGCACGATCTTCCCTATGGAATGATGATAACAGCCAGCCACAATCCGGCTATTTACAACGGCATCAAGCTCTTTACCGCAGGCGGAAGAGATGCAGATGAGGAGCAGACAAGGCAGGTTGAGGAGTATATTGATAAGGTGACTCTCCCTGTTCCTTCCATGGAATATGAGGATGCCAAGGCAGCAGGCCTTATTGAAGAGTTCTACCCTATCAACGAATACATTGACAACATCCTTGACAGGATTGATGTGGAAGCAGTCAAGAAGGCATCCCTCAGAGTTGCCCTTGACCCTATGTACGGCGTAAGTGAGACAGCGATCAAGACCATACTCCTTACAGCAAGATGCGAGATGGAGACCATTCACGGCCGTCACGATACACTCTTTGGAGGCAAGCTCCCAGCGCCAAACGAGGCAGCCATGAGCCCTCTTAAGACCTGCGTTATCGACAACAGGTGTGACATAGGAATTGCAACAGACGGAGATGCCGACAGGATCGGTGTTGTTGACGACAAGGGAAGATATCTTTCTCCCAATGATATCCTGGTTCTTCTGTATTACTATCTGGTGAAGTACAGACACGAGAGCGGACCGGTTGTCAGGAACCTCTGCACGACTCACATGCTCGACAGGATAGCAGAGAAGTTCGGGGAAAAGAGCTATGAAGTTCCTGTAGGTTTTAAGCACATCTCGGCCAAGATCACCGAGACCGATGCCCTCATAGGAGGCGAGTCCTCAGGCGGACTTACCGTAAGAGGACATATCAACGGAAAAGACGGCGTATATGCAGCTGCGCTTCTTGTTGAGATGCTGGCAGTTACAGGCAAGAAGATATCTGAGATGTACGATGATATCCAGGAAGAGTTCGGGCGCTTCTATATGCTTGAGGAGAACTTCTCCTTCAGGGCCGAGAAAAAGCCTGAGTACCAAAAGCTCCTCATGGAGGACAAGGTGGTTCCTACCTTCGAGTGCGAGGTGGAGAGGACTTCCTATCTTGATGGCTGTAAGGTATACTTTAAGAATGGGGGATGGGTCTGTGTAAGATTCTCAGGCACAGAACCGCTCCTTAGAATTTTCTGCGAGATGCCGGATAAGGCACTTGCGCAAAAGACAAGTGACGCTTACAAAAATCTGTTGGGGCTTAGTGACTGATGAAAAGAAAGAATTCTCTTAAATGGCAGATGCTTAGAATGCTGGCACTGGGATGGTTTGTGCCTCTTACTGCCATTGTTGTGGCTTTTCTTGTTGTGGTTTCCGGAAGAATCGACAGGCAGAGCCAGAGACTTATAACAACATCTATGGAAAAGGCGGCGGATATCAGTATCCTCCGCCTTTTGGACTGCATTGATTCATCCAAGGATGCATCATATCTTTCCTATATAGGTGACTACTGGGCAGAGTATCAGGAGAGCGGAGATTCGGGAAAACTCTATAACCAGGTCACCACTTTTTTGTCTGCGCATTATAAGTATGATCCCAGCTTTGACATAACGGTCCTGATGTTTACCGATGAGCCCGGAACTCTTTACTACACGGGTAATACTACGGGAAGAGGAAGCGTATCCAGGTTCAGGTTCTTTAAGGATGAGGTGCAGGAAAAAGCTCTTTCCATATCAGAAGAGCTTGATACCAGGACAGAGTTTTTTGCAATGAACGGACACGTATATATGATCAGAAACCTTATCGGAAGAGGGTTTAAGAGATATGCTGTCCTTGTTATGGAGATCAATCCCCAGGAGGTATTCGAGAGCTTAAAGAGCGTCTGGGAGTATCGTGGAATGGAGATCTCTTTTAAAGACGATAAGCTCTACAGCGAAGGTAACTACAGCGCATCCTCTGACGTCGTAACCTGTACCAGAAAGAGCGTAGACGGCGAGTTTACCTTTTCTGTATCCTACGACGGAACTGCTGTGGGACTGGAGAAAAGACCTATCAACATAACCTTCATGATACTGATAGTATTCCTGGTTCCTCTGATCCTCTTGCTGTTCTACTTCTTTAACAGAAGGATCAACAGACCGATCATCACCCTCACCGAGGCTTCCAAGAAGATCGCCGAGGGCGAGTACGGAGAAGTGGTGGCTCAGCCAAAGGGCCAGAGCGGCGAGATTGCAGACCTTACAAAGAACTTCAACAAGATGAGCATCAAGCTGGGAGAGCAGTTCAACAAGATCTTCGTTGAGGAGATCGCTCTTAGAGATGCCAACATCCACGCCCTTCAGTCACAGATAAATCCGCACTTCCTTAATAACACGCTGGAGATCATCAACTGGGAAGCAAGGATGAACGGACAGGAGAAGGTATCCAGCATGATCGAAGCGCTCTCTGTAATGATGAGTGCAACCATGGACAGAAACAGGCAGTCACTGATCGCGCTGTCCGAGGAGCTTGAGTATGTCAACGCCTATATATACATAATTAAGTGCAGGTACCAGGATAGGTTCATCTACGAAGAGCACATTGATAAAGCTCTTTTACAGGTGAAGGTTCCAAGGCTCATCATTCAGCCTGTCATTGAAAATGCAGTTGAGTACAGCTACTCGGAGGACGGTGTAAGGAGAGTCAGGATGGAGATAGAAGGCACCTGTGAGGGTGAGAAGGTGGATATGAAGATCCGCATAATAAACCCGGGTGTTCCAAGCGATGATGACGTTGCCAAGATAAAAGAGCTTTTGACTGACGATATGGATATCAAGCCCCTTGAGGAGCGCTCCACCAGGATCGGTATCCGCAACGTACACAGGAGACTTAAGATGCTATACGGCTCTGAAAGTAGGCTATCTATTGAAACAGACGGAAACGGAAACACTATCAGCACTATTTTTGTCAAAAATTGACAATTTCAGCAATCCGAATAAAGCTATAGCACTGCTATCCTATAATCAGAAAAAACGTAACACATGCGCATAAGGGTATGCGCAGAAGGGAGAGAAAGTATGAAACTTAAAAATCTGACAGCAGTGCTCATGACAGCAGTTATGACTATTGGTATGGTCGGCTGCGGAAGCACAGCACCCGAGGCACCGGCAGCAGAGGCTCCTGCACAGACAGAGGCACCTGCAGCAGAAGCACCCGCAGCAGAGGCTCCGGCTGAGACTACTGAGGCTTCAGGCCCGGTTGAGATCACTGTAACTACTACCTTCGCAGGTGAGGATTCCAATGCACAGAATTACAAGAATGCTGTTGCAGACTGGGAAGCAGCTACAGGAAACACAGTAAGTGATACTTCAGCAACTTCAGATGAGACCTTCAAGACAAGGATCATCACAGACTTTGAGACAGGTTCAGAGCCTGACGTTCTGTTCTTCTTCAACGGAGCAGATGCAAATGATTTCGTCAATGCAGGCAAGGTTGTTTCAATCGATGATATCAGAGCAGAGTTCCCTGAGTATGCATCAAACATGAACGACGACCTCATCGCAGCATCTCCTGCAGATGGCAAAAAGTACGCAGTTCCTGTAAACGGATACTGGGAAGCAATGTTCGTAAACACAGAAGTTCTTGACGCTGCAGGCGTAGCAATGCCCGGCGCAGACTATACATGGGATCAGTTCCTTGAGGACTGCCAGAAGATCAAGGATGCAGGATATGCTCCTATCGCAGCAGCTCTTGGAAACATTCCTCATTACTGGTGGGAGTTTGCAATCTTCAATCAGCAGACACCTGACAACCATCTTGATATCCCCGGCGCAGCAGATGATGCAACAGGCGCTCAGTGGGTAGCAGGACTTGAGGATATCAAGGACCTTTATGAGAAAGGATTCTTCCCTGATAACACTCTTTCAGCAACAGATGATGAGACTTTCGCTATGTTCACAGACGGCAAGGCAGCATTCCTTCTCGACGGTTCATGGAAGGTTGGCGGTATTGTTGGTTCATGTCAGTCAGATCCTGAGGATCCAAGCACAATCGACGCTGACAAGCTCAGCCACTTTGATGTAACTTACTTCCCCGGAAAGGGCAACAGAAAGACCACAGATATGATCGGCGGACTTTCAATGGGTTACTACATCACAACCAAGGCTTGGGAAGATCCCGACAAGAAGGCAGCAGCAGTCAGCTTTGTTGAGCACATGACAAGTGATGAGGTAGTTCCTCAGTTCGCACAGCACACAGCTTCAGCTCTTAAGAATGCTCCCGCTGTTGACGAGACACAGTTCAATGCACTTCAGGTTAAGGCTATGGCTATGATGAGTGGTGTTACATCTCTTACAGGCGCTGTACAGGATCTGTTCAACGGCGACTGCAGAGTATCAACATTCGATGGAATGCCTGACATCGTAGTAGGCAACGTTTCTGCAGCAGATGCAGTTCAGGAAGGTATTGATGTCTACAAAGACACATTAGAGTAATTTAGAACTTTATTTCCTTTGAATCCTGTTTCGGCCGGCAATACAATAAGTATTCGCCGGTCGAAACTATAAGAGGGGTTACTTATGTCTAACATATACAAGAGCAAAAAGTATGTCTTTCTATTTCTTGCGCCTGCGTTTCTGTTCATGATCATCTATCTTTACTATCCGTTTTTTGTAAACATATACGGCAGCTTTCGCGGCATCAAGAATCTCGGAACTTTCGGAACAAAATGGAATACACCGTGGTATGAAAATTATGTGAAGCTGGTGACAGATCCTGTTGTCAGAACTTCGCTGAAAAATACATTTATCATGATCATCGCCACAATTGTGGGACAGGTGGGAATAGCTCTTTTACTGGCTATTCTTGTTGATAATATCGAGAGAGGAACTCAGTTCTTCAGAACTGTTTACTTCTTCCCCATCGTTATTTCCGCTACCGCACTGGGACTTCTCTTTAACCTTATCTTTCTCTATGACAAAGGTATGCTCAACCAGTTCCTCGAGCTCTTTGGACGGACTGAGCTTATAGACTGGAAGGGCGAGAAGCTGGCCATCATGACCATGATGATCCCTGTTGTCTGGCAGTATGTGGGCTTTTATTTTGTAATACTTCAGACCGGACTTAACAACATCTCTCAGGAACTCTATGAGTCGGCAGCCATTGACGGCGCTACAAGATTTCAGAGAGTGTGGTATATATCGCTTCCGCTTCTTAGAAATGTTCTGTGTACATGTCTTACCCTGGGAGTTACAGGAGCCCTTAAGGTATTCGATCTTCCATGGACAATGTTCCCCAAGGGAATGCCACTTAAGGAGACCTTCCTTACCGGTACCTACATGTACTATCAGACCATGGAAGCCAAGAACGTTGACTATGGTGCAACCCTTGCGGTTCTTATCGTTGTGCTGGGAGTAGTGCTCTCGAGACTGACAAGGCTGGTATTTAAAGAAAGCGAGGACTTCTGATATGAAAAGAAATAAAGTCGGGCTCGCATGTCTTTATATCCTTCTTAGCGCGTGGGCTCTAACAACCATATATCCACTGTTCTGGGTTCTGGAAAACTCCTTCAAGGCCAAGGACAAGATCCTTGCAAAGAGCTTTGCTCTGCCGGTAGGAGACCTGTTTACACTTGCTAACTACAAAAGAGCTTTTGACAGACTTGATATCGGACACGCCTATATGAACAGTATATTCATCTCGGGCTGTGTTACCGTAGGAGTTATGATCCTTGCAGGTCTTGCATCTTTTGCTCTTGTAAGATTTGATTTCAAGTTAAAAAAGCTTATGCATACCCTGGTAATTGCAGCGATGATGTTCCCGGTATTCTCCACCATCATTCCTGTTTACACCATGGAATCAAGCTGGCACATAACCAATACTTCAAGCTGGATACTTAACATGGTATCCGTTATACTGCCACAGATTGCAGGTAACATGAGCTTTGCTATAATAGTACTCATGGGATATGTACAGTCTCTGCCGCTGGAACTTGAGGAAGCAGCGCACCTTGAAGGCTGCTCTATTCCTCAGATATTCTTCAGGATCGTGGTTCCTCTTGGCAAGCCGTCATTTGTGACCGTAGCAATTTTCTCATTCCTCTGGAGTTACAATGATCTGTTTACTCAGATGTTCTTCCTCAGAAGACCTGAGATGCAGGCCATCACAAGACTTCTTAATGAGCTGACCTCCAAAGAGGGAACCAACTACGGACTGATGGCGTCAGCTGTTACGCTGGTTATCATTCCCGTTATTGTAGTGTATATCTTCCTGCAAAAGTATATAATTAAAGGGATGACAGCAGGTGCCGTAAAGGGTTGAGTATGTATAAAGTACTTATTGTAGATGATGAGCCCGTTATCGCAGAGGGCCTTAAGAAAATAGTTGACTGGGAGAAATACAACTGTGTCGTAGCAGGTACTGCCTCTTCAGGAAAAGAGGGGCTTGCCATGGTTGAAAAGTGCCAGCCGGATATTCTTTTTACTGATATAAGAATGCCCGGCATGGACGGACTTACCATGCTGGCAGCCCTGCGCTCTGAGCACAAGAATCTCCAGGTAATAATCCTTACGGGTTATCGGGACTTTGATTACGCAAGAGAAGCCCTTAACCTTGGCGTATTCAGATATCTGGTTAAACCCTCCAAGATGAAAGAGCTTGATGAAGCAATGGAGAGCCTCTCGGAGAGACTTGCCAGTGCTTCTGCCTCGGAGCAGGAGCCTATCGAAGATGACAATACAACAGCCAACAACTTTATCGTCAAGCAGGCCATCAGCTACATTGAGCAGCACTACAAAGAAAAGCTCACCCTGACAGATGTTGCCGAGAAGGTTTACGTCAGCCACTGGCACTTAAGCAAACTCCTTAACAGTACCGGCAAGAGCTTTTCCGATGTTCTCAACGAGATCAGGATCGAGAATGCAAAAGAGCTCATGGAGGATTCATCGCTTCATATAGCCGATATTTCCGACAGAGTGGGCTTTGCCGATACAGCTCATTTCTCAAGGGTGTTCAAGAAATACACCGGAATGAGCGCCAATGAATACAGAAACAGATTTTTGAGGTGAGAAGCAAAGAATGAAGATTACAGGTGCAAGCGTATTCGGGGAAGATAAGAAATTTCATGAAAAAGACCTCTATGTAAAAGACGGACTTATTGCGAATGGCCCTACTGATGGCGAGGAAGTAATTGATGCCACTGGGTGCGTAGCCATTCCCGGGCTTATAGACATCCATTTCCACGGAGCAATGGGAGAGGATGTATGCGACGGTAACGCAGAGGCTTTCGAGAAGATTGCTGAGTATGAGGTATCACGCGGCGTTACAGCTATATGTCCGGCCACGTTGACACTCCCTGTCGAAGACTTAAAGCACGTGCTCTCTTTGGGAGCAGAGTTTGCTTCAAAGGGAAACGATAAGTTATCAGATCTCGTGGGCTTTAACATGGAAGGACCTTTTATAAGTCCTGTTAAAAAGGGTGCGCAGAACGCAGAGTTTATAAAGAAGTGCGATCCTGCCATCGTGGATGAGTTTTACGAGGCGTCGAAAGGTCTTTTGAAAATAATAGGACTTGCGCCGGAAGAAAATCCTGACTTTGAGAAATACATTGAAGCAGTAGGGGACAAGGTGATCGTGTCTCTTGCGCACACAGCTTCAGATTATGAGACAGCCATGAAGGCCTTCGGAGCCGGTGCGAGCCATGCGGTTCATCTCTACAACGCCATGACGGGAATGAGCCACAGAGAGCCCGGAGTTGTAGGTGCGGTGTTTGATTCAAAGCATGTTACGGCAGAGCTTATCTGCGACGGCATTCATATTCATCCGGCAGCTGTGAGGGCAACCTTTGAAATGATGGGACCTGAGAGAATGATCCTTATAAGTGACAGCATGAGATCCACCGGAATGCCTGACGGAGAGTACGATCTCGGCGGACTTCCTGCTATCAAGAAGGGGAGAGAAGTAAGGCTTAAGGACGGAGGAGCCATTGCCGGCTCGGGAACAGATCTTATGGACTGCTTAAGGACTGTGGTGCTTGATATGGGACTTCCGCTTGAAGTGGCCGTGGCAGCAGCTACAGTTAATCCTGCAAAGCGCATCGGAATATATGATAAATACGGAAGTTTGGAGCCCGGTAAGCTGGCGGATATAGTTCTTTTAAACAAAAAAGATCTCTCAATTAATACAATTTTTAGAAAAGGATCACCCATCGGGTGATCTCTTTTATGTTAAAATATCATTTGACGACAAAAAAAGTACAATTCTCGACAAGTTTATGATTTGAAATTTATTTTCATGATATGCTTAGAATGAAAAAAAGGAATTTCATTTATGAAGCCAAGGGGGCATTTTCATGGAAAAGAAAATATATGATGAGAACGGTCTTTTGGTCGTAAAGGAAAACTATTGCTGTGAACACTTTGAACCGGATGACGGGGCGCTGGTTCCTATGAAAGAGTGTTGGTGTTGTAAGTGGTCAAACTTTAGAACAGAGAATAGAAACGGTACTAGTGAAACCTTAAGTGTCTGCAATTATGTGGGTAATACCAACGTAGCAGTTAGTAAATAGGGGAATCCTTTATGGAACGAGGGGATAAGAGTATATTACAAGTAAATATGTTTGGTGGGCTTGCGATTAATTATGAGGGTAAGAACATATCAATCGGCAAGAACAAGACAGCGAAGTATGTTCAGTTATTGGAGATCGTGTGGCTTAGCGGAGATGCCGGCATTCAGAAGGAACAGCTGACCAGCATCCTTTATGACAGGGAAGAGCAATCGAACCTTAGCAACAGCTTCAATAACCTCATTTATCAGCTTCACAAGCAGATCAAGAAGTCTGGTCTTCCGGATCACGATTATGTGGTTAACAAAGACGGCATCTTCTTTGCTGATGATGCAATTGAGATTGATTCCGATGTTCTTAGATTTGTACATAACATCGAAGCAGCAAGAGCAGCAGAAGATGAAGCTGAGATGATCTCTTTATACAGAGCAGCTTTTGATGAATACAAGTCAGAAGTGCTTCCGGAGCTTGCGACGCAGGAATGGCTCATAATCAAGAGTGTTCAGTATCAGAAGATGTATGCAGAGGCAGTTGTTGCTCTGGGTTCATACTATGAGAAGAAAAAAGATTTTGAAACCATGCATCGCATTTACAAGAAAGCTGCTGAGCTTTATCCCGATGATGAGTGGCAGATCGGTGAGATCAATGCACTTATCGGAATGGATGCTTTCAAGGAAGCCTACGCTGTATATGATGAGACTGTAAGGTATTATACTGACGAGCTGGGAGTTACTCCAAGTAATGACCTTCTTGAGTGTTATGACAAGATGAGCCGTCAGATTACCAATACACCCGGCAAGATCCTTCAGATCAGGGATGGAATTTTGGAGCACCGCGGTGCTGTTGCCGGTGATGATGACGGAGCTTACGATTGCTCGTTCCCGAGCTTTATCGATGCTTATCATATTCTTAGTCGCAACATGGAGAGAAGCGGACAGTCAGTTTATATGATGCTTCTTAATATAGTAGACTACGAAGGCAAGAGGATTACCAACGCAGCCAAGCTTGAGACAAGGGCTAAGCTTTTACAGGAAGCTATAGCACTTACCCTTAGACAGGGCGATACCTTCTGCAAGTACTCGGCATCACAGTACTTACTTCTTCTGGTTGGAACCAACAAGGAGAGTTGTAAGACTGTATACAGAAGGTTGCTTAACAAGTTTAAGCTCATAGCCGGTCCAAGGACAGAGCTTGAATACAGCGTTGTATCCTTGGCTGATCTGCCGGACAGACTGGCAGAGGCCAAGTAAACAATAGAAATATTGTGGTTTTTTATGAGGAGAAAATTCCGCGTGGCTTTTAGTCATGCGGTTTTTTCTTGAATTCTTAATAGTTCGTTCACATATAACAGGGCGGATTATTGTATAATTCATATTAGTGAAATGCCAGAAAGGAAGTGGAAGAAGTGACGGTAGATCACCAGAATAGCGGAGACTTAAATTATAAGCCGATACCCGGAAGCGCAGATCCTTTAGACGACGAAGTCACACAGATCGATATAGAGAAACTCCTCAGGAAAAGAGATCTGACAGATGATTTCAAGATCCTTATGATGAAGTACGATTGTGCTCTTACAGAAGTAAGGACAAGACTTGGAATACTCAACAAAGAGCTCTCCCTGAGAAACAAAAGAAACCCCTTTGAGTCCATCAAGATGAGACTCAAGACTCCGGTCAGTATCTTTTACAAGCTGGAGAACAAGGGCGCTGATTTCAACATTGAGAATATCAATAAGTACCTGTCGGATATAGCGGGAATCAGAGTTATCTGTTCCTTTGTAGATGACATCTATATGCTTGCCGACTGCCTTGAGAGACAGGATGATATCAGGATCCTGCAGCGCAAGGATTATATTGAGACTCCCAAGGATACAGGATACAGAAGCCTTCACCTTATCATTGAAGTTCCTATCTATCTTACGGAAGAGAAGGAATACATGAAGGTAGAGGTTCAGTTCAGAACAATAGCAATGGACTTCTGGGCAAGCCTTGAGCATGAGATGAAGTATAAAAAAGACATTGAGAACGCCGAGGTTATAACCGAGGATCTTAAGTTCAGTGCAGACCTGATCAATCAGATCGATATGCGAATGCAGCAGATCAGAGATAAGATCGATGAGTCGAAGTAGTATAGAGTTTATTCTATATAATAAAGAAGGATGCGTGAGAAGTTCACGCATCCTTTTTGTATTGGATCAGTTTATCTTGCTGTCCATCTTCCGCTGGCTCCGCAGGGGAGGATAAGACCATTGCTCTTTACAGGAAGGCCGATTTCCTCTGCCTCAACTTCGCCCTTATGGATTGGATCAAGGACAGTGTGAAGCATATAGGAAAGAACTGCCGGCTGAAGTCCTGTTGTATATGAATTAATAAGGAAGAAGAGCGGATTGTCGGAAAGCAGCTGTGATGAGAGTTTAATAAACGGGAATACGCTGCTCTCAATCTTCCATATCTCACCCTTTGGTCCTCTTCCATAGGAAGGAGGATCCATGATGATGGCATCGTACTTGTTGCCTCTTCTTATTTCTCTTTCAACAAACTTAGTACAATCGTCCACCAGATATCTGATGGGTGCTTCTGCTAAACCTGATGAAGCCGCGTTCTCTTTTGCCCAGGCAACCATACCCTTGGAGGCATCGACGTGTGTAACACTGGCGCCGGCCTTGGCAGCTGATACTGTGGCTCCTCCAGTGTAAGCAAAGAGGTTGAGAACCTTGATTGGACGATCTGCCTTCTTTATTAATGAAGAGAACCAATCCCAGTTGGCAGCCTGTTCAGGGAAAAGACCTGTGTGCTTGAAGCTGAAGGGCTTTAAATTAAAGGTAAGATCTCTGTAGGTTATTGACCACTCCTCGGGGAGATTATGAAACTCCCATTCACCGCCGCCCTTGTTGCTGCGGTGATAATGGCCGTTGGGTTTCTTCCAGCCGATATGTCTTTTGTCCGTGTTCCAGATTACCTGGGGGTCGGGACGAACCAGAAAATAATCACCCCAGCGCTCAAGCTTCTCACCTGTTGAGGTATCTATGACTTCATAGTCTTTCCAATTGTCTGCTATCCACATATTTTTTCTCCATAGAATAGTTCTTTTCTTTATTAAATATGATATACTAAATCGATTTTTGTGACAAATGCACGAAACATAATACATCTATATATGGTCAGAGGCTATACGGATAGGGTAATAGGTTAAAATACATCAAGAAAAACCGCTATAAAAGGCTGATTTTATATTAAAAGTGATTAATTTTCAAAAACTTGTTGCATATGCACAAAAAATGTTTTATACTAACAAACGCTGTGACATGATAGCTATGAAGCGTGAGGTTGCTGCTTATCCAGTTGAGCAGGTTTTCCGTGGAGCGAATGTCTAGAGGCCGGAATAATGGCCAAACAAACTGACGACAAGTCACTGTACAGACAATTGTAAGTCTGCCTACTAACCCAAAGGCAGAAACGACGTGTAGATAGTTCCAAGGCCTTACTTTGTGATAAGGGTCAGGACACACACGGGAGAGTGTACAGTCACCGCTTGTCGTACTTAGATCAAAAAGTGCGAAAAGGAGGCGACTTTTTTTATGGCAAATCAGGTAATGAGAATTACTCTTAAGGCTTATGATCATCAGCTTGTTGATGCATCAGCCAAGAAGATCATCGAGACAGTCAAGAAGAACGGATCTCAGGTTAGTGGACCAGTGCCTCTTCCTACTAAGAAGGAAGTTGTTACAATCCTCAGAGCGGTTCACAAGTATAAGGATTCCAGAGAGCAGTTCGAGCAGAGAACTCACAAGAGACTTATCGATATCATCACACCTACATCAAAGACAGTTGAGGCTCTTCAGAGACTCGAGATGCCTGCAGGTGTAAACATCAACATCAAGATGAAATAATTCATCTTTGATAATAGAAACAATCAATTCACCTCTACTAGTATGATGCGAGACGCATGATGCCGTGAAAAACTGGAGAATTGTCAATCGTTGCAGACAATTAAAGCGACATTGCGAATGAAGTAAGCATCCGCTGTAGACGTAATAAGGAGGTAAAAAACATGAAGAAGGCTATTTTAGCTACTAAGGTCGGAATGACCCAGATCTTCAAAGAAGATGGTTCACTGGTTCCTGTAACTGTTCTTCAGGCAGGACCATGCGTAGTAACACAGATCAAGACAGTTGAGAACGATGGTTACAGCGCTGTTCAGGTTGGATTTGTTGACAAGAAAGAAAAGGTTGTTAACAAGGACAAGAACGGAAGCAAGACAATCTACCACCGTCACGGAGCAACAAAGGCTGAGCAGGGACATTTCAAGAAGGCTGGAGTTTCTTGCAAGAGATATGTAAGAGAGTTCAAGTTCGAGAATGCTGCTGATTATGCACTTGGTGCTGAGATCAAGGCTGATATCTTCGCAGAAGGCGACAAGATTGATGCAACAGCTGTTTCAAAGGGAAAAGGATTCCAGGGTGCTATTAAGAAGAACGGTCAGCACAGAGGACCTATGGCACACGGTTCCAAGTTCCACCGTCATCAGGGTTCTAATGGTTCCAGTTCAGATCCCAGCCGCGTATTTAAGGGCAAGGGAATGCCTGGTCACATGGGCAGCGTAAAGGTAACAGTTCAGAATCTTGAGGTTGTAAGAGTAGATGCAGACAAGAATCTTATTCTTGTAAAGGGCGCTATTCCTGGACCTAAGAAGGGACTTGTTGCTATCAAGGAAACCGTAAAGGCTGAAAATTAATTAAGCGCGAAAGGAGGACCATACAGATGGCTAATGTATCTGTTTACAATATGGAAGGCAAAGAAGTTGGCAAGATCGATTTAAACGATGCTATCTTCGGAGTTGAAGTAAATGAACATCTCGTACACATGGCAGTTCTTCAGCAGCTCGCTGACAAGCGCCAGGGTACACAGAAAGCAAAGACACGTTCTGAAGTTTCCGGAGGCGGAAGAAAGCCTTGGAGACAGAAGGGAACAGGTCACGCAAGACAGGGATCTATCAGAGCTCCTCAGTGGAAGGGCGGCGGAGTTGTATTCGCTCCTGTACCAAGAGATTACTCTTTCAAGATGAACAAGAAGGAGAAGAGAGCTGCACTTAAGTCTGCACTTACAGACAAGGCTCAGAACAACAACCTTATCGTAGTTGACGAGCTTAAGTTCGATGAGATCAAGACTAAGAAGTTTGCAGAGGTTATGAACAACCTCAAGGCTACACGTAAGGCACTTGTAGTACTTGCTGACAACGATCAGAACGTAGTACTTTCAGCAAGAAACCTTGCAGAGGCAAACACAACACTTACAAACACACTTAATGTTTATGATATCGTAAACGCTAGAACACTCGTCCTTACAAAGGATGCAGTAGCAAAGATAGAGGAGGTGTATTGCTAATGGCAGCATTACAGTATTATGACGTAATCCTTAAGCCTGTTCTTACAGAGAAGAGTATGAACGCAATGGCAGATAAGAAGTACACTTTCCTTGTTAATCCTGAAGCTAACAAGACACAGATCAAGGAAGCTGTAGAGAAGATGTTCGAGGGAACAAAGGTTAAGAAGGTTAACACCCTCAACGCTGACGGCAAGATGAAGAGACGTGGCATGACAATTGGTTTCACAGCTAAGACTAAGAAAGCAATCGTTCAGCTCACAGAGGACAGCAAGGACATCGAGATCTTCCAGGGACTCTAATTTAAGAACTAATGAATATACGTGCGAATCCAATTTGAGTCCGGGATTCAGCGCTAAGCGCCGGGCACGTGATAAAAACAAAAGGAGAAATAATCATGGGAATTAAGAAATACGGCCCATATACCCCATCCAGAAGAAACATGACTGGATCTGATTTTTCAGAGATCACAAAGAGCACTCCTGAGAAGTCACTCATTGTTTCAAAGAACAGCAAAGCTGGTCGTAACAATCAGGGTAAGATCACAGTAAGACATCGTGGATGCGGCGGCAGAGTTAAGTACAGAATCGTTGATTTCAAGAGAAACAAGGACGATATGCCTGCAAAGGTTATCGGAATTGAGTATGATCCTAACAGATCAGCAAATATCGCACTTATCCAGTACGAGGATGGCACAAAGGCTTATATCCTTGCACCTAACGGATTAACAGATGGCATGACAGTTATGAACGGTGCTAACGCAGAGATCCGTGTTGGTAACTGCCTCCCACTTTCACAGATTCCTGTCGGTGAAAACGTACACAACATCGAGCTTTATCCTGGAAAGGGCGGCCAGATGGTTCGTTCAGCAGGAAACGCTGCACAGCTCATGGCTAAAGAAGGTAAGTACGCAACACTTCGTCTTCCTTCAGGCGAGATGAGAATGGTTCCTATCGAGTGCAGAGCAACAATCGGTGTTGTAGGAAATGGTGATCACAACCTTATCAACTATGGTAAAGCCGGACGTATTCGTCACATGGGCATCCGTCCTACAGTTCGTGGTTCTGTTATGAACCCTAACGACCATCCACACGGTGGTGGAGAAGGAAGAGCTCCTATCGGACGTTCTGGTCCTAGCACACCTTGGGGTAAGCCAGCTCTTGGTTATAAGACACGTAAGGCTAAGAAGGCTTCCAACAAGCTCATCGTAAGAAGAAGAAACGGTAAAGCCATCAAATAAGGAGGAATAAAATGTCTAGATCACTTAAAAAGGGACCTTTTGCAGACGCAAGCCTGCTTAAGAAGATAGATGCTATGAACGCAGAGGGCCAGAAGCAGATTATCAAGACTTGGTCACGTCGTTCTACAATTTTCCCGTCTTTTGTTGGACACACTATCGCTGTTCATGACGGAAGAAAGCATATTCCTGTATATGTTACTGAAGATATGGTTGGACACAAGCTCGGTGAGTTCGTTCCTACCAGAACCTTCAAAGGACATGCTGGAAATTCTCCCGTTGAGAGAAAGAGCAGCATAAACTAATTAGTTATTCAATGAAAGGAGGTCTACTAACGTGGAAAAGGAAATTAAGCATAGATCACAAATTAAAAGAGCAAGAAATCGTGACAATAGAGAGACAAGACCTTTTGCTAAGTTATCTTACGCAAGAATACCAGTTCAGAAGGCATGCTTCGTAATGGACGCTATCAGAGGAAAGGATGTTGAGACTGCACTTGCAATCCTTGCATACAATCCAAGATATGCATCAAGCGTTATCTACAAGCTCCTTAACAGCGCTGTAGCAAACGCTGAGAACAACAAGGGTATGAACAGAGCTAATCTCTATGTTGCTGAGTGTACAGCAAGCAACGGCCCTATCATGAAGAGAATTCAGCCTAGAGCACAGGGCAGAGCTTACAGAATCAACAAGAGAATGAGTCATCTGACTGTTGTATTGGACGAGAGATAATTGAAAGGAGAACCAAGTAATGGGACAGAAAGTTAATCCTCATGGCCTCAGAGTTGGTGTTATCGCTGACTGGGATTCAAAGTGGTATGCTGAGTCATCAGATTTCGCTAACAATCTGGTTGAAGATTACAATATCAGAAAATTTCTGAAGAAGAAGTTATATGCTGCCGGTGTTTCTAAGATTGAGATCGAGAGAGCATCAGACAGAGTAAAGGTTATCGTATACACAGCTAAGCCCGGTGTTGTAATCGGTAAGGGCGGTGCTGAGATCGAAGTAACAAAGAAGGAGCTTTCAAAGCTCACAGACAAGAAAGTTCTTGTTGACATCAAAGAGATCAAGAAGCCTGATAAGGATGCACAGCTTGTTGCAGAGAACATTGCACAGCAGCTTGAGAACCGTGTATCTTTCAGAAGAGCTATGAAGTCTTGCATGAGCAGAACAATGAAGACAGATGCCCTTGGTATCAAGGCTTGCTGCTCAGGACGTCTTGGTGGCGCAGATATCGCTCGTTCAGAGTTCTACAGCGAGGGAACAATTCCTCTTCAGACACTCAGAGCAGATATCGACTATGGTTTTGCTGAGGCTGACACAACTTACGGAAAAGTTGGTGTTAAGGTATGGATCTACAAGGGTGAAGTACTTAAGTCAAAGGCAGTTGAGAATTCAGATAAGGAAGGGAGCGATAAATAATGTTAATGCCAAAGAGAGTTAAGCACCGCAAGCAGTTCCGCGGTTCAATGGCTCATAAAATCACTCGTGGTAACACAATCACTTATGGTGAGTACGGAATTGTTGCGCTTGAGCCTTGCTGGATCAATTCAAACCAGATCGAGGCAGCCCGTGTAGCTATGACACGTTTCATCAAGCGTGGTGGTCAGGTATGGATCAAGATTTTCCCTGACAAGCCAATCACTTTAAAGCCTCTTGGAACACGTATGGGTTCCGGTAAGGGTGCAACTGATAGATGGGTAGCTGTTGTTAAGCCTGGTCGTGTAATGTTCGAAATCGGTGGAGTTGCCGAGGCCGATGCGAGAGAAGCTCTTCGTCTTGCGACACACAAGCTTCCTTGCAAATGCAAGATCGTTTCAAAGGCTGATTTGGAAGGCGGTGTATCTAAATGAAGACAAATAAGTATGTAGAAGAGCTTCTGGCTAAGTCATCAGAAGAGCTCCAGACAGAGCTTGTAACAGCTAAGAAGGAACTTTTCAATCTGAAATTCCAGAACGCTACAAACCAGCTGGATAATACAGCAAGAATTAAAGAAGTAAGAAGAAATATTGCAAGAATCCAGACTGTAATCACACAGAATGCTAAGGCTGCTAACTAAGCCGGTGTTAGCCTAAATCTAAAAGGAGAAATTGATCGTGGAAAGAAATTTAAGAAAAACGCGTGTTGGTAAAGTAACAAGCGATAAGATGGACAAGACCATCACAGTTTCCATTGAGGACCATGTTAAGCACCCTCTTTACAAGAAGATCGTAAAGAGAACCTATAAGCTTAAGGCTCATGACGAGAACAACGAGTGCCGTATCGGTGACACAGTTAAGGTCATGGAGACAAAGCCAATCTCCAAGGATAAGAGATGGAGACTTGTATCCATTATTGAACGTGCAAAGTAATTCGAAAAAAGGAGAAATATCATGATTCAGCAGGAAAGTAGACTTAGAGTCGCTGATAACACAGGTGCTAAAGAGCTTCTTACAATCCGTGTTATGGGTGGATCTACAAGAAGATATGCGAGAATCGGCGACACAATCGTAGCTTCTGTTAAAGAAGCAACACCCGGCGGAGTTGTAAAGAAGGGTGATGTTGTAAAGGCTGTTGTCGTTCGTACTGTTAAAGAGACACGTCGTAAGGACGGTTCCTACATCAGATTTGATGAGAACGCTGCTGTTGTTATCAATGAAGATGGTACGCCTAAGGGAACACGTATTTTTGGACCAGTAGCTAGAGAGCTTCGTGAGAAGAAGTTCATGAAGATTCTTTCTCTTGCTCCTGAAGTATTATAAGGAGGCGCCTAGATGTCAACAAGTAAGATCAAGAAGGGCGATACTGTAAGAGTAATCGCTGGAAAAGAGCTCGGCAAGGAAGGCAAGGTTCTTTCTGTTGATGCTAAGAACGGAAGGGTAGTCGTTGAGGGCCTTAACAAGGCTACAATACACGAGAAGCCTTCAGCAAAGAATCCTAATGGCGGAGTGGTAGAAAGAGAAGCTGCTCTTGATATCTCAAACGTTGTTTATCTTCATAAGGGACAGCCTACCAAGATCGGATTCAAGGTTGAGAAGGACGAGAATGGTAAGGTTGTAAAGAAGAATCGTGTTGCTAAGAAGACCGGCGACATCATCGACTGATAAGGAAAGGAGGTAAATTACGTTGAGTAGATATAAGGATTTATACAAGAATGAGATCGTTGATGCTATGACAAAGAAGTTCGGTTACAAGAATGTAATGGAAGTTCCAAAGCTCGACAAGATCGTTATCAATATGGGTGTTGGAGAAGCAAAGGAGAATGCTAAGCTTCTTGAGAACGCTGCAAATGATATGACCATTATTTCCGGTCAGAAGCCTGTTATCACAAAGGCTAAGAAGTCAATCGCTAACTTCAAGTTAAGAGAGGGTATGCCTATCGGATGCAAGGTAACTCTTCGTGGTGATAAGATGTACGATTTCCTTGATCGTCTCGTAAACCTTGCACTTCCTC
The DNA here is from genome assembly GCF_000423965.1 of Butyrivibrio sp. VCB2001. Lineage (NCBI taxonomy): Bacteria > Bacillati > Bacillota > Clostridia > Lachnospirales > Lachnospiraceae > Butyrivibrio > Butyrivibrio sp. VCB2001. The sequence goes on along the minus strand of NZ_AUIZ01000002.1, from coordinate 347,244 downwards.
GTGTACGTGACTTCAGAGGAATCAATCCTAACTCTTTCGACGGAAGAGGTAACTATGCTCTTGGTATCAAGGAGCAGCTCATCTTCCCTGAGATCGAGTATGACAAGATTGATAAGACAAGAGGTATGGATATCATTTTCACAACAACTGCTAAGACAGACGAAGAGGCTAGAGAGCTTCTTACACTGTTCAATATGCCTTTTGCAAAGTAATTAAGGAGGAAATAAGACACAATGGCTAAATTATCCATGAAGTTGAAACAGCAGATGAAACCAAAGTTCTCTACACGTGCTTATAACCGTTGTAAGATCTGCGGTCGTCCTCATGCTTATCTTAGAAAGTACGGAATCTGCAGAATTTGCTTCCGTGAGCTTGCATATAAGGGCGAGATTCCTGGTGTAAGAAAAGCATCTTGGTAAAACTAATCACTTGGCGAGGTCTTTTCGAGCCTAGTGTACTAGTTTGTTCTGGCGAGGGCGCAGCCCGAGAGCAGAACTTCCTTGTGATCTTGGATGGGGATCACATTTTATAAAAGTATTACTCTAAGAAATGAGAAACACATAAGCGCGCATTGCGGCTTCGTGTCTCTGCTCAATTCGGGGAGTAGTAAGGCGAAGCAAAAATAATTAAGGAGGCAAATTTAAAATGGCAATGAACGATCCTATTGCAGATATGCTTACAAGAATTCGTAACGCAAATACTGCAAAGCATGACACAGTTGATGTTCCTTCTTCAAAGATGAAGCTTGCAATTGCAAACATTCTTCTTGAGGAGGGTTATATTAAGAAGCTTGATGTTGTTGAAGATGGCGCTTTCAAGAATCTTCACATCACTCTTAAGTACGGTGCTGACAGAAACGATAAGGTTATCACAGGTCTTAAGAGAATCTCAAAGCCTGGTCTTCGTGTATACGCAGGCAAGGATGAGCTTCCCAGAGTATTAGGTGGTCTTGGTATTGCAATCATTTCTACAAACCAGGGCGTTGTAACTGATAAAAAGGCAAGAGAGCTCCAGGTTGGCGGCGAAGTTCTTGCATTCATTTGGTAAATTGGAGGTACGGGCATGTCACGAATTGGAAAAATGCCAATCGCAGTTCCTGCTGGTGTAACAGTAGAAGTTGCAGAAAATAATAAGGTGACTGTAAAGGGACCTAAGGGAACCCTTACAAGAGTATTCCCTGCAGAGATTTCTTTCGAGCAGGAGAATGGACAGATCGAGGTTAAGAGACCAGACGATCAGAAGAAGACTAGAGCATTACATGGTCTTTCAAGAAGCCTTCTCAACAACATGGTTGTTGGTGTAACAGATGGTTTCGAGAAGAAGCTTGAGGTTAACGGTGTAGGTTACAGAGCTGCTAAAAACGGCAAGACACTCTCTCTGACACTTGGTTATTCACACCCTGTAGAGCTTGTTGATCCTGAAGGAGTTGAGACAGTTGTAGAGGGACAGACAATCACAGTTAAGGGAATTGACAAAGAGGCGGTTGGCCAGCACGCTGCTATCATCAGAGAAAAGAGAGCTCCAGAGCCTTATAAGGGCAAGGGAATCAAGTATGCTGATGAAGTTATCAGACGTAAAGTTGGTAAGACCGGTAAGAAATAATTAAGAAGGAGAGTGCACAATGGTTAGTAAGGAATCAAGATCAAAAGTACGTGCTAAGAAGCACATGAGAATCCGTAATCGTTTCAGCGGCAGTGCTGAGAGACCTAGACTCGCAGTATTCAGAAGCAATAACCACGTATATGCTCAGGTTATTGATGACGTAAATGGCACAACACTTGTATCTGCTTCAACTCTTGAAAAGGATATCAAGGCTGAGCTCAAGAATACAGACGACATCGAAGCAGCAACAAAGATCGGAGATGTTGTAGCAAAGAGAGCATTAGAGAAGGGTATCAAGGCCGTAGTTTTTGATAGAGGCGGTTATATCTATCATGGTAAGGTTAAGGCTCTTGCTGATGCAGCCAGAGAAGCTGGCCTGGAATTCTAAGAAGGGAGAAGTTTACAAATGAAGCGTAATATCGTTGATGCAAGTCAGCTGGAATTAACAGATAAAGTTGTAACCATCAAGCGTGTTACAAAGGTTGTTAAAGGTGGACGTAACATGAAGTTCACAGCCCTTGTAGTTGTTGGTGACAACAACGGACACGTTGGTGTTGGTCTGGGTAAGTCAACAGAAATCCCGGATGCTATCCGTAAGGGTAAGGAAGATGCTACTAAGAACCTTATTACTGTTCCTCTTGATGAGAACAACAGTATCACACATGATTTCATCGGTAAGTTCGGCTCAGCTGAAGTTTTACTGAAGAGATCACCTGAAGGTACCGGTATCATCGCTGGTGGTCCTGCTCGTTCTGTATGTGAGCTTGCAGGTATCAGAAACATCAGAACAAAGTCACTTGGTTCAAACAACAAGCAGAATGTTGTTTATGCTACAATCAATGGTCTTGCTCAGTTAAAGACACCTGAAGAGGTAGCAGCAAAGCGCGGTAAGTCTGTAGCAGAAGTTACTGCATAATAGGAGGAAAAATCAATGGCAAGCGAGAAGAAACTTAAGATCACATTGGTTAAGTCCACAATTGGCGCTGTACCTAAGCAGGTAGCAACAGTAAAATCAATGGGATTCAAGAAGCTTAACAGCAGTGTTGAGCTGCCTGACAACTCTGCAACAAGAGGTCAGATCCAGCAGATCAGACACCTTGTTAAGGTTGAAGAGATCTAATTAACATTACAATCATCCGAAACCGTATCACGATAGCGCGAGTGGCCTATGGCTGCGTATAGCGCTTGGGGTTTCGGCATTAATAAGGAGGAATATCATGGAATTATCAAACTTAAGACCCGCTGAGGGTTCTGTACAGAGCGATAATTTTAGAAGAGGCCGTGGTCATGGTTCAGGAAACGGCAAGACTGCCGGTAAGGGACACAAGGGTCAGAAGGCTCGTTCAGGAGCACCAAGACCTGGTTTCGAAGGTGGTCAGATGCCTCTGTTCAGAAGACTTCCTAAGAGAGGCTTCAAGAACATCAATCACAAGAATATCGTAGGAATCAACGTATGTGCTCTTGACGTATTTGAGGATGGTGCAGTTGTTGATGTACAGGCACTCAAGGATCAGGGTATAATCAAGAAAGAACTTGATGGCGTTAAGATTCTTGGAAACGGCGAGATTACTAAGAAGCTTACGGTTAAGGCTAATGCTTTCAGTGCAGTAGCTAAGGAGAAGATCGAGGCACTTGGTGGAACAACAGAGGTGATCTAATGTTTAAATCCCTAATGAATGCATTAAAGGTCAAAGAAATAAGAATGAAGATTCTTTTTACTTTCTTTATGCTCTGCGTAATCAGGCTCGGATCTGCTATTCCCGTACCGGGAATGAACACAGCTGTTTTCCGTAACTGGTTCAGCGGACTTACAGAGAGTGACGCTTTTGGCTTTATGGATCGATTCACCGGTGGATCATTTGAGAACATGTCAATCCTGGCACTCAATATCACACCGTACATCACATCTTCCATTATCATTCAGCTTCTCACAATTGCTATTCCTAAGTTTGAGGAGTGGCAGAGAGACGGAGAGGACGGAAGAAAGAAACTTACAGCGCTTACAAGATACATCACTATCGCATTAGCGCTTATCGAGTCCATCGCAATGGCAATTGGTTTCTACAGGAACACAGGATTCCTCACAGAGCAGAATCCATTCCTTGTAGTTCAGATTGTAGCAGCTCTTACAGCTGGTAGTGCATTCCTGATGTGGGTTGGTGAGAGAATCACCGAGAATGGGGTTGGAAACGGAATTTCTATCGTCCTGACTATTAACATTCTTTCAAGAATGCCGTCAGACATCAGCTCATTATTTGAGCAGTTCGTAAGTGGAAAGCCTATTGCTAGGGGAGTAGTTTCAGCGATTATTATTTTGGCTGTTATTGTTGCAATGGTAGTACTGGTTGTTCTTCTTAACGGCGCTGAGCGCAGGATTCCTGTACAGTATGCCAAGAAGATCCAGGGTAGAAAGACCTATGGTGGACAGCGTTCAGAGATCCCTCTGAAAGTTAACACTGCAGGTGTTATGCCTATCATCTTTGCAATGTCACTCTTCCAGTTCCCAATCATTATCAGCCAGCTGGCTGGTTATCAGGGATCAGGTACCTGGGGTAAGATTCTTGCTTACCTTAACCAGAGTAACTGGTGCAATCCAAACCATTGGAATTATTCAATCGGACTTTTGGTTTATATTTTATTACTTATCTTCTTCGCGTATTTCTATACATCAATTACCTTCAATCCTATTGAGATTGCAGATAATATGAAGAAGCAGGGCGGATTTATACCCGGAATCAGACCCGGTAAGCCTACAAGTGATTACCTTACAGGTATTCTCAATTACATCATTTTCATTGGAGCATGTGGACTGACAATAATCGGTGTACTTCCAATTTTCTTCAATGGTGTATTTGGCGCAAGTGTTTCATTCGGAGGAACATCACTTATCATCGTAGTAAGTGTTATCCTTGAGACAATCAAACAGATTGAATCACAGATGCTTGTTCGTAATTACAAAGGTTTCCTGGAAGATTAAGCTATGATACAATAATAAGAGGCGTAAAGGTCTGCACAGCGCAGATCTTGAAACCTCTTATCTTAATTTTTGAGAAGGGTGAATGAGTATGAAAATTATTATGTTAGGTGCACCTGGTGCAGGAAAAGGAACACAGGCTAAGATGATCGCGGAGAAGTTTGATATTCCGCATATCTCAACAGGAGATATCTTCAGAGCCAATATCAAAAACGGTACTGAGCTTGGCAAAAAGGCCAAGGAGTACATGGACAAAGGACAGCTTGTTCCGGATGAGCTCACAGTTGAGATCCTTCTGGACAGAGTAGCTGCAGACGATTGCAAGAACGGATACGTTCTTGATGGATTCCCACGTACAATCCCACAGGCAGATGTTCTTGACAAAGAGCTTACAAAGCTCGGCGACAAGGTTGATTTCGCAATCAACGTTGATGTTCCCGATGAGAATATCGTTCGCAGAATGTCAGGCAGAAGAGCATGCCTTAAGTGTGGTGCAACCTATCATATTGAGCACATTCCTCCAAAGAAGGAAGGAATCTGCGATAAATGTGGAAGCGAGCTTGTTCAGAGAGATGATGATAAGCCTGAGACAGTTCAGAACAGATTATCAGTTTATCACGAGCAGACTCAGCCTCTTATCGACTACTACAACAAGAAGAATATCTTGAAGTCAGTAGACGGAACAAAAGACATGCAGGAAGTATTCAGTGATATTGTAAATATCTTAAACGCATAAGAATATGGCTATTACGATCAAAACTGATGAAGAAATAGAACTTATGCGACAGTCAGGGCATCTTTTAGCAAAGGTTCATGATGAACTGCATGCTGCTCTAAGACCCGGAATCTCTACCTTTGAGCTGGATGAGATCGGCGAGAAGGCTATCCGTGCACTTGGTGGAATACCAAACTGCAAAGACTATGAGGGATTTCCTGCCTCTGTTTGCATATCTGTGAATGACGAGGTTGTTCACGGAATACCAAGTAAAGATAGGATCCTGAAGGAGGGAGACATAGTCACCTTCGATACAGGACTTATATATAAAGGCTTTCATTCTGACGCAGCAAGAACATGGGGCGTCGGCAAGATCAGTGACGAAGCTCAGGATCTTATTGATGTGGCCAGGGACAGCTTTTTTGAAGGAATCAAAAAGGCCAGAGCAGGACACAGACTAAATGAGATATCAAGAGCGGTTGACAACTATGTTACAAGTCACGGATATGGTGTTGTCAGAGAGCTCACAGGCCATGGAATAGGCAAAAGCCTCCATGAAGACCCGATAGTGCCGAACTATAAGAAATTCTGGCCTGGGCCTAAGCTTAAAAAGGGCATGACAATATGCGTAGAACCCATGATAACTCTCGGTGAGAGATATGTAGGCTGGTTAGATGACGAATGGACGGTGGTTACCGTTGACGGTAAGCTCTCTGCCCATTATGAAAATACAATAGCCATCACGGATGGTGAACCAGAGATACTGACTATCATTTGACAGTAAGGATTTAAGGAGGATAAAGATGTCAAAGGCTGATGTAATTGAAATTGAAGGAAAGGTTATTGAGAAGTTGCCCAACACAATGTTCCAGGTTGAGCTTGAGAACGGACACGTTGTTCTTGCTCATATCAGTGGCAAACTCAGACAGAACTTCATCAGAATTTTGCCCGGTGACAAGGTAACACTTGAGCTGTCACCATACGATCTTACAAAGGGCAGAATTATTTGGAGAGATAAATAATCAGATTGTTTAAACCGGAGTGTATAGCACTCCGGTTTTGTGTTATACTGATGAATTGAAAGGTTCACACAATTTCAGATTGGAGGAGAATATGGGAGAAAAAAGACAGGCTATTTATGATGCCACAACATTGGGGAAGCCGAAAATGGCGGTTTTAGGTTTGCAGCACATGTTTGCTATGTTTGGAGCAACCATTCTGGTTCCTATTTTGGTCAACGGCTATTTTAACGGTGAGGGACTTTCAGTCCAGGTAACACTATTCTTTGCAGGACTTGGTACACTTCTTTTTCATCTTTGTTCTAAATTCAAGGTTCCGGCTTTTCTGGGATCATCATTCGCATTTCTCGGCGGCTTTGCCACAATAGCAAATCTTAATACAGGAAAATATGCAAACATGACATACGGAGAGAAGCTCCCTTATGCATGTGGCGGTATTGTTGTTGCAGGACTTCTTTATCTTGTTCTTGCACTTATTTTCAGACTGGTTGGCGTTAAAAAGGTTATGCACTACCTTCCACCTGTTGTTACAGGACCGATCATCATCTGTATCGGACTTTCACTTGCACCTTCAGCTATCGGAAATGCTTCAGCTAACTGGATTCTTGCAATCATCGCATTTTTGGTTGTAATCATCTTTAATATCTGGGGTAAGGGAATGTGGAAGATTATTCCTATCCTTATGGGAGTAGTAATTTCTTATGTTGTTGCTGTTATTTTCCAGGCTTTTGGAATGACCAATGCCGACGGATCAGCAATCATTGATTATGCACCTATTGCTACAGCTGCTTGGGTTGGACTTCCTAAGTTTGTAATCGCTAAATTTGATGTTACAGCAATCCTTGTTATGGCACCTATTGCAATTGCAACCATGATGGAACATGTTGGTGACATCTCTGCTATCTCTGCTACAACATCCAAGAATTTCATAGAAGATCCCGGTCTCAACAGAACTCTTCTTGGTGACGGACTTGCAACTGCACTTGCAGGAATGTTTGGCGGACCTGCAAATACAACCTATGGTGAGAACACAGGTGTCCTTGAGCTTTCTAAAGTATATGATCCTAAGGTAGTAAGAATTGCAGCTGTTTATGCAATCATCGTCAGCTTCATTCCTAAGATTGCCGATATCATCGGAACAATGCCAACAGCTATCATCGGCGGAATAAGCTTTGTACTATACGGAATGATCTCAGCTATCGGTGTCAGAAACGTAGTTGAGAATAAGGTAGACTTCACTAAGTCAAGAAACCTTATCGTTGCTGCAGTAATTCTTGTATCAGGTCTTGGATTTACAGATGGCCTCACATTTACAATCGGAAGCACATCAATAACACTTACTTCACTGGCTATCGCAGCTCTTCTCGGAATCATCTTAAATGCTGTTCTTCCGGGTAATGATTACAATTTCGGAGATAATCATAAGGGCGATATCAACAGAGGTGTTAGCTTTAACAATATTGAAGAAGAATAATACCGAAAAAATAATCGATTTTTTGTAAAAAACCTGTTGCGTATTGAATTTATTTGTGTTATATTATAAGTCGGTCTTTTTGTGAGAAGGGCATATTATGCCCTTTTCAAGGCATTTTATCCATGCGTAAGAAAGGAGTAACAATGAAAGTTAGGTCTTCTGTTAAGCCTATGTGCGAGAAGTGCAAGGTTATCAAGAGAAAGGGCGTTATCAGAGTTATCTGTGACAACCCTAAGCACAAACAGAGACAGGGTTAATTCGAGCCACTTCGGATTACTTTTTGATACCAATATAGAACATGCTGATCTATAGCGTATTGGAAAGATCGGACCCGTTTCTGTCCGATTGGGCGTAGCTTAAAAGCCCCAATCAAACAAGTAACTATTTTTATCATTATTATTTATTTTTATGGAGGATTTTTAAATGGCTCGTATTGCAGGTGTTGATTTACCTAGAGATAAGCGAGTAGAGATCGGTTTGACATACATCTACGGTATCGGTAGAACAAGCTCAAACAAGATTCTTGAAGTAGCAAAAGTAAATCCGGACACACGTGTTCGTGATCTTACAGACGATGAAGTTAAGAGAATTGCCGAGGTTATCGGTAACGACTACGAAGTAGAAGGTGACCTTAGAAGAGAAGTTGCCATGAACATCAAGAGACTCACTGAGATCGGATGTTACAGAGGCGTACGTCACAGAAGAGGACTTCCTTGCCGTGGTCAGAGAACTAAGACAAATGCAAGAACAAGAAAAGGACCAAAGAGAACAATCGCTAACAAGAAGAAATAATCTTCATTAGCCTTTGAATATGAACCCGGGCATGGCGAGTTCAGAACAGTAACAAAAAACAAAGATTTATAGGAAGAAAGTAGGTTAGTTTAAAATGGCAAATCAGAAATCATCAGCAGCAAAGAAATCAGCTGCTAAGAAACGTGTCAAGAAAAACGTTGAACACGGACAGGCACACATTCAGTCATCTTTCAATAACACAATCGTTACATTGACAGATGCTGCAGGAAACGCTCTTAGCTGGGCAAGTGCCGGTGGTCTGGGATTTAAGGGTTCAAGGAAATCTACTCCTTATGCTGCACAGGTAGCTGCAGAGACAGCAACTAAGGCTGCACTTATTCACGGCCTTAAGACTGTTGATGTATTCGTTAAGGGACCAGGATCAGGAAGAGAAGCTGCAATCAGAGCTCTTGCTGCAAGTGGCCTTACAGTTACATCTATCACAGATGTAACACCTGTACCACATAACGGATGCAGACCACCTAAGCGTCGTAGAGTATAATCATACTCATTGTTTGCGGGTTACATGTGCAAATATAGATTATATTTTTGACAATTAACTCGTTGGACGAAGGTGCGAATTATTTAGCATTGTAAACAACATCAGATGAAGACATCATCTGAGAAAAAGAAAGGAGCCAAAAAATGGCAGTAAACAGAGTTCCCGTTTTAAAGAGATGCAGATCTCTTGATCTTGATCCAACATTCCTTGGATATGACAAGAAGTCAAAGAGAACATCAGCTAGAGCTGGTAAGAAGATGAGTGAGTACGGACTTCAGCTTCGTGAGAAGCAGAAGGCTAAGTTCATTTATGGAGTACTTGAGAAGCCTTTCAGAAACTACTATGACAGGGCTGATAGAATGAAGGGTCAGACAGGTTCAAACCTTATGACAATTCTTGAGACAAGACTTGATAACGTAGTTTTCAGAATGGGATTTGCAAGAACAAGAAGAGAAGCTAGACAGGTTGTTCTTCACAAGTTCATCACTGTAAATGGCAAGGTTATCAACATCCCTTCATACCTCATCAAGGCTGGTGATGTTATCGAAGTAAAAGAGGCTGCAAAGAATATCCAGAGATTTAAGGATATCTCAGAGATCACAGCAGGCAGACTTGTTCCTGAGTGGATCGATGTTAACAAAGAGAGCCTTCAGGGCACAATCAAGGAGCTTCCTTCAAGAGAAGCTATTGACGTTCCTGTAGATGAAATGCTTATCGTCGAGTTGTACTCTAAATAATAATTGCTTAGCAATTCATTATTATTATAAAATGTTAACAAACCACATAAGGAGGGTATATCAGTGTTTGATTTTGAAAGACCAAATATTGAAGTTGCTGAAATCTCAGATGATAAGAAGTATGGTAAATTCGTAGTCGAGCCTCTTGAGAGAGGTTACGGTATTACACTGGGCAATTCCCTTCGTAGGATTATGCTCTCTTCATTACCAGGAGCAGCAGTAAGTCAGGTCAAAATCGAAGGCGTATTACATGAGTTCAGTTCTATTCCCGGAGTTAAGGAAGATGTAACTGAGATCATCATGAACATCAAGAACCTTTCAATCAAGAACAGTTCTGATACAAACGAGCCAAAGACTGCATACATTGAGTTCAATGGTGAGGGCGTTGTAAAGGCTTCTGATATTCAGGTTGACCAGGATATCGAGATCATGAATCCTGATCAGGTTATCGCCACACTTTCCGGTAAGGATGCTAAGCTCTACATGGAGCTCACCATCACAAAGGGAAGAGGATATGTAAGCTCTGACAAGAATAAGACCGGTGATCTTCCTATCGGTGTGATCGCTATCGATTCTATCTATACTCCTGTTGAGAGAGTAAATGTAACTGTAGAGAACACTCGTGTAGGTCAGGTTACAGACTTTGACAAACTTACACTTGATGTTCACACGGATGGAACACTTGGTCCCGACGAGGCTGTAAGCCTTGCAGCTAAGGTTCTCAGTGAGCACTTAAGCCTGTTCATTGATCTTTCCGAGAATGCTAAGACCGCTGAGGTTATGGTAGAGAAGGAAGACGATGAGAAGGGCAAAGTTCTCGAAATGTCAATTGATGAACTTGAGCTTTCAGTTCGTTCATTCAACTGCCTTAAGAGAGCAGGCATCAATACCGTTCAGGAGCTTGCTAACAAGACTTCAGACGATATGATGAAGGTTCGTAATCTTGGACGTAAGTCACTTGAGGAGGTTCTTGCTAAGCTTGATGAGCTCGGACTTTCACTCAGACAGGACGGCGAATAATTTTGTTATATGATTTCCGCTGAAGGTAAATCCGATGCGTACTGAGGTGGATTCTCATAATGGATCATTAACAGCATCTAAGGAGTAAGACCGATGTGCATCCTTTGATGTACCACAGCAGGGGGAACCCTGCAAATGAGAAAGGAAGTAATTTAAAATGGCAATGTACAGAAAGCTTGGAAAAGCAACAAAACCTAGGAGAGCACTTCTTCGTAACCAGGTAACAGCACTTCTTTACAATGGTAAGATCATTACCACAGAGGCAAGAGCTAAGGAAATCAAGAAGATCGTAGAGCCTATGATCACTCTTGCAGCTAAGGAGAAGGACAACTTCGAGACAGTTACTGTTGAAGCTAAGGTTCCTGAGAAGGACAAAGATGGCAAGAGAGTAAAAGAAGTTGTAGATGGCAAGAAGGTTACAAAGTATACAACTGTTAAGAAGGAAATCAAGAAGGATCTTCCTTCACGTATGCACGCAAGACGTCAGCTCCTTAAGACTCTTTACCCTGTAACTGAGGTTCCTACTGAGAAGGCAGGAAGAAAGAAAAACACTAAGGAAGTTGATCTCGTAGCTAAGCTTTTCGATGAGTATGGCCCTAAGTACGCTGGACGTAAGGGTGGTTATACAAGAATCGTTAAGATCGGCCAGAGAAAAGGCGATGCAGCTATGATGGTTGTACTTGAGCTCGTTTAATAACAAGCCACTTAAAAGGGATACGGCAATAGCCGCATCCCTTTTTTATTTCTCTTATTTCTTTTCAAAGTGTTGGTAATCTTTACTGTTATTCCAGTCTCCACCCCATTTAAAGCCATGCTCCTTAAAGAGCTTATAAGCCAGATCGTTTTCATCAATCTTGTACGGGAATGAAGCTGATCTGTCTGCATAGGCTTCGCTGCCTGCAGGTGATACATTTGTTGTGCCATCCTTGTTATAGGTGATATAAGGGTTGTAGAAAGGATTTATGTCTATTGCACGACCGTAAGCATGGTTTGAAAGTCTTGTGGTTCCTTCAACCACTCTGTAGTTGAAACAGGAGGTATTGTTTGCCAGCATCGATGCTGTGTCATCTCCTCCGTATTCATCCACCAGTTTTACACTTTCCAGTTGATAATCGTTTGAATACAATTCGTAGAAAATCTCTACCATATCCTGGGCAAGAGCTTTGTTGCATATCAGCTCGCCCTTCTGAGGCTCGCCGTTAAAATCTACATACATAAGTCCGACATACCTGAGTTCATCTAGTGATACTGTGCAGTCAACAGGATAGGATATTCCTGAGATACGCTTGAAGACTTCATTGGAGATTGGCTCATAGTAAAATCCATCCATGTAGGTGATCCTCTCGGGTGACGGTTCAGGTTCCGGCTCAGGTTCTTCGATGATTTCAGGTTCGGGCTCGGGCTGCGTCTCTTCGATGACTTCAGGCTCGGGTTCTGCAACAACTTCAGGCTCCGGCTCTTTTACAGGCTCCGGTTCAGGCTCCTTAACTTCTTCTATAGTTGATGAAACTGCAGCTGCTTCCGGATTCTTTTTTGCATAGTCGTAAAGAGTTTCGCCTCTTGCAAGAAACCTTGCTCCAATGGCGGCAATGATGATAACTCCTGCCAGAAGTGCCAGCTCTTTTAAGTACTTGATTTTCATGTTGTTTGATTACCTCAGCTGTTATATTTTTCATGGTCCAGTAGACCTTCGTTACTTGCGACAATTACCGCAGTAGCCATGTCTCCTGTAGTATTGGACATTGTATCGGCCATGTCAAGAATAGGATTGATGGCTATGATAAGGCCCAGTGCTTCGATGGGAATATTAAGAGATTCCGCAACAACACCGAGGCAGATGAATGCACATCCGGGAACGCCCGGAGCTCCAAGAGAGAGCATTACGATGGTGAATGTGAGGGAAATAAGCGAAGGCAGGTCAACAACGATGCCATAGGCTTTTGCCAAAAACAGACCGATTATGGTCAGGTAAAGACATACACCATCCATGTTAATGGTTGCTCCGAGAGGAATGGAGAAATTTGCAACCTTTGGTGAAACGCCAAGCTTTTCGGTGCAGATTCTCATGTTTGTCGGCATGGCTGCTGAGCTGGAGGACAAAGTTAAGCTGGTAAAAATACCCTCCTTGTCGTTCTTGAAAAACTTAAGAGGATTGAGCCTGCCGATAACAAGGATCAGAAGTCCGTATATGCACATCATGCAAAGGATGGCACCGGTATGCGTCAGTGTGACGCTGAGTATTGAAAGAAGCGAATCTCCGCCAAGATTGATTACAAGGAGTGATATTGAAACAAAAGCTGCAAGCGGAATAAATCTGGTTATCAGAGTTGTGATGGTTAAAAACAGTGTGTTAAGGGCGTCAAAAAGCTCTTTTAACATTGAAGAGTACTTGCCTACCATTCCGACAGAGATTCCGCAGAGCATAGCCAGGAAGATCAGCTGAAGAGTATCGGATTCAAGGAACGGAGACAGGAAGTTGGAAGGCACTATATTCATAAGCGTTGACATTATGGATGTGTCCACGGAAGTGTCCACGCTTACTGCCTGAGTGGCGATTCCGGAACTCAGCGCAAAGCCGAATTCGCCGGGCTGTACCAGGTGAAAGATACCGATGCCCAAAAGAACAGCGATGACCGTGGTCAGAAGATACATGGATATGACACGGCTGCCTATCTTGCCTACTTCAGAGAGATTTGTAAACTGTGAGAAGCAGGAGACAATTGAGAAGAATACCACAGGAGCAATGATGATCCTTATGGCATGCATGAATACGGTCTTTATGGGCTCTAATACGTAGGTACAGAGCGTAGTGTTAACGGATTCAGGGAAAAGAAATTTCGCAAGAAATCCAAACGCCAGACCAAGGAAAAGCGCATAAATGGCGGAGTTGTTGAGCTTTTGCTCCGACTGGCCGGCAACTATCCTTACATGGTTAATATTGTTTTTGTTTCTGTATTTGAAATTTTCACCGAAGGAGCGCAGAAGTACGGCGCGGATGGCACTGACGCTGGCATCTTCGCTAAGGTCATCTTCATCGGAATAGGGAGAAAACTCCTCACCCTTCATGGACAGGTTCACGCTGGTTTCGCCAAAGAATTGTCTGACCTGGATCTTTAGATCGGTATTGGCCGGAGCGTGCTTTAGAAGGTCTGCTATTATCTCCTCGGAGATAAGTAAGGTTTTTTGAATGAATTTTTTGCCGACAGATATCTGAGTTAGGCTGCTTTCGATAAAGCCCATTACGTCGGACATAAAGGTGTAACTGCCTGAATTATAAACAGCTGATGTGTTTCTGATCTTTTTCATTAAACCGCAGGTCCTTTCCGTTTAGTCCGTGATCGCAATCACATATAAAAATTATATCATGCAAAAAGCGCTTAAAGTTGTATTATCCCTTGAAATCTAGTAAAATTAGCACTGTTATGAAGAAGATGATTCGCACAGACAAACTGGTATTTGAATATATAAGGCGCGACGAGGAAGGCAACGTTGAGGGCATTACAAGAGCCATTGACGATGTCAATCTTTCTGTGGAGCCGGGGCAGTTTATTGCCATTTTGGGGCACAACGGGTCAGGTAAGTCAACGCTTGCCAAGCATTTCAATGCACTGCTCTACCCGACAGAAGGTGAGGTCTATGTGGATGGAATGCTGACCGAGGATGATGAGCACCTTTGGGATGTCAGACAGGAAGCGGGAATGATATTCCAGAATCCGGACAACCAGATCATCGGTCAGATTGTTGAAGAGGATGTCGGCTTTGGACCTGAGAACATGGGTGTTCCCACTGAGGAGATCTGGGAGAGAGTGGATGAGAGCTTAAAGGCTGTCCGTATGGACAAGTTCAGAAAGTCATCACCCAATCATTTGTCAGGTGGTCAGAAGCAGAGAGTATCCATTGCCGGTGTCATTGCAATGCACCCTAAGTGTATTATCATGGATGAGCCCACAGCCATGCTTGATCCCAACGGCAGAAAGGAAGTAATCAGAGCTGCCAGGGGACTCAATCAGGTAGAGGGCATCACGGTTATTCTTATAACTCACTATATGGAAGAAGTTGTGGATGCAGACAAGGTCTTTGTCATGGACAAGGGCAAGGTTGTCATGGAAGGAACTCCAAGGGAGATCTTTGCTCAGGTGGACAAGCTAAAGGCGCTTAAACTGGGCGTTCCGCAGGTCACACTCCTTGCACATGAACTAAGAAAGAGCGGAGTTCCGCTCCCTAATCCTATCCTTACGAGAAAAGAGCTTGTGGAGGCTTTAAAAGCATGTCGATAATGCTAAATCATGTCAATTACATATATGACGAAGACACTGCCATGGCCAGCGCAGCTCTTATAGATGTTTCGCTGAAGATCCCGGACGGTCAGTTCATCGGACTTATCGGACACACAGGGTCAGGTAAGTCAACGCTGATACAGCATATGAACGGTCTTGTTAAGCCTTCAAGCGGTCAGGTTTTCTTTAACAATGAAGATATCAATGACAAGGACTACGACAAGAAAAAGCTAAGAGCCAAGGTGGGCCTGGTCTTCCAGTATCCGGAACATCAGCTCTTTGAATCAGACTGCTTTAAGGATGTGTGCTTTGGCCCCAAGAACTTAGGACTCCCCCAGAAGGAAGTTGAGCTAAGGGCTTATGAGGCCTTAAAACAGGTGGGCTTTGATGATGATTATTTCTATCAGTCACCCTTTGATCTGTCGGGAGGACAAAAGAGGAGAGTTGCTATCGCAGGTGTTCTGGCCATGAAGCCCCAGATCCTTATTCTTGATGAACCCACAGCCGGCCTTGATCCCAAGGGGCGTGAAGATATACTCAACCTGATATCGGACCTCCATAAGACCATGGGCATCACCATTATCCTTGTGAGCCACAGTATGGAGGATGTTGCGGATTACGTTGAGAGGATCATCGTAATGAACAAGGGCAGGGTTGCATTTGACGCGGAGCCCAGAGAGGTCTTTTCCCATTATAAAGAGCTTGAGGAGATAGGACTTGCTGCGCCTCAGGTGACCTACTGCATGCAGGAACTGAAGGCTGCGGGCTTTGATGTAAGTACCGATATAACAACCCTGGAAGAAGCAAAAAAAGAGATTTTAAAGGCGCTTGGTAAATAATGCTTAGAGATATTACGCTGGGACAATATTATAGGACGGAATCGGTGATCCACTCCCTTGACCCTAGAGTTAAGATCGTGGGAACCTTCTCCTTTATTATTTCCCTGTTTCTGGTGAAAAACTTCATAGGATATGTCATTGCGGCACTTTTCCTGTGCGTGTGCATAAAGCTTTCAAATGTACCTCCAAAATTCATTTTTAGGGGCATGAGAGCAATCTTTTTCCTACTGCTCATAACTATGGTGTTCAACCTGTTTTTGACGCCGGGAGAGCCTCTGGTGAGCTTTTGGAAGATAAAGATCACAAAAGAGGGAATAAGGCTTGCAATCATGATGGGAGTAAGGCTTGTGTTCCTTATCACCGGATCGTCGCTTATGACGCTGACAACAACGCCCAACTACTTGACGGACGGCCTTGAGGACCTTCTTAAGCCTCTTAAGAAGATCAGGGTTCCGGTCCACGAGATTTCTATGATGATGTCTATTGCCCTCAGATTTATCCCGATCCTCATGGAGGAGACGGACAAGATCATGAAGGCGCAGATGGCAAGAGGAGCGGATTTCGAGAGCGGATCCATCATGAACAGGGCAAAGAGCCTGGTTCCGCTACTGGTGCCACTGTTTATTTCGGCCTTCAGAAGAGCCAACGACCTTGCAATGGCTATGGAAGCCAGGTGCTATAGGGGCGGAGAGGGCAGGACCAAGATGAAGCCTCTTGTTTATAAGAGGATTGATATCATCGCACTTGCAGTGATCTTCGGATATGTAGTCTGCTGCTTGGTTTTTGGCAGGATCCTTTTTTAGATAACTTTGGAAAAAGAGCTGATGAGCGAAAAAAGACGCGTCATGCTGGTGGTGTCCTATGACGGAACAGCCTACAACGGCTGGGCACTTCAGACCAGCACACACAATACAATTGAAGAGATGCTTAACCGTGCCATACACGGACTTACAGGCGAGGAAGTGCAGGTGATAGGCGCCAGCAGGACTGATGCAGGAGTCCACGCCTTTGGGAACATTGCAGTTTTTGATACTTCCAGTTCCATTCCGGGAGATAAATTCTCTTTTGCCCTGAATCACATACTTCCGGACGACATACGAGTGGTGGAGTCAAGAGATGTTGCTGCAGACTTTCATCCAAGGCACTGTGATACCGAGAAGACCTACGAGTACCGCGTTCTCAACACCCGGTTTGAGATTCCGGTGAAAAGACATTACACCTATCATTTCAGTATGCCTCTTGATGTGGATGTGATGCAGGAAGCAGGGAGTTACCTGGTGGGAGAGCACGATTTTACGAGCTTTTGCAATGTTCAGTCACAGGCGCTTACACATGTGCGCACCATTAAGGATGTCAAGGTAAGGCGAGAGGGCGACGAGGTCATCATATCGGTGACGGGTAACGGATTCCTCTACAACATGGTGAGGATTATCGCCGGGACACTTCTGCAGATAGGAAGGGGCAAGGGTAAGCCTTCGGATATAGTAGATATGCTCGAGGCAAAAGACAGATCGGCAGCAGGACCTACAGCTCCTCCTCAGGGTCTTTTCCTGATGGAATATAAGTTTCTGGATGGAATTCCGGGGCCTTTGGAAGATTCAAATAATTGTTGACAAATGTTGGCAAATAGTCATATAATATCTTACTGTGTGACGTAGTATAACTATGTCCTCATTTAAGCTAAGTGGCATATTGATGTCCCGGTAAGCCTCAATATGTTCATATACTGCACAATCAGGTGAAGGGTTGCGCAGAGGAGTAACAAATTTTAAGTAATTGTTCTAATCTGGTAATGGAGGAAACACAATGAAAACATTTATGCCTAGTGCAACTACAGTAGAGAGAAAGTGGTATGTAGTTGATGCTACTGATATGACACTTGGACGTCTTGCTTCTAACGTTGCAAACGTACTTAGAGGTAAGAACAAGCCTATTTACACACCAAACATCGACACAGGTGATTTCGTAATCGTAATCAACGCTGATAAGATCAAAGTATCAGGTAAGAAGCTTGATCAGAAGATGTATTGGCACCACACAGATTATGTTGGACATCACAAGGAGTTCTCACTTCGTCAGATGCTTGAGACACACCCTGAGAGAGTTGTTGAGCACGCTGTTAAGGGAATGCTTCCTAAGGGATCTCTTGGAAGAGATATGTACAGCAAGCTCCATGTATATGCAGGTGCTGAGCACCCACACGCAGCTCAGAAGCCTGAAGTATTAACATTTTAATCGGGTAGTCGAAAGGAGAATCTAAAATGGCAAAGTCAGCTAATTACTACGGAACAGGTAGAAGAAAAAAGTCAATCGCTAGAGTATACCTTGTATCCGGAAATGGAAATATAACAATCAACAAGAGACCTATCGATGAGTATTTTGGTCTTGAGACTCTTAAGGTTATCGTTCGTCAGCCTCTCGTAGCTACAGAGACAACAGACAAGTTCGACGTTGTTGTAACTGTTAAGGGTGGCGGAACAACAGGCCAGGCCGGTGCTATCAGACACGGCATTTCAAGAGCTCTTCTTCAGGCTGATTCAGATGAGTACAGACCTGTTCTTAAGAAGGCCGGATACCTTACAAGAGATCCTCGTATGAAGGAGAGAAAGAAATACGGTCTCAAGAAGGCTCGTAGAGCTCCTCAGTTCTCAAAGAGATAATCTTTCGAGATTCAAAAAGAATTTACGAACCTCAGAAACTCAGTGTTTCTGGGGTTTTTCTTTTATCTATAATTGTATTCAGTTGTGGTGAAACGCAGAAAATTTTGTACCGTAAACAGCGAGTAAACAGCAGGTAGACAGCAAAATTCTCAAGCCTTAGATTTTGTTAATTGCTTCTACCAGAGACTGGATATCAAGGTGTGTGTACACTTTCTCTGTCAGAGACATAGCTCCGGAGTGTCCTACGATTTTCTTGATCATTGTAGGATCCACATGAGCTTCCGCCAGCATTGATATGCAGGTGTGCCTAGTATCATGAGGATTGTGCTCCATACCAAGGTTTTCTATTAGTGGCGTCCAGTAGCTGTCTTTATAGTTCCTGTAGGTGAATTTTTTGTTGTCATCTGTGTGAAGAAGGTATTCACAGTCAGAGGATTCATACCAGGCTTTGTAGAATGGTAGAACCTTATCTGCTATAGGAACCTTTCTGATACCATTTTCAGTCTTACTTAGTATCACATCGAAATACTGTTCTTCAAGATGAACGTTTTTCTTTTCCAAATCCAGTAGTTCAGATATTCTACAGCCGTTGTAAATCAGCATCAGTACTGTCTGGTAGAACGGATCATCCTTGAGTTCCCATAGCCTGTCAATCTCAGTTTTTGAAAAGATATCTCTCTCAATCTTATTTGGATTTTTGTCCTTATACTTGAGGATATCTACAAATTCGGAATAGTCCTTGTTACAGATATCGTTCTTAAGGGCGTAATCGTAAAGCTGATTGAAAAGGACTTTGATCTTACGGAGTGTAGGATAATTTTTTCCGCAGGTATCAATGACATTCTGAAGCTCTGCCAGTCTTATATCTCTAAAAGTTTTGTTGTAAAGGGTGCCACATACGTTATATGAGGCTGTATACCCATGTACGTTGGATTTAGAGATGGCAGGATACTTTGCTTCAGACCAGGCATTATATACGTCTGTGAATGTCATTTTGGCTGCTTTTGTATCAAATGGATTCTGATGATAATCTGATAGCATTTGCAAGCCTTCCTGCTTGGTTTCAGCATATCCTATGACATTGTACGTCTGCTTTTTGGTACCTTTTTCCGGATCAATGGTCCATCCGGTGGTTACTCTTACCATATAGGGCTTTCTGCGTTTCCCGGACATTTTCATAACACTTCCATATCCGTTTGGTAATTTCAAATAATATCGACCTCCTTTGATGCTCAGGTAATTTATGAAAAAGGGGATAGTCCCTTAATCACCTTTCTTATCGGGCAATGCTACATTTGCGTAGTATGCAAGTTCTGTTTCAAACCAGTGATTAAATCTATCTTCATTTGATAGGCCTTGTTCAAGGCTTTCTCGTTCATCTGCGTATCTTTCCAGAAAAAGGCAGAGATCTGCGTTGTTTTCTGCTATCTCATCGTTTCCCATGAATTTAAGGCTACAGCTCCACTCTTCAGTTTTTGGTGGGCGATTTACGTCTATATTGAAGTGAAGACCTGCTTTTTTATTTAATTCGTTTAGAACATAGAGGACATCTGAGAGAGTATCTAAAGTGATGTTCTTCTTCTGATATCCAATTAGTTCTGCTGGGGAGATATTAAGAATATTTGCGATCTCATTCAGTATACCTATTGAAGGTTCTATTTCACCGCTTTCATATTTCTGTACGGTACGCATAGTTTTGCCTAGCCTGTTAGCCAGTTCAGTCTGACTGAGGTGCTGAGCTTTGCGGGCCTGCTTAATTCTATTTCCAATATCAGATCTATTATTCATCATACTGACCTCCTTGTGTGAATTGTAACATGTAGTAATACGAATTGCAAGAACGTAATACGAATTACAAATACATATTTTGTGTTGACAAATGAATTACTAAGACGTATTATCAAAATACGAACTGATAATTCGTATTTTGAAAGAAGGGAGGTGAAAAGTATGGAAGACAAAAAGTTATATGTAGAACTACCAAGATTTACCGGTAGAAATGTTCCTATAACTGAGGTTGCCGAGGCAATGCACAAGGATGCACAGTTCGTAAGAATTGGAATCCAGCAGGGGATATTCAAATTTGGATATGCCATGAAGAAAGAGAATTCCAGTGAATACAACTACTATTGTCCAGACAGAAAGGTATGGGAAGAGATTGGATACTTTAGTCCAGAAGCAGTCTAAAATGAAAAAACTCTCTTGCTGGTAACAAGAGAGTGAATGAAAAGCCGGAGCTTTTGTAAATTCGATTAAATAAAGTATAGCAAGGGTTCCGGCCAAGTTCAACAAAAAAGTAAGATTGGAGGAATCAAAATGGAAACAAGCAAACCAGAATTAAAGCTTATCCAGATGTCAGATGTAGAAGCTGAAGAAGTTTCCTGGCTATGGTATCCGTTTATACCATATGGAAAGCTTACCATCATTCAGGGAGATCCCGGAGATGGAAAAACAACTTTTGTACTAAATGCAGCAGCGAAGTTATCAAAAGGAATTTCGTTAGATACAGGTCTGCAGAGTGAGGAACCAATAAACATCATATATCAGACAGCAGAAGACGGACTGGCTGATACAATAAAGCCAAGACTTGAAGGTGCCGTGGCTGACTGCTCCAAAATCCATGTGATAGATGAGAGTGATAAATCGCTATCAATGGTAGATGAGAGAGTTGAACAGGCAATCATAAGGACTGGAGCAAAACTCTTGATTCTGGATCCACTACAGGCATATCTCGGAGGCGGAATGGATATGAATAGAGCTAACGAAGCAAGAGATATGACTAAGAAGCTGGGAGCTCTGGCGGAGAAGTACAAATGTGCAATCATCCTAATCGGACACATGAACAAGGCTTCCGGAAACAAGGCAGCCTATAGAGGGATGGGATCAATTGACTTCTACGCAGTAGCAAGAAGTGTCCTGCTGGTAGGAAGGATAGAAGGAGAACCGGAACTAAGGGCAATAGTCCAAATAAAGAACAACTTAGCAGCATTTGGACATTCAAAGGCCTTCAGATTATCAGAAAAGGGATTCGAGTGGATTGGAGATTATGAAATAACCGCAGACGAAGTTCTCGGAGGAATTGCACCGAAAGCGAATAAGCAGGAAAAGGCGATAGCTCTTCTGAGAGAATTGGCTGAAGACCATAATATGATCCCAAGTAACGAGGCAGTAGAACTGGCTAAAGAAGAGGATATATCAAAAAGAACTCTGGAGATAGCCAAAAATGAACTTGGGATAAAAGCCAGGAGAATCAACAATACCTGGTACTGGATATTGAAAGAGAACGAATGATAATCAAGACCGCAACAATGTAAGGTATCTGAAGTTACACTCTTAAGATTGCAAGGTTGTAAAAAGATAAAGACACTGCATTGTTGCGGACTAGAAGAAAGGGACGAATGAAAAACGTACAGATATCACAGGAATTATTTATAAGGCTGGTACGATTACTGGTCTTTGAGTTTGATGAAGATACTGATCTGATCAAAAAAGAACTTGAAGACAAGATGGAAAAACTAGTGAGGCATGAAATCTATTCAAAGTTCAAGACAGCACCCACAGAAGAGGAGAAGAAAAAAGCTCGTCAGGACTACCTCGATATGGTGGGAATGCACAGGGATTTTAGATGGTGATTTCCCTTGATGGATTGAACGGGAGCGTGACACGCTCCGGTAATAATCAGCCAAGGAATGAATGGCTTGGCAGGCGAGCGGAGCGAGCTTCCCCATAACGTGTCGTTATGGGTAACTCCCTATGGATAATGACATTACACATCATTATCCGGGGGCTCTCCGAGGGGCCTGCCGGCGGCAAAAAAATATTACGAAAGGAGTTTGTTTATGATAACAGTGACATTTCACATTTCATGTAAGAAGCATTCGCTCACTAAAACGCGAGATGTGGTTTCGGTGAGCAAACACAATCTTCGATTATTTCAAAGCGAAGAGTATAACGAAGAAATGATCGAAGTGGAAGTCGGGAGTGAAGTAAATGTTCTCGATGATGTAAAAGAGATTTATGAAAGGGAATTCTCTGAGGCACTTGCGGAATACAACAAAGGTAAAAGAAGTGACAGACAGATTCCTGACTATCTGGAGTATGTATCCGAAAGTAAAAAGAATGATGTGGCTACGGAGGTAATTCTCCAAGTAGGGGATAAGGAATTCTGGGCAGATAAGACGAGAGAGCAGTGGAATGCAATGAAGCCACTCTTGAGAGATCAGCTTGAATATGTAAAAGAGATAGTTCCGGAATTCAAAATCGCATCGGCGGTAACACACTTGGATGAGGATTCACCTCATATGCACGTAGTAGGAGTTCCGGTAGCAACAGGATACAAACGAGGACTAAGCAAACAGGTGGCAAAAACAAAAGTGTTTGATCAGGAGAGACTAGAAAAAATACAAGATCTAATGCACGATTTTGTAGAGCATCAGATGATAGACCACCCGGAGATCTTTGGAGATGAAACCTTAAAGCCAAAGGAAAAAGGAAGGAATAGCGACTTCTCAAAAGAATTCTACTTAAGGCTAAAGCAGCAAGAATATGAAAAGCTGGAAGATAAGTGCCAGGAGAAGGAGACACAGATTGAAGCTCTGGACGGAACGGCTAAAGAAATGAAGGAGGACATTGAAAGCACAGTTAACCAATATGTGGACTCAGTGGTAAATACAGAAATGAAAAAGGAATTCATGAGATACGCAACACTCGAAAATCCTAAGACCACACTGGGAAAACTAGTCTCGAAAGCCTTCAGAACATTCAAGGAATGGTGGGATAAGACCAAGAAGCCTGAGGTAGCTGAAAAGGCTAAAACAAGCATTTTGCAAAAGCTAAGAGAAAGCCAGACGATAGTTGATCAGAGGAAGGAGCAGCAAAGTCCAAATCTTAATAGGAATAATCTAAGACCTGAGAGATGAATAACTGATAGTGCAATAGGCAGGGGCGTGAAAACGCCCTTGTTTTATGCACATAATATTGAACAGGATGGTAGATATAGGTATAATTATAAACAGTTGCTACAAAGAAAAAATTTAAGTATTTCTGAATAGATTAACTTTCAGTATTATAGACGATGTTAAGTCGGAGGTAATAATTCTTTTCGAGACATTTTAGGGAACTTTCCTTGCTGATTATCGAAAAAAGTTCCCTATTTTTTATTTGAACTTTAGGGAACTTTTTGATATATTTCTATTAGAAAGGTTCCCTAAAAGGAGAAATCGATGGATAATAAGTTGGAAACAATTAAGAGCCTATTGCAGGATAAAGCTGACCTTCAGGCCCGTCTAAATCTCATACCTTATGACGGCTCACCGGAAGTGAAGGAAAACTCCAGTGGCAAATACTTGTATATAAGAAAAAGAGTAAATGGAAAACTTACATCAACATATGTTGATGTTTATTCAGATAATCTGTATCAGTTGCTTCTTAGGAACGCTAGAGAAGCCAGAGAATTAAAAAAGAGTATTCGAAAAATAGATAAGCAGCTTGCAGAAGTTGGATATAGCCCTACTGAACTATCTGCAGATGTTGTTATGAATTTGGATTTCGCCAGAGCCAATATGAAATCAAATATCTATGATCAGGCTGTGTTGGAGGGAGTAGCAACGACCTTTCCACAGACAGAGGAAATATTGGAAAAAGGTATCGTCAATGGCATGACAGCAGATGATGTGCAAAAAATCCTGAATCTTAAGCATTCTTGGGAGTTTATTCTTGACCAGGATGTTATACAGGCTGAAACTGATTATCATTTACTTTGCCATGTAGCAAAGCTTGTTAATGAAGGATTTTTCTCTTATGGGGGAAAGATACGGAGTGTGCCTGTAACCATAGGCGGAACCAGTTATGTACCGCCTATTCCTATAGAGTCAATGGTTATAGAGAACATAAACGAAATAAGATCATCTGATAAGGTGGATATAGATAAAGCTATAGAATTATGCATGTATTGCATGAAAACGCAGGTCTTCGTTGACGGTAACAAAAGAGCTTCAGTAATATTTGCTAATCATTATCTTATATCCCATGGGCAAGGACTTCTTGTCATACCAGAGAAAGATGTGCCGGAGTTCAAGAAATTATTGGTTGCATACTATGAAGGTGAAGACATCAATGTGATAGCTACTTTTCTTAAAGAAAAATGCTGGAAACGGATGGACTAAAAATAAATTCTGTTATTTTATATTAACAAAATTTCCATAACTATGAAAAAATATGAATTGTGGAAGAAATGTTATCGTTTATATCCGAAGATAAATTGCCACGGAGGAGACAGAGTTTTAAAAGCTCTGTCTCCTTTTTGAAATAATACATTGACGAATATCTATGTATATGCTTTATCAACACATAGATAAACATCTATATAAGGAGAAGATTATGACCAAATTAGACGAAGTGCTGATATGTAAGGCTCTTGGAGATCCCAACAGAATGGAAATAGTTAAGATGCTTTCTGATCAGGAGAAATGCGGATGTAAGCTTCTTGAAAAGTTTGATATTACACAGCCGACTCTCTCTCATCACATGAAGATACTTGTGGATTCGGGCTTGGTTAAAGACAGGAAAGAAGGTAAGTGGCACTACTATTCAATAAACACGGACATCATGAAGGAATTCTGTGGTTTTATAAAAACTCTCTGTAATGAAACCACCGGCAAGTGCTGTAAGGGAGAACCGTAATGTGGAACTTTATTCAGACTCAGGTCTTTACCATATTCCCATTACATGCTGCATCAAAAGGCAGACAACTGTTATTCCGATCCAGCAACAGCCGCCAAGCAAAATCGGCTTCCCACCTGATTTAATTAGTTTGATTATGTTACTGTTCAAGCCAATAGCAGCCATGGCCATTATTATAAAGAACTTGCTAAGTTCCTTAAGTGGCTTAAAAACATAAGAAGGGACACCTGCTCTCAAGCAAATAGTTGTGATAATTGAAGCAATCACAAAGAAGACTATGAACATCGGAAATGCTCTTCTAAAGCTAAAGCCATTTGTCGAACTTCCATCCTTTTTTGCTTCCCTTGCCCTCAGATACGCAAGTACCAGTGTAATAGGTATGATAGCCAGTGTTCTTGTAAGCTTGACCGTAACTGCCTTATCAAGAGTCTGACTCCCCAGGTTCCACATACTATCCCAGGTTGATGCAGCTGCGGTGACAGAAGATGTATCATTAACAGCAGTTCCCGCAAATATACCAAATGCTTCTCCAGTTGAGATATCAAAACCTATAAGTTTTCCCAGGGACGGAAAAAGAAGTGCAGCCAACACGTTAAAGAAAAATATCACGGAAATTGCCTGTGCCACTTCATCATCATCTGCATCAATGACAGGAGCCGTAGCTGCTATCGCTGAGCCGCCGCATATTGACGAGCCAACTCCGATAAGAGTAGCTGTGTTTCCTTTGATATTCATTACCTTATGAAGAATCCATGATAGGATAAGCGATGTTGAAATCGTGCAGATAATTATAGGAAGTGACTGTTTTCCGGTCTGAAGAACGACCGAAAGATTCATACCAAATCCAAGGAGGACAACAGCCGCCTGCAGGATCATCTTTGATGTAAACTTTATTCCATCCGATGCCTTTCCCTTATCATTCCAGAACAGGGCTATTATCATACCCAGAATGATCGCAATCACCGCTCCGCCAACGACAGGGAATCGCTTTCCCAGGAGCCATGAAGGAACCGCAATAACAAAGCATACAAATATTCCCATATAATTCTTTTTCAAAAAATCCATCTCAAGACCTCTCTCACTTTCTAATCTGTTATTTTGCAGGTCTTATTCTATTCTATCTCTTGAAAAAGATAAAATTATATATTATTATGTAACCATAAATATTTCTTATCGTTATGGAGAACTGATCATGCTGGATTTCAGGATAGATACCTTTCTATGTGTTTGCAGGCACCTCAATTTCACCAAGGCGGCTAAGGAGCTGAATATTACTCAGCCCGCTGTTTCTCAGCACATACATCATCTTGAAAATGAATACGGGACAAAGCTGTTTACTCAGGATGGAAAAAAACTTTTTCTAACTGATAACGGAAAACTCCTGTATAAAAAAATGAATCAGATAAAAAATGATGATGAAAGTCTCAAAGAAATACTTTCAAAGAATAACCATGGCTTAAAAGACATCTCTTTTGGTGTCACCATGACCATAGGAGAATACATAATTGCTGATCCGATCAGTGATTACATAAAAAATCACCCGGATACTAATCTTAAGATTACATTTGGCAACACATCGGAGCTTCTTAAAAAACTCTCCGACGGTGTTATAGATTTTGCACTTGTAGAAGGATATTTCCCTGAAAATGATTATGAAACGCTGCTTTTTAGCAAAGAAGAGTTCGTTCCTGTCTGTTCGGCAAAGCACTCTTTCAATCAGAAGCCACGCGTGATAAAAGATCTCTTTCCCGAGCGAATTCTTATAAGAGAACCCGGTTCAGGAACGCGCAATATATTGGAAAGAGCTCTTGCCCTGAACAATTACTCCACAAGTGATTTTAGGAATTTTACCCAGGTGGAGAACATGCATACCATAATAAGCCTTATTGAAAAAGATTGTGGCATCACCTTTTTATATAAAGCAGCGGTTGCATCAGGACTGCAGTCCGGATATCTGAAAACAATTCCCCTTGACGACTTTAGGGTAAAACATGATTTTACCTTCATCTGGCCCAAAGATACTGTTTTCAGTGAAGAGATCCGTGCAATATGTGAGGAAATCCTACCGGTGGCATAAACATTTTAGTAAAATGAATAACGATAAGCATACCTATTCTTAAAAAAGCATTTAATGAGGAAGAGATGACCGCACTTGCATCATGGGACATATCAGATCTATGGGCGAACTGGCAGGGCGCATGTATCAATAGTGGAAGCATCTGGTTTAGGGATGTGGATACTGAAAAGAAAGAGTTTAAGATCGTTTCATTGTTTGATCTTAGAGAGGCTGGAGGAGAAATAACGGATTAATTAGAGCTGTGGGTACATTGTGAACCTTTGGTTTAAGTCCCGTGTGCTCCGCTAAGAAAGATATATCGGAAGATAATCTTACAACAGATAAAGATTTAATGAGCAGAAAGTAAAATCAGAGTATTATTTTTGATCGTGGTTATTAAAGTTGCCACCAGCCGCATACAGTAGCCCTGAGCTTTCTACCGTACGCAGCAGGTAAACAGCAACTCGTCCTAGAAATGCCACAAACACAGCACTTAGGACATTGAAAAAGTTCTCAAAGAGATAATCGTTTCACAACGTATTACGTCTTTGGACAATCAAATACGACTTATTACATCTCAGGACAATTGTCCTGGGGTGTTTTTTTATTCTGTTCAGATAATCACTGAAATAGTAAGTATCGTGATCCTTTAGAACTAGGAGCTTATATAAGGGGGAAATGCGATGCATTATTGAAAAGCAGACAGATCCGGAAAACAAGAAGTCTCAGAGAGTGTTTTCTACGTGCGTAGCAGGCAAACAGCGAGTTTTCAAGATATAGCTTGAAAAAAAGCTAAAATATGGTATTATAAAGCTAACAGAGTTGCCAGGTGCGAATAACACTTGGGACCAAGCCGAGCGTTGAGCTTGGCTTTTTTACTTTATGGAGAATATATGGATTTAAAGAAACCATACACAATAGATGAACAGATAAAAAAGCTAAAAGATCATGGAGTAGTAATATCTGATGAGGCATTTGCAAGAAATGTACTTCAGAAAGTCAGCTATTATAGACTTTCGGGATATATGTTGCAATATAGACTGTCAACTGATAGCCATGAGATGATTAAAGGTATTCGTTTTGAAGATATTTACACGGTTTATTGCTTTGATGAAGAAATCAGATCATTGCTTAGACAATATATTGAAAAAGCAGAATTCTTTTACAAAGATTTGATAGGAAATAAATTTGCGGAGCTAAAATGCCAGACACCACCATATGATCAGCATTATGATGTGAAGAACTATTACGATAAAGTTGGAATTACAAAGACATTGCAGAATTTCACTAAAGAGAAGTCATATTATAAAGACAGCGCAATAGTTAAGCACCATTTCAATAAATATGCTGATAAGATGCCGGTATGGGTTATGCTTGAGTTGATGACCTGTTCAAGTGTTTCTCTGTTCTACCATGCATTGTATATATCAGATAAGAATGTGATAGCAACGCAGGTTGGCATAAGTACATCAACGCTTGAAAATCACCTACATGCATTATCTGTTCTAAGAAATAAGTGTTCTCATGGTGTGCGTTTGTATAATTCTACGATGAATCCTCCGGTAAAGTTCAATAAGAGTTTTTTGAGGAATAACACGGCAATAAGGAATGATTCTCTGTTTGCGTATATACTCATGCTGATTAAGAGGCTACCTTCTGATGATGAAAGGAAGCAACTTAGAGATAAGCTTAATCGTATAGTTAAGAAATATGAGAAGGATATAGATCTTAACCTTATAGGATTTCCCCAAAACTATAGGGAACTTATGTATATAAAGAATTTGAAGAATATTACTTAGAATTGCCACCAGCCGCATACAGTAGCCCTGAGCTTTCTACCGTACGCAGCAGGTAAACAGCAACTTGTCCTGGAAATGCCACAAACACAGCACTTAAGGCAGTGAAAAAGTTCTCAAAGAGATAATCGTTTCTCTATACGAGATTACAAAGCATTATACAAGAGAGTCATCCGATTGGATGGCTCTTTTTTATATTCTTCGAAACAGTAGGTAGATTTGAAACTAACAAAAAAGAACTTAAAAGAACTATAACATTTGAAAAGATTTACACATTTTTACACGCGGAAAAAGGGGTGTGTAAATTTGGGCATAGTAAACACGATAAATAGCAATAAATTGTTTGCTGTAAATATATATTTGTGAAAAACAATATATTTTTCCCTTGGCGATAGAGAGGCATGCACTCGCAACGCGCTTCTTAGCACAGTTGAAGATAAGACCGGAAAAGTTTATGATCAATACAAGAATAAGGGCATAGAAACTACGTTTGAAATGAATCCCGGAAATCATTTTAAAGATGCGGATCTGCGTCTTGCAAAGGGAATAGCCTGGATACTTAAATGATCTTAACTAATAAAATTAACATCAAGAGAAAGACCAAAGAGAGCGGCCATGACAAATACAGAACAGACCACACAAAATATGACCTCAGGAAACAGTATGAAACAGATCATACTGTTCTTTTTGCCCTTATTATGGGGAAATCTTTTCCAACAACTATATAGTCTTGTGGATAGCATTATAGTTGGCAAGGGAATCTCGGATCAGGCGCTGGCTGCTGTTGGGGCAACCGGGACACTTAACTTCCTTATACTTGGATTTGTTGTGGGGATGACCAGAGGATTTGGCATAACCTTTGCCCAGAACTTTGGAAAAAACGATATGGCTATGCTGAATGCATACATCAGAGCAGCCAAGAAGCTCAGTATCACGTTTGGAATAGCCTTTACTGTTGTATGCGTTTCTTTGCTCAATAAGATGCTGACGTTCTTGAACACTCCTGAAGATATCTTTGATGATTCGTATAGATATTTTGCTGTGATCTTATTGGGAATTATAGTGACGGTTATGAATAACCTTGAGATTACAATTCTCCAGTCAATGGGAGATTCCAGGACACCGCTTACTGCTATGATCTGTTCCTCACTTGTGAACATCATGCTGGATATTATTTTGATAATGGCCTTTGGCACAGGAGTTGCCGGGGCGGCAGTGGCAACAGTGGTTTCACAGTTTGTATCATACCTGCTATGCCTTAAAAAGCTTAGAACCATCAATTTTATGAGCCTGGGAAAAGACACATCAGAAATAGCAGATGAAAAGCTTTTACTGGTTGAACTGATGAAAATAGGACTTCCTGTGGCGTTTATGAATTCGGTCACAGCCGCAGGGGCCATGGTATTGCAGTACTTCGTAAATCTTATGGGAAGCGCATATGTGGCAGCCTATTCAGCCTGCATGAAATTTGCATCACTCTTTGAGCAGTTCGGAATGTCCGTAGGTCTTTCCATGATGACCTTTGTGGGGCAAAATAAGGGCGCCGGCAAATATGACAGGATACGCACAGGAGTAAGACAGGGCCTGATGCTCTCTACACTTGTGAATGTGCCTATATCGCTCCTTATGATATTTGTGCCCGGAAACCTGGCAAGGATGCTGCTGACTGATAACACTATAATCGGTTATTGTATTGATTTTATGCCAATCATGGGAATAAGCTTTTTTGCCCTGGGCTGGCTTTTTGTATACAGATACTCTGTTCAGGGGTTGGGCAATACCTTTATACCAATGCTCTCAGGCGGGCTCGAAGTCATTATGAGACTGATCTTTGGCTTTTTGGTAGGAAGGAACGGATTTAAGGGAATTGCCATTTCTGAAGTATCTGCGTGGATAGGCGCTTTTCTGATGCTCATGGTGACATACTATTGTTTAACTGGCAAAAGAACTAAAGCAATAGCATAAAGTAGTAATAAAAAGACTCCCTGTACCTGTATTTTTTATCCAAGGACTCCTTTTGTAATCTTGTTGCGGTATATGATAACACAGAAGATTTTAGAAGATTTGCAATTTACAAAGATGGTAGTCTTGTGAGATTGTCCCACAAAGTTCCTAAATGGTTTGACAATAAAGAATAACAAAGTTGCCACCAGCAGCATACAGTAGCCCTGAGCTTTCTACCGTACGCAGCAGGTAAACAGCAACTTGAAGGAGAAATGCCTAAAATACGGAACTTTCACTTCATTAATAGTTCTCAAAGAGATAATCATCTGCTATTGCAGATTACAGAAGACTCGGTACATTGTACCGGGTCTTTTTTTACGCGTGAAAAATGGTCCCGAACCCCCGTCCCCAGGGACCATTAAATATTTATAAAATCCCTTTTTATTTAACGTTTTTACGGTTATTATTAATATATTCAGGAGGATTATAAAAAGGGATGTATTATTCAGCAGTCGCATTGCTTGCGCTGACAATAAATGTGATCTTGAATCGAAAATCCATAATGAATATATTTGCAAAGACTGATGCACAGGATGCAGAACAGCAGGTGAAAGTGCGCTACAGTCATTTTTTGCATGCAATAAACTTATATTATCTGGTAGAGATAGCCTGGGGTATTCTCTATGAGAATCACAATAATCCCAAGCTGTTTACAATTATCTATATAAACACGGTCTTTTATTTCATTTTTATGCTTCTTACCATGCTGACCTGGGCGCGCTACATCGTTGCATATCTTGAAAGTGACGATATCAGGGCCGAGGTTATGACCGGCGCAGCGTGGTTTGCGTTCATAGCCGGGCTGATCTGTCTGATGTTCAACCGGTTTTATCATTTTATCTTTTCCTATAGTGATGATCATGAGTATATTCCGGAATCCGGAAGGCATACTATATATATTTTTATACTTGTTTTTTATTTGGGGATTGCTATCAGGATGTTTGTTGTTTCATGGAAATCTTCAGGACGACAAAGCGTCAGGTACAGGGCAGTGGCTTATACCAGTGTCGCATTTGGCGTTTTTATGTTCATGCAGATTCTGACTTCATTCTATCCTCTATATGTCATTGGGCTTTTGATTGGAACTTGTGTAGTGCATTCTTATGTGGAAGCGGGCGAGAAACAGGAAAAAGAGATCCAGGATAAAATCGCAACAGTAATGGCTGAAGATTATATCGCCATCTATTATATCAACGTAAATAATGGAGAATATCTTGAATACGCCGGAAGACAGAAAGAGTTTATGAACATGCCTTCGTCCGGAAAAGACTTCTTTACTGCATTCAAGGCAAACATTGAGCAAAATGCTTTTGACGAGGATAAAGGGGCTGCTGAAAGCTCTTTTACCAAAGAAACTATGATTGCAAATCTTGAGGGTAGACGTTCATTTTCCTGCAAATACAGGTTTATGGTGGGGGAAGAGCCGAGATTCTTCCTCGTTACTTATATGCGCGCAGGTAATGATAAGGAGCACATTATCTTTTACGAAAAAGACATTGAGGATGAACTCAGGGCTGAGAAAAAGCGCAAGGAGAGTCAGAAAAAGACCATTACATTTACTCAGATTGCAGAGAGCCTGGCATCCAACTATGATGAGATCTATTATGTTGATATTGCAACCTCGTCCTATGTGGGCTACGAATCAAACAATATCTATGGCCAATTGGAGATCAGCAATTCGGGAGAGGATTTCTATGCTGAATCTATGTCCAATATTCCTCAGATCATTCATAAACAGGATCGTGACATGTTGATTGAATTCATGGATAAGGACAATATGATCTCTGCTATGGAGAGCCGTAAGGTCCGCAGTATCGATTACCGTCTCATGGTGAACGGGAGATCTCGGTATACCAGGATGACTGTGCGTAAGAGCAGCGATGGAACGCACTTTATCATAGGTGTCGAGAATATTGACGATGAGATCAAAAAAGAAAAGCAGCATATGAAAGCTCTGAAAACTGAAAAAGAGCTCGCAAGGCGCGATGAACTTACCGGCATCAAGAACAAGACAGCGTATAAAGAGCTTGAGGAATCAGTGCAGAGCAATATTGATAATGGCATGGACTATCTGCCCTTTGCGCTCATTGTATGTGATGCAAACAACTTAAAAGAGATAAATGATACTCAGGGGCATGTTGCAGGTGATGAATATATCAAGGAATCTGCTAAGCTCTTGTGCAATATATTTAAGCACAGTCCAGTATTCAGGGTTGGCGGAGATGAATTTGTAGTGTTCCTTAGAGGCGATGATTATGACAGGAAGCAGGAGCTTATGGATAAGCTAAGGAGCCAGGTTCTTGAGAACAAAGAAAGTGGCACCGGGGCGGTTATTGCTTCGGGTATTGCTGAGTATGAACCGGAAAATGACAGCCTTGTTTCCGATATCTTAGATCGCGCAGACAAAGCAATGTATGAGAATAAGCAGAAGCTAAAAGCCACCGGCTGATAAAGCTTTGTACTGGAGTAAACATGCATGGATAAAAAGCCATTTATCTCTCTTAAAGTAAGAATTTCCATAGGCGTTGTTTCTGTGTGCCTTTTACTTGGGTTTTTGGCAGTTCTTTTGATGAACAGGATTGCAAGAGATATTGTTGATGAAGAGTACACCGATGATGCCGAGAGGATATCGAGAGCAGTTGTGAGCGCCCTTGACGTAGGCGATGTCAAAGAGCTTACAGATATTGTAATGGGCATTTATGAAGATGCCGGAGAAGTTGTACCCAGTACTGAGTGGGGGTCAGATGCCTGGAATAAGTACATGTCAAACTTTGAAGGCGTAGAAAGCCTTCCGGTATTTGGAAAACTAAGAAAGCGGCTCAGAGTATATCAGGAAATATTTGATGTCGAGTGCATATATATCATGCAGTTTAATAAAGCCGGTGATCATGCCATATACATAATTGATGCGGCTTACGAAAATGTATGTCCTCCCGGTGTTGTTGATTCATTTGTGGAAGGCTTCTGGCCGGATTCAACAGGACGTGCCATTCCCACAACCATAACCAATGAGGAAAGGTATGGCTGGCTTGTTACAGCAGCTTCTCCTGTTATGCTCGATAATGAAGTAGTTGCTTTTCTTTGTGTTGATATCTCTATGAATGAGATCAAGGCAAACGAGAGGGATTACGTTTTTATGACAGGTATTGCCATGGCCCTCTTTACTTTGCTCGTTCTGATATTCTCCCTGATATATTTAAACAGGAATATTTTCGGACCCGTGGCGCTTCTTAAGGATACGGCCAAAAACTACTGCTCAGAAAGCGGTGAGATCATCCACCATGAGTTTGAGAAGCTGTCTGTCAGGAACAACGATGAGATTTCGGACCTTCTTCTGTCCATGAAGCAGATGGAGGCAGACATGAATGCCAATATCACCGCTTTAATGGATACCAAGGTGGCGCTAAAGGCGACCGAGGAAAAAGCGAGTACCATGGAGGCGCTGGCAGTCAAGGATACCCTCACCGGTATTTGGAACAGACTGGCCTACGAAGATGAAATAAAGAAGCTCAACAAAGATATTCGTGAGGGCTTTACCGAGTTTGGAATAGCAATGATAGATCTTAATGATCTTAAGAAGATTAATGACACCTATGGTCATGAAAACGGAAACATTGCTATCAAAGGACTAAGCGCCATTATCTGTGATGTGTTCAAGCGCTCAAGGGTATTCAGGATTGGCGGTGATGAGTTCGTGGTCATCTTAAAGAAAAAGGACTTCAGGAATGTAGATAAGCGCATAGAGGACTTTAATGACAGGCTTACGAAGATTGCGGCGGACAGTATTCTAATGCCCTGGGAAAAGGTATCTGCTGCGATCGGCTATGCCATGTTTGACGATGATGACGATGTGACTGCCGAAGATGTTTTCAAAAAGGCCGACAAAGCCATGTACGAGAGAAAGACAGCTATGAAAGCGAAGCAGAACCTATAGCATTCTTCCTATATTCGTTCGGTGTTATTCCTTCTCTTTTCTTAAAGCAGTAGCAGAAGGCACTCTCATCTATAAAACCGCAGGAGAGAGCAATCTCTGAGATGGTCATGTTAGAATTGGACAGATTATATTTAGCCGCAGAAATGCGCGTCGATAAAAGAAACTGGTGTGGTGTCACGCCGGTTTCTTTTTTGTATTTCCTGTTGAAGTGGTAGGGCGATAACCCTGCCATATCTGCCATTTCCTCAAGAGTTATCTTCTTGCTGAAATTCTCTGTGAGAAAGGTGGTAACTTTCTTTATCCCATCTTCGTTTGCAGCGTCTTTTGAAGAAGGAGTGAGAGATAATTCCAGCAGCAGATTCCCTATCATAATGCTCATCTGTGCTTCGCTCAGAGACAGGTGCTGACTTATACCATCGAGGAGCTTTGACAAAACCTGGCGGGATGATTTGAAGTTTGAAAGAGCTATGATATTGCCCCTTTCTCTGACCAGATATTCGTAGTAGCTTCCTGCAAGCTTTCCGTCAAAGTGAAGCCATATAGTCTTGCAGCCTGTGCTTGTTCTGTAGGCATGAGGCCTGTAGCAGTCCAGTATAATGGCATCACCCTTGGCTGCTGTGACATATTTTCCATCCAGCAATATTTCCATAGTACCGTTTTCTATCAGGATGACTAGATAGCTGTCATAGCGATTTCTTTCAAGAGAATAACCCGGCTGGTATTCAAATCCTCCGATGACAGTCGGATACAGGAAAAGAGCCTTCGCAGCAGCTGTGGGTGTATATATAAAATACTGAGAGTCCTTAGCTATTTTTTCTTCAGTTGTGAACATGATGAGCCTCCGGGAGTGTATAGCAATTTATTTATATTATAAAGCAAGTTTATCAATTGAGAAAGTCCCACTATTATCTTATGCTCAAGATAGATATAAGCTATTACAGCGATTTTACCTGAGGGAGAACGACATGGACACAGTAAAGATTTGGGAAGAAAAGCTTGAGATACCAACCTACGAGATCGGAGAAGCAGACATAAACCCGATGTTCCTCGAAAAGAGAGTATATCAGGGAAGCAGTGGCAAGATTTATCCATACCCTGCAACTTCAACAATAAGCAGGCAGAAAAAGGACAAGGAGTGGAACGTTGTCTTTTTGGAGAACAGATACTTAAAAGTCATGGTAATGCCTGAGCTCGGAGGAAGGATCCAGAGAGCACTCGATAAGACTAACGGATATGACTTTGTCTATTATAACCATGTGATAAAGCCGGCGCTTGTTGGACTTACCGGCCCCTGGATATCAGGCGGTATAGAGTTCAACTGGCCTCAGCACCACAGACCAACCACCTACATGAAGGTTGAGCACAGGATGCGCGATAATGCTGACGGCTCCAAGAGCCTTCTTCTGGGTGATGTGGACAGGATGTACGGAACAAGGGTCATCACTACCATAACTCTGTATCCTGACAAGGCATACATCGAGATTGAGGGACAGCTCTACAACAGAACGCCTCTTCCTCAGACCTTCCTTTGGTGGGCCAATCCGGCTGTCTCCGTCAACGACAACACCCAGTCCGTTTTCCCGCCGGATGTCCATTCGGTCTACGACCATGGTAAAAGAGCTGTCTCAAGATTTCCAATCGCAACCGGCACCTACTATAAGCATGACTACAGCGCCGGTGTTGATATTTCAAGATACAAAAACATACCCGTGCCGACTTCCTACATGGCAGAGCATTCCGACTATGACTTCGTGGGCGGATACGACTACGGCAAGGAAGCAGGTCTTTTGCATGTTGCAGATCATCACATTTCGCCTGGCAAGAAGCAGTGGACCTGGGGATGCGGTGATTTCGGAAAGGCGTGGGATAGGAACCTTACGGATGAAGATGGTCCGTACATTGAGCTGATGACAGGTATGTACTGCGACAACCAGCCTGATTTTGCGTGGCTTATGCCCTTTGAGGAAAAGAAATTCAAGCAGTACTTCATGCCCTACAAAAAGGCCGGTTACGTCAAGAATGCCAGCACTGATGCGGCGGTAAATCTTGAGGTTACGGACAAAGAAATAAAGGCATGTGTTTATGCCACTGGAGAACTTTCAGGTGCGAAGGTACTTGTAACTTGTGATGGAAAAGAGATATTGAGCGAGATGGCGGATATCTCTCCTGAGAAAGTTTTTGAGAGAAGCATTCCCGTAGCCGGTGCTGATAAGTACAGGGTCAGGATTGCAGTGATCTATGAGGGGAAAGAGCTTGTCTCTTATCAGGAAAAAGACTGCGGAATCCCAAAGCTTGCTGAGCCTGCCAAGGCTGCGAAAGCGCCAAAGGATATCCTTAGTAATGAGGAACTGTATCTTACGGGGCTTCACATTGAACAGTACAGGCATGCTACCTGGCTTCCGGATGATTACTATTTGGAGGGACTAAAGAGGGATGAAGGAGACATCCGTATAAATAACGCATACGGAATGTTGCTCCTTAGAAGAGGAGAGTTTGCAAAGGCAGAAGGATACTTCAGAAAGGCGATAGAAAGGCTCACTCTTCTTAATCCCAATCCTTATGACAGTGAGGCGTATTATGACTTGGGGCTGAGTCTGTTTTATCAGGATAAATTTGATGAGGCCTATGATGCCTTCTACAAGGCAACCTGGACCAGTGCCCAGCAGGAGATGGCTTTCTACTATCTCTCTGTGATCGCCTGCAGGAGAAAAGCCTATGAAGAGGCGCTTTCGTTTGCAGAAAAGAGCCTTATAAAGAACAGCGAAAACATCAAGGCAAGAGGCTTAAAGGCAGCACTTTTGTTGGCGCTTGGAAGAGATGAAAAGGCGCGGGAGTACCTGGAAGAGAACCTCGGGGTGGATGCCTTTGACTTTGTGTCGAGATGTCTTTTGACAAAAACCGGCGATGGCTACGGCGAGGAGAAGATAACCGGGGACATAGAGAATTTCCTGCAGACAGCAAGAGACTTTGCGGAATATGGCATGTATGATGCGGCGGTGGAAGCGCTGGATGCATGCCCTGATAAGAGCCCTTTAAATTACTATTACAAGGCGTTTTATCTTGATAAGCTGGGAGAAGGCGATGCGGCAAAGAAGGTGCTCAGAGATGCGGAAGGCGCCGACTTCAGGTACTGCTTCCCCAATAAGCTCGAGGACCTCAAGGTACTGGAAAAGTGCATAGAGCTCAATCCTGATGGCGCTAAGGCCTATTATTACCTTGGGTGCCTGTACTACGACAAGCTGGGGTATGAGAAGGCTGTTAAGTTCTGGGAGAAGTCAAAAGAGCTTGATGATACCTTCCCGACTGTGTTTAGAAACCTCTCAATAGCGTATTATAATAAGTGTGGTGATAAAGACAGAGCAAAACAGTGCATTGAGAGAGCGTTTGATCTTGATAAGAGCGATGCGAGAGTGTTCCTTGAGCTTGATCAGCTCTACGCAAGACTGGGAGTGGCGCCGAAAGAGAGGCTTTCAAGGTTTGAGGAGAACCTTGAGATTGTTAAGGCGAGAGATGACCTCTATACGGAGTATGTGACTCTTCTTAACATCTGTGGCAGGTATGATGATGCACATCAGAAGATAACGAGCCATGATTTCCAGACCTGGGAAGGGGCCGAGGGCAAGATCACCTCGCAGTTTAAGATATCCCTTTTTATGCTGGCAAAGACTGCGCTTGATAAAGGAGATGCAAACGGCGCAGCAAAGCTCATAGAAGAAGCATTGTCCTACCCTGAGAATCTTGGTGAAGGAAGGCTTGAGGGTACTAAGGACAACAACCTTTATTACCTTCTGGGCAGGTGCTACAAGGCGCTTGGAGATGAGGCCGGGGCAAAAGAGTGCTTTGAGAAATCAACGCTAGGTGAATCAGAGCCTGCGGGAATGATGTATTACTACGATCAGCCTGCGGACATGATCCTGTTTCAGGGCCTTGGCTTTAAAGAGCTTGGTGATGAGATGGCTGCCAATGCCAGGTTCTATAAGCTTTTGGACTTTGGCGAGCACCATGTAAACGATAAATTTGTAATGGATTATTTTGCAGTTTCCATGCCGGATATGTCAGTGTTTGATGCGGATATGGATGTTAAGAATAAGGTGCACTGCTACTATCTGATGGGACTAGCAAATATGGGAATAGGTGACGGAAAAAGAGCTGCCGGGTGGTTTGAGAAAGCTCTTTTACTTGATAAGAATCATCAGCTTGCAGCGCTGTACCTGGGGCTGTGTAAGTGACGGAGATCTGTGATGAGAGAATTTAAAAGTCTTGCCGGAGAGTGGAATGTGCGCCTTATGGATGGTGGCACTTTTGCAGCGACTCTTCCGGGAACGCTGGATACAAATGGCATAGGACATGAGGATAAGCTGACGGGCAAGCTCCACCAGGGTGAAGACTATGTGGAGAATAAGGCTCTTGTTACGGAGGATGTGATCGCCACAAGGCTTACCAGAAAGCACACCTACGAGGGAAAGGTCTGCTTTTCGCGGACGTGGGAAGGTGATGTGGCAAGTGGGAAAAGGTACTTTCTCAGGGCCGAGAGAGCAAGAGTACTGGGACTTCGTGTGGATGGAAAAGAGATTCCTGCGCTTTCCGGAAGTCTTTCAACGCCGTATGTGTTTGAGGTTACGGATGTTCTGCGTGATGGCGCACTTATTGAACTTTCATCGGATAACAGCTACGAGGGGCTTCCCAGAGATAACATTGTCTACTCCTCGGCTGCCACGGATGAGACCCAGACCAACTGGAACGGGATCGTTGGGGAGTTGGGGATAGAGACTTTAGAGCAGAATTTCATTGAAAGTGTCAGAGTGTATCCGAGAAGTGAAGAAGGCGCCGGCAAGTGGCTGCTGGATGTGCAGGTTACTGTGGACTGTGCAGATGCTTTTGAGGGGGAGCTGGAGCTTTGTTTTGATGAGCTTTCTGTAGCTAAGGAGCTGGAGATTTCCTGCAAGGTGGACAGGAGCTCTTTTGAAACGCAGGTATGCGTGGAAGTGCCTAAAGACCTGCTCTGGGATGAGAACTGCGGAAAGGTTATTCACGTAAGGGCAAAGCTTTTGGGGGATGAGTTTGTAACTGCCTTTGGCGTCAGGAGCTTTGAGGACATTGAGGGGCATTTGTGCCTTGGCGGACGTAGGATTTTCCTGCGGAGCGAAGCAAACTGCGCGGTATTTCCTGAGACCGGCCATCCGCCCATGGATACAGAGTCCTGGAAAGAGATAATAAAGACCTACATGGGCTATGGAGTCAACTGCTTAAGATTTCATTCTCACTGCCCGCCGGAGGCTGC
This sequence comes from Butyrivibrio sp. VCB2001, assembly GCF_000423965.1. Taxonomy (NCBI): domain Bacteria; kingdom Bacillati; phylum Bacillota; class Clostridia; order Lachnospirales; family Lachnospiraceae; genus Butyrivibrio; species Butyrivibrio sp. VCB2001. Next base: position 306,881 of record NZ_AUIZ01000002.1, on the reverse strand, counting down.
CTTTTATGCGGCTGATGAGCTTGGAGTGCTGATGCAGCCTGAGCTATCCCACTGGAACCCTAAGGATGCGTTTTCCGCTCCGGAGGCAGCGGCCTATTATGAAAAAGAGCTCAGGGAGATACTTAAGATTTACGCAAATCATCCATCTTTCGTGATGCTTACCTTTGGAAACGAATTGCAGGCAAAAGAGGACGGGATGAAGGTGGCATACAGGCTCCTTGATCTGTGCCACGAGATGGATAAAACCAGGCTGTTTGCCTTTTCTTCAAATGCTTTTTATGGGGAGAAGGGGGCTGATTCGGAGAGCGATTTTTATACTTCGAGTTCATTTGGGGATACTCCCATGAGAGCGACTTTTGCCGGGATGAAGGGGTATCTGAACAGCGACTATCCTGATGCAAAGCACGACTACGCAGATACGGTGAAAGAGATCAGAAAGAGCTTCGACAAACCTGTCTTTAGCTTTGAAGTGGGGCAGTATGAGGTTCTGCCTGACTTTGGCGAAATCGAGGATTTCCGCGGAGTAACAGCGCCGGGTAATCTTGAACTGATAAAGAAAAAAGTTAAGGAGAAAGGGCTTCTTGATGGTTGGAAGAGGCGCGTTGAAGCAACAGGTGAGCTTTCACTTCTTAGCTATCGTGAGGAGATCGAAGCAGCTCTTAGGACTGAAGGCTACAGCGGAATTTCTCTGCTGGGACTTCAGGATTTTCCGGGGCAGGGCACGGCTCTTGTCGGGATGATGAACTCTCACCTTAAGGCTAAGCCCTACAGCTTTGCTGCGCCGGAGAGGTTTAGGAGTTTCTTTAAAGAGGCGCTTCCGCTGGTGCTTCTGGATAAGTATACCTTTGTTGATGGCGAAAGTCTGAAAGCGGTAATTAAGTTTTCAAACTATTCCAAGGGAGATATCACAGGAAGGCTTATTGTAAGGATTTCAGAAGGGGAGAAAGCTCTTTTGACAAAAGAGTTTGATGAGGTAACCTGTGGGCAAGGAGAGCTTGGTGAGGTTGGAGAAATCGAGGCTGAGCTGATGCTGGCTGATCCGGAGAGAAGTGCTGAGATTACTGTTTATGTATCTTTTGCAGGATATGATAATTTCTACAAGATTTACGTTTACACAAGGGAAAGCCAGAACCCTGTTAAGCCTGACTGCGTCTACGAATGCAGGTCATTGGATGATAAGGCAAAAGAGATTTTGGAAGAAGGCGGAATTGTTTTCCTTGCGCCGGATTCCACAAGTGAGGCGCTTCCTGAGTCGGTAAAGAGTTCCTTTACCACGGACTTTTGGTCTGTGGGAACTTTCAGCTCTCAGGAGGGAACCATGGGGCTTCTGATAGATGATGAGCATCCTTTGTTCAGAAATTATCCGACAAAGTTTTACCCGGGCTATCAGTGGTTTGTTCAAAGTTCACAGAGAGCTCTTTTGCTGCCGGAGGGAGTGCGGAGCATAGTTACTGTTATGGACTGCTACGCATATCTTCGCAACATGGGAATGCTTGTGGAGTACAGATGCAAAAAGGGCCGGATATTTGTTTCATCCATGGGACTGCACAATCTGCTTGACTATCCGGAGTGCAGAGCTCTTTTGACTGCGATATACAGATACCTTGCGTCGGATGAATTTGATCCACAGCAAGAGATGTGAGTCAGTGGGGACGTTTCAGTTTGACTCAAAATGAGTCAAACTGAAACGTCCCCACTGACTCTTTGTTGACTGGGTTGCCCTGCCACAAAAATATTTATTTCTTGCCGCACATTTTATATGATTAATTCGTTATACATTACAGAGGGGAGGAAAAGACGAAGTCCATGGATATTGAAGAACAGTACGACAAAATTTTTCGCTTCTGCTATTACAGAGTTCACAATACAGATACTGCGCAGGATCTGACTCAGGAGACGTTTCTTCGCTTCATGAACAGCAGCTATGAAGAGCGCGGCGAGCAGTTACGTTTTCTTTACACAATAGCCAGAAACCTCTGTATTGATGAAAGCAGGAAAGCCCAAATGGAGGAGCTTCCCGAGGACTATTCCGATGAGGGGGATGGGGCTGAGGACCTTATAAGAAGAATGGATGTAAATGCGGCCCTTGATAAAATGCCGGAAGAGGACAGAGAGCTTCTAATCTTAAGATATATGAACGAGGTACCACTTTCGGATATCTGCAAGATAATGGGCATTTCAAGATTCGCTCTCTACAGGAAGCTGAATTCAGTAAAAAGAGATTTCATAAAGCTGATGGAAGGAGGTAATCTCCATGAGTAAAAACATAAAAAGAATGATGGCCGATGCAGCGCCGAAGCCTGACCTTGCAAAGAAAGATGCATTTATACGTGAGTTTGGGAAAAAGAGCAGGCAGGAACCCAGCATCTTTGACATCATAAAAAGCCAGATTTCATATATCAGAATGCCCGTGTGGATCGCATCATTTGCAGCGCTGTTTGTTGCCGCTTTTGGGATGGCTTCAAACAGGGAAATGCTCTTTTGGGTAGCTGCGATAATGCCCTTTGTGTCAGCGATTGCGGTATTTGACACCATGCGCTGCCGAATGTACGGGATGGATGAACTCGAGGGAGCGACAAGGATTTCCGGAAGAGGAATACTCTTTGCAAAGCTCATATGCATTGGAAGCGTGCATATAGCTCTTTTGCTCATACTCACAGTAGTTATAGGCAGGAGAAGCGTATATGGGATTGCCATGACAGGAGCCATCATCACTTTGCCGTATCTTATTTCTTCCATAGCCAGCATGATCCTGGAGAGAACAGAAATCGGAAGAAGGAATGCATTTGGTTGTGTTCTGGTTTCTGCTATGACGTCGGTAATGATGCTTGCCATCAAAGATGAGAAAGCTCTTTTTGCGCAGAATTACAGATGGGTATGGTTTGTACTGCTTGCAGTATTTGTCGTACTGGAATGCATTCAGATTAAAAAGACATTTCGTTTGGAGGAGTATCAATGGAACTGAAAATTGATCGCTTAACTAAGCAATATAAGAATAAGATTGCGGTGGACAGAGTCTCTTTATCTCTGACCAAGGGAGTTACGGGGCTGCTGGGCGCCAACGGCGCAGGAAAGACAACACTCATGAGGATGATCTGCGGAATCCTTGTGCCCACAAGTGGCGATATCACTTATGACGGCGTTCTGGTTTCGGAGATGAGCTATCGCGACGTTTTGGGGTATTTGCCTCAGGATTTTGGATATTACCCTGAGTTCAGCGGAAGAGATTTTTTGATGTATTTCTCTGCACTTAAGGGACTTGATAAAAAGGCCGCCAAGGCAAGAACACAGGAGCTTCTTGAAATGGTGGGACTTTCTGATGTTGCGTCAAAAAAGATAAAGACCTACTCCGGCGGTATGAAGCAGCGTATCGGGATTGCGCAGGCGCTCATAAACAGACCGGAAGTGCTGATCCTGGACGAGCCCACAGCGGGACTCGATCCCAAGGAGAGAGTGCGATTTCGTAACCTTATTGAGGAGATTGGAAAGGAGAGTATAGTTCTTTTGTCCACGCACATCGTATCTGACATTGAACACATCGCTGATAAGGTTATCATGATGAAATCCGGACAAATCATCTGGCAGGGACCATGGGGCGAGGAAGACGGAAGCCTTGAAGACTTCTATCTTAAGGAATTTGGAGAGGAGAGCTGATGATGGGGAAAAAGAGCTTGTTTGGCACACTTTTCTTTTACGAGATAAAAAAGATTTTAAAGAACAGATTTACGGTTGTTCTGCTGATCGTTATGACGATCTATTCGCTTATGCAGGGAGTGTTCCAGTCCGAGCAGATGGGCGATTATGCGGATAGAACCAGGGAGCTGAAGATGGCAATTGACGGTCGGGAAATTGATGATTCGCTTCTTGCGGAGCTCTATGATGCAGCCGATGAATACGGAGTCTTTTGGAATGAGACCAACTGCACTTATGAGGCGCTCTGCGACTGGGTGAGGAAGATAGTTGATTACGGAAGACCGATTGCTGATTATGATGCCGATACAATTTATCAGATCAGGAAGGGCACTATCTATGAGGGCATGGAGCTGTGCGCTCTGACGGATGGTGAGAGGCAGTATTGGGAAGATAAGGAAGCACATGTTGCTAAGCCTTTGGTGTGGCATTCTTTTGATGAGATGTATGGACTGTTTGATATTGTTCAGTCGACGCCGCTCATTATGCTGTTTGTGATAACTCTTTTGCTGAGCCAAATTTATGCAGGTGAGGTAAAAGACAAAACGGATCCGCTTCTGCGCTGTACCAGGGGCGGATGGGGTGTAACCTATGTCGCGAAGATATCGGCAGCAGTCGTAAGTATCTTTTTGCTGACAGTTTTATTTGGCGGAATATCTGTTGGTACGAGCGTGGCTTTGTGGGGTAGCAATGGTTGGAATGCTATGGTGCAGAACCTTATGCCTCTGACCTCTACACCTATGACTATGGGAGCGTTCTTTGGAAGGCAGGTTCTGGTGGCTTTTGCAGCTTGTCTTTTCTTGACAATTGCTACGTGCTTTTTATCCGAGTGCCTGAACAACCCGGTTGTAGTAATGGGTGCAGTCTTTGGCGGATTCCTTCTGATCCTTGCCGGCGCAAGGCAGATACCGATGGTCATTCGCCCTCTGTCCCAGCTTCTGTACCTGCTCTCGCCAATCGACATGGCATCTCCGAACGTGTTGTATGAATTCAGGCTTGTGGGCTTTGGCGGACACTACCTGACAGCCCTTCAGTTCGCGCCGATACTGTATCTGGTGATGTCAGTTGTGGCGGTAGTGGTTGGATATTTTATTTACTTGAGAAGAAATAAGGTGTGAGTCAATGGGGAGTCAGTGGGGACGGTTCTCTTTGACTCCCTTTTTTGATGATCAAAAGGTATAGAAGACCTAAGCAAAAGGGAGTCAAAGAGAACCGTCCCCACTGACTCCCCATTGACTCATTGATTCCCCGGAGTGCATTTTCGAAAATTATGTGATATCATTTTCGCGTAGAAAAAAGTTTTGTTTCTAATCGGGGAAAATGGGGTATGAAAAATAGGAAGTGGACTATGCGCCGGGCCGTTATTGGGCTGGTTATAGGTTGTACGCTTTTTGCAATCGTTGCACAGACGGTTGTTTTTGAGGTGATCTCCAGGCAGCAGATAAGGAGAGAATCTCTTCTCAATAATGACGAGACGCTTCAGAGGATTGAGGCGGAGCTCGATTCTTACATTCATGGCAATATCGTCAAGATGCAGACCATATATACCGAGACGGATATGGTCTATGCCATGAGGCATTCCCAGAAAAACAAAAAAAGACTTCTTGATTATTACTGGACCGCGTGGCATTTATCTGAGCGCAGGTTCGATTCTGATGACCAGCTTCTTGCCATGTATATCTATGACAATGATGATACTCTGGTCAGTTCCTGGAGAAAGCAGCCCTACAATTATCCCCATGATCTTTATAATGCAGAGCAGTACGTAAACGTGGTGCATCTAAAGAACTATCTCCGCTCTGATGACTATTCAGTCCTGTTATCCGGCTACCACAATGAAGCTGCGGACACTGACGTTATCAGGTTTGTGTTAAAGCTCCACACCTATGACGGAGACAGGGCACAGTTCGGCTATCTGATCTGTGATTACAGCACCCAGAACATAGCAAATATCATGAGTAAGTACATCTCTTCAAGAGATGTTTATGTCTGGCTCCAGCCCCAGGGGGATTCACCCATCACCCAGGTTGGTAATACCACAAAGGAGGAGAGCAAGCTCTTTTCCGACCTCACGAAATTTGTGGCGACTTCATCGGATTCTTTTCCAAAATTTGATGACGAGTATGGCTCTTTTTACTTAAACAGCAGACAGTCGGAGAAGTACAATCTCCACCTTATCATGCTCACACCACAGTCCCTGATGATGCACACCCAGAGCGCTCTTGCAAGAATGCTGATCGTTATCGCGGTGTTTATCATTTTGGTAACGCTCCTGTTTGGAGCCGCCATTTCAGGATACATCTACCGCCCGGTGGAGCAGCTTTCCAACACCATCATCAAGATCAAAAACGGCGAGACAGACCTGAGGGCCAAGACAGATGGCTGGAGCGAGGAGCTCAAGGTCATGGGCGATGAGTTTAACGAGATGCTGGATCAGATAGGACGCATGGTGCAGGATGAGTATGAGGCCAAGGTCCTGATGGAGCGCACCCAGTACAAGGTCCTTCAGGCCCAGATAAACCCGCACTTTCTCTATAACACCTTAGATACTATGAGCGGAATCGCAGCGTCTCAGGACTGCACTCTGGTCAGTGGCCTTTGCCAGTCCCTGTCAGCGATATTCAGATACAGCCTTGATATTTCCGACACCCAGTCAACATTGCAGCAGGAGATGGCCCACGTCAGGAACTATCTCTACGTAATGGATGTCAGAAATGGTAACACCATTAAGTACAACTATCAGATTGACTCGGATACTCTTGATGACAACATTCCGAGGATCACACTGCAGCCCATCGTTGAGAATGCACTTCAGCACGGCCTTCGCAACACACGCAGGAAGGATAAAGAGCTGACGATTTCCGCCACGCACAAAGACGGGCTCTTACAAATAACCATTGAAGACAACGGCGCAGGCATGGATGCCGAGGCTATGAACGAGCAGCTTGCGAAAGCTGACATCGGAAGAATAGAAATGGGGCGTTCCATCGGTGTAATGAATGTAAATGCCAGAGTAAAAAGCGTCTACGGAGAAGGCTTTGGCATTCACTACGAAAGCAATCCCGATTGCGGAACGAAGGCAATTATTGTGCTGCCCATTGTAAAAGAGGAGGCAAAGGATGAACGCGAAGTACAAGGTTTTGTCAGCTGACGACGAACTGTGGAGTCGTGAAAATATAAGACGAATGCTGTCCTGGGAGGATTACTCAATAGACTTTCTGGAGCCTGCCTGCGACGGCGAAGAAGTCCTAGAGAGGATCCCAAAAGAAAAACCGGACATTGTCATAACGGACATCAACATGCCATTCCTTGGAGGTCTTGAGCTGCTTGATAAGATACACAGCCAGTATCCGGACATCATAACTCTGGCAGTAAGCGGCTATGATGACTTCCAGAAGGTAAAGGGTGTATTCATGTCAGGAGGAATCGACTATCTCTTAAAGCCCGTTGGCAGAGAACAGCTGGCCCATTCTCTTAGTAAGGCTCTTAAGACCCTTGAAGAGCGCGAGATCCAAAAGGCGGAAAAAGAGGACAGTATCCTGCGTGATAACTACGTCTCATCCTTCCTTGAAGACGACGAGTTCTCATCTCTTTTAAACGGCAAGCTCTTCAGACCCGGCAAGGAATCCCATGTGCCAAGTACAAAGGTCTTTTCCGAAATATCAACGATACTGGTTAAGTTCCACGACGTAGAGGTGCTTAAGCAGAACTACCAAAAGGACGTCCTTAAGATGTCCTACGACATGAAGAAGCGCCTAAGGGACCTGATAGATGCCGAGAAGTCAATTGTCTTTAACTACACCGACAAGGTCAACGAATTCATAATCGAGCTCAATGCGACGCCGGCAAGGCTTAAGTTTATCGCAGACAGGATACTTGAGGCTTTCCCTGTTGAGAGTCAGGGACCGGTCACGATCGTGATCCACGACCAGGCAAGCTCTCTTGATGACATCGCTACCGTCTATCGCGAGATGATAGCAGAGCTGGTGACAAGGCCCTTTGGAAGGCAGCACAGCATAATAACCTGCAGTCCAAGCGGCAAGAAGCAGAAGGTTAACGAGCGCTTTACCGACAGGGTGGAAGCCCAGATTACAAGCAGCCTTAGTGCCAGAGATATCAAACAGGCAAAAAACATAATCACGGAAAGCGCAGGTCTCGACAGGTGCGACAGCGCAGGCTGGAGCCTTTTGGAGGTTACCCAGTTCACCACAAGGGCCATCAACGCTATAGCAGATGCTGACAAAAATGCAGACAGTCGCAGCTACGAGGAGGTTCAGGATGCCATAGCCTACGGCCTAAGGACCCTGAGCAAAGACATCATCATGGAGAACATTGACCTGGCGCTGGAAATCGCACAGGGCACGGAAACAACAGAGACCACATCCATCAATAATCAGGTGGAGAGCGTTCATGAATACATCAGCGAGCACTTCGCAGAGCATTTATCGCTATCAGACCTTGCAGAGCAGTTCTTTGTGGAGGCCAGCTATTTGTCCCGCAAGTTCTCGCAGAAATACGGCGAGACCATTACGGCCTATATAACCAGGTGCAGGATGGATAGGGCAAAAGAGCTGATGAAGGAGCCACAAAATAAGCTCGAGGTAATCTCTTTTACCGTAGGATATGATGACTATAACTATTTCAGCCGCGTATTCAGGCGCTTTGAGGGCATAAGCCCCAGCGAGTTCAGAAAAAATGTTGCAGGCATAGAAGATTGACAATTTTGTATTTTTTCAAAAAAGTGATAGTAAGATTTTCTAAAATGTGCTAATTGTCAAAAAACTTAATTGATAAAATAGCTTCGTAAACAGGAATGGGGAAAAAACTGTTTACGAAGCTTTTTTTGTTCAAAGGGAGGAGTATCACGGTGTTCAACCATAGAAAAATCACACCTTTCATAACTACATTTGCCTTATCGGCTCTGCTACTGTTTAGCGGCTGTGGAGCCGATGGTAAGGCAGCTATCGACACAACAGATGGCGTGACCAATATCCTTGACTACGTAAGTGTTGACTTCGACGGCAAAAACGGGGAAGGAACTGCTTTTGTAAACGTAGACTACGACGGCATCGAGACCGAGATGGTAGGAGGTGAAGAGAAGATAAAAGAGCTAAGCGATGTGGAAGATCTTGCAGAGCTCACTAAATACATTAACGCTGTTTCATCAATCTCTTTTACCATCGACAAGAATAAAGAGCTCTCCAACGGAGATCAGGTCATAGTCACAGTTACGTATGACAGCAGCGCTGCAGAGGCAGCAGGAGTAGTGTTCGGGGAACAGAAGAACAAGATATATGTGGTAAAAGGTCTTAAGAATTAAGGTTCCAAATTCGGCCCGCGGATGGCTCGGACCGGTAAAAATACTTACTTTCAAATATACAAAGGAGGGTTACAAAGACTATGAAAAAGAGAATCAAAAGGTTGGGATCACTGCTGATGGCAGGCGTTCTGGCAGCATCACTTGTTACAGGTTGCGGAAGCGCTGCAGGCGGAGCATCTTCAGGATCAGCTTCGGGGGGGCGGATCTGACAAGATCAAGATCGGTGTTTCAATTTGGAGTTCCACAGACGTTCTTGGAAGCCAGTGCAAAAAGATTGTTGACAAGGCAGCTAAGGCTAACGGCGTTGAAGTTCAGTATGTTGACCAGGCACACGTTTCAGAGCAGGTTACAGCATCAGTTGAGCAGCTCTGCGCAGCAGGATGCCAGGGTATCATCATTTGTAACTCAGCTGATTCCGAGATGACATCAGCAATCAATACCTGTACAGAGCATGGCGTTTACATCGCACAGTTCTTCCGTATCATTTCTCAGGAGAACAGCCCTGAGGTTTACAAGACAGCTTGCAACTCCAAGTACTATGTTGGTGCAGTTCATGAGGACGAAGTAACAAACGGTTACACACTTGTTAATCTCCTTCTTGAGAACGGCGACAGAAACGTTGGACTTGAGGCTTGGACAGTTGGTGATGCTACATTCCAGCTTAGATGGAAGGGCTATCAGCAGGCAATCGATGAGTGGAATGCTTCACATGCAGATGATCCTGCAACAATCACAGAGCCTGTTTACGCTAACACATCTTCAGAAGAAGGCGCTGCAGCAGCTATGTCTTTATACAACTCAAATCCCGGAATGGACGCTCTTATCGTAGCAGGCGGCGGTGGAGATCCTCTTGTAGGTTCAATCGGTGCTTACGCAAATGAAGGCCTCACAGGCAAGATCGACGTTGTATCAACAGACTTCCTTGATGACCTTGCAGATCAGCTCAAGTCAGGCGGAATGTTTGCTGAGTCAGGCGGACACTTCTGCGATCCACTGTTTGCATTCTATCTCGTACTTAACGCAGTTAAGGGTAATTATGTAAAGGAGGAAGGCACATTTGGTTATGAGATCCTGTTCCCGTATCTCTACGTATCATCGCCCGATGATTACGCGAACTATGAGAAGTACTTCGTAAATGACGATCCTTATACAGACGAAGAGCTCGTTGAGATGGCAAGTTACAGCTTCGAAGATCTGAATAAGGCAGCTTCTAATCTTTCAATCAACGACGTTATTTCACGTCACAGCAACTAATAGTTAATTTGCAGCCGTATCCTCCGCCATCCGGAGGGTACGGTTTATGTAAGAGAAATCTCTTTTCATAAAAAAAGCACCCTTAGGGAGGAGTGTATGAGTAACTTTAAAAAATTCAGGCAGAGCCACTGGTACGGGCTGGTGATGCTGGCCGTTATCACCTTTGTTTTCTGGGCGTTTTTTAAGATCCTTGCCCCCGATACTTTCGGTGATTTCAATAAACTTCAGACTTATCTAAAGACAGCTCTCTACTATGCTGTAGGCGGCTGTGGTCTTTATTTTATCTGCGTAATGGGACCCTTTGATATGAGCGTTGGTGCAAACATCGTGCTTTCATCGGTGCTTGCCGTAAATATGAGCGAACGTTTCGGATATGCGGGACTTCTTATAGCGCCCCTTATAAGCGGCACTTTGGTTGGCCTGCTGAACGGACTTGTATATATAAAGCTTAAGATTTCATCACTTATCGTAACCGCCGGACTTTCTCTGGTTTACGAGGCTCTTTCAATTTTTGCAACCAACGGAAAAGAGGCTATCCTCTCCCCAAGTTACAGGGCCTTTGGTGACTATCCCGGAAACCTGATCCTTGCTCTTTTGGCGTTCTTTTTCTGCGGATTCATCCTTAAATACACCAAGATCGGAACCTATACCTATGCCATCGGCTCCAATGAAGTTGTTGCCGGAAACATGGGTGTTAACGTTGATAAATACAAGGTTGTGGCATTTGTCCTTTGCGGATTCTTTGTAGGAATCGAGTCAATCCTGACAATCTCCTACGGAACTTCCATGACCAGTGCATCAAACCTTGCTTCCATGAGCCGAAACTTCCCGCCTCTTATGGGAACCTTCTTTGGCCTTGCCTTTAAAAAGTACGGACATCCTGTCATCGCTATTGTTGTGGGCGAATTCATAATCCAGCTCCTGTTCCAGGGGTTCGTCGCTCTTGGCGCGCCCACAACAGTGCAGAATATCGTAACAGGTATTGTGCTGCTTGCTATCGTAACCATGACCATCAAGCCCGTTAAAGGCGCAGTTGTTAAGTAAGGAGGAGAGATATGAGCGAGGTTATACTTCATGCCGAGAAGATCGACAAGAGCTTCGTTGGCACACATGCCATAGATCATGTCACTCTGGACTTTTACAAGGGTGAGATCCATGCGCTGATCGGAGAGAACGGATCCGGTAAATCCACGTTTACATCATGTCTTACAGGAATTTACCACAAGGATTCCGGAACGTTTACTCTTTTGGGAAAAGAGGTTAATGCAAAAAATCAGGTTGACGGAAACTACCAGGGTGTTGCTATCATCGTGCAGGAGACAGGTACACTTTCAGGTCTTACCGTTGCCGAGAATATCTTCCTCGGAAAAGAGGATGAGTTCACAAAGTTCAATGTAAAGAACACCAAGGCCATGAACAAAAAGGCCCAGGAACTTTTAAACTCTTACGGCTTTGATTACATCAAGGCTACAGACATCATAGACAAATATAACTTCGAGGACAGAAAGCTCATCGAGATTGTAAAGGCGACATACTTTAAGCCCCAGGTCCTCATCGTTGATGAGACCACCACTGCACTTGGTGAGAAGGGAAGAAAAGAGCTTTTCAAAGTAATGAAGGATGTTAAGGACGACGGAAGATGCGTCATCTTCATATCCCATGACCTTGATGAAGTTCTTGAGCAGTCAGACAACGTAAGCGTACTCAGAGACGGAGAATATATTGATACTGTAAAGAGCAGCGATGTGACTACCGATGACCTCAAAAAGTTAATGGTAGGTCGTGAGATGAGTGGAAATTACTATCGCGCAGATTATGGGGAACCGATTTCTGATGAGGTTGTTCTGCGGGGGGAACACCTTACGGTTCCCGGCGAGATCGAGGACTTTTCCATAGAGCTGCATAAGGGCGAGATCATCGGAATCGGAGGCCTTTCGGAGTGCGGAATGCACGAGGTTGGAAAAGCTCTTTTCGGAGCATCCTATGACAGAGAAGGCACCGTTACCACTGCTGATGGCACACAGATAAAAGACATTAAGACAGCCATTGATCACAGCATAGCCTATGCTTCAAAGGACAGATCCACAGAGTCGCTGGTCATCAACGACACCATTCAGGATAACATCACGCTTCCATCCCTTGAGGACATCAAGAGAAATCACATCCTTCATGCCAAGGATGAGAGGGCATTTGCAGAGAAATATGCAAAACAGATGAGTACCAAGATGGTTGGCGTTCACCAGTTTATGTCAGCTCTTTCCGGAGGAAACAAGCAGAAGGTTGTCCTTGCAAGGTGGATCGGTAAGAATTCGGATATCATCATTCTGGATTCACCGACAAGAGGAATCGATATCAGGGTTAAAGCTGATATCTACCAGATGATGGACAAAATGAGAAAGAGCGGAAAGTCCATTATCATGATCTCCGAGGAAATCTCAGAGCTTCTTGGAATGGCTGACAGGATCATCATCATGAAAGACGGTCGTCAGAATGGTGAATTTTTGAGGCATGAAGGTCTTAAGGATACAGACCTTATTGCGAAGATGGTTTAAGGGGGGAGGCCGGTTATGGATACAGAGAAAAAAGTAAAATTATCATTGATGAATCAGCCTCTTTTCAGGACGGTAATGCCATTTGCAGGATTCATCTTTATTGTAGTTTTATTCGCAATCTTAACAGGGGGTCAGCTTTACACCCCTGGTAACTTAAAGCTTTTGCTGTCACAGTCCTATGTGCTTCTTATAGCATGCGTTGGCGTATTCATGGTAATGACCATGGGAGGCCTTGATTTCTCACAGGGCTCAATGCTGGGTGTTTGCTCGGTTGTCATATGTTTTTTGTCAAACATAAACATTGTGCTGGCAATCCTGTGCGGAGTTTTGACAGGTGGACTTATAGGAATTGTAAACGGATTCTTTAACGTAAAGAGAAAGATCACATCCTTCATCGTTACTATCTGTAACATGTATCTGCTTCGCGGAATGGTTGCCTATGCTACCACAAAGAGCCCGGTTTACGGTGTTTCCAATATTACCTCTTACAACACCATGGGCTTTAACCTGACATTTACAATTGTGATTCTGCTGGTTGCATTTGCAGTGTTCAGATACACAGGCCTTGGCAACAGGCTTAAGGCCATCGGCGCAGGCGAGACTGCAGCCCGTTTTGCAGGTGTAAGAGTTGAAAAGACAAAGATGCTGATCTACATGGCAGCAGGCATGATCACAGGCCTCGCAGCATTCATCAACAGTATCAAGGTTGGTTCTGTTACATCAACAGCAGGAAATCAGCTTGAAACACAGATCATGATCGCTCTGGTACTTGGCGGAATGCCGGTCAACGGCGGAGCTAAGGTAAGGTTCTACAACATTATCCTTGGTGCGCTGACATATAAGATCCTTACAGCCGGACTAGTTATGCTGGGAATCGAGCCAAAGACCCAGCAACTCATTATGGGTATTGTGTTCCTTGTGATGGTTGCAGTATTTGCCGACAGAGAAACCGGTATGATCGTAAAATAATTTGAAAATTAAGCTGGGGGCGAATGGTCCCTGGGGACGGAGTCAAGGGGTCATTTTCAGAATACTTTTATAGCATTTTGTTAATTGTATGAAAATGACCCCTTGACTCCGTCCCCAGGGACCATTTTGTGATATCATTTTTAGGGGAGGGTTACATATTATGGGACAAACTGATGAAAAAAGTATGATTGCCAGAGCCAGCGGCCTTAAGACGCTGGAGTATATCTGCTACGCATTGGGAGATGCAGGCGGATGTCTGGTATTTGGACTTGTTACGTCGATTCTTCAGACGTATTACACGGATGTCCTGATTTTAAGTCCGTTCTTTATCATGGTGATGTTTGTACTTACCAGGGTATGGGACGCTGTAAATGACCCTATTATGGGCAGAATTTGTGATACAGCACCTGTTTCAAAGCATGGAAGATACAGGGTGTGGTTTCTGAGGGTGGCATTTCCTCTGGCCATCGCTTCAATCCTTCTTTTTCTTAAATTCGACGGTTTCGGAACACCGGGAGATAATCTTCCTGCATATATTTATGCAACCATCACATATGTGGCGTGGGGTATGATCTACACTATGCTTCAGATTCCCTATGGCTCTCTTGCCACAGTTATTACCCTTGATGTAAAAGAAAGATCCAAGCTCTCTGTCTTCAGAGCAGTAGGTTCAGCACTGGGCAGCATGCCTGTCATGGTGCTTTCAATGCTCTGCTTTTCCACAGATAAGGCTACGGGAAAGTCTATTGTAAAGTATGATGTTCTTCTGACAGGCGTCATTGTCATGTCTGTGCTGTCTGTGATCTCGCTTCTTCTGGCATTTGCAGGTACAAAAGAAAGAGTAAAAACAGAGCCACAAAAGCATGAAAAAGGTGCTGCGTCAAAGGCCCTTAAGCTTATATTCAGGAACAAGGCCATGCTCTCTATTTCCGTTGTTGCAATGTTGCTCCTTGCAGGACAGATGTTCACTCAGAGCTATTATATTTATCTGATCAGATACTACTTCGGAAAGGGCGGAATCTTTGTATCCCTGCCAACCATTTTGACCTATATCCCAATGGCAATACTTATGCTTTTTACCCCAAAGCTTGCAAGGAAGTTTGGTAAAAAAGAGATTACCTCCGTTGGTATGATCATAGCTGCTGCAGCAAATTTCCTGATGTTTTTCTTGAAATTCCTGGATCCGGGAGCGGCCCTCATGCCTTTTATGGTTTTGTGTCTTATCTCCGGATTTGGTCTTAATCTCTTTGTGCTTCAGCTCTGGGCTATGGCGGGGGATGCCATAGATGAGATTGAAGTCAGCACCGGAAGTAAGGACAACGGTACTGCATATGCCTTCTTAAATTTCTTTAGAAAGCTAGGTCAGGTTATTTCAGCGATAGCTGTAAATGCAGCCTTACTTGCAATGGGATATTATGACACTGCAAGCACTCTGGAATTTGTCTTTTCCGAAGGACAGCTTGATCTGATGTATGTTCTTGCAACCCTTATTCCGGCGGTAATGTTTGCACTGATGGCAATTGCTTTGCTTTTCTGGTATCCACTCTCCAAGGAGAAGGTTAGTGAGCTTCAGAACCGGAAGGAAGACTATTTAAAGGGACAGGTCAGATGAGTAAATACATCGAAATAGACACAGATCTCGGTAGGATCCGGGGAAATGAAAGAGAAGAGTGTCTTGAGTTTTTGGGAATAAAATATGCTAAGGCCAAGAGATTTGAGTACGCAAAGCAGGTAGAGGGTTGGGATGGCACATACGATGCCACAGCTTTTGGAGATGCATGCTCCCAGTACAGGACCTACTTTCCACATCTGGATGTTCCTGAGCGGAGATTCTATCACAGGGAATTCCGTGAAGGACTCGATTTTACCTACAGCGAGGACTGCTTAAATCTCAATATCTATACACCCAAGAATGCACATAATGCACCGGTGCTGGTCTTTATACACGGAGGCGGATTTAATTCCATGGCCAACAGCGAGGGATATCTGGATGGCGAAGCCTATGCAAAGAGAGGGCTGATCCTTGTGTGCGTTAACTACCGTGTGGGTGTTTTCGGATATATGACACACAGGCAGATTCAGGATGAGTTTGGAAGAGATGGGAATTTTGGACTTGATGATATATTGGTTTCACTTAAATGGGTAAAGAGTCATATAGGCTCTTTTGGCGGAGACCCTGGTTGCATAACTGCCATGGGACAAAGCGCAGGTGCGATTTCGTTGCAGTATCTTTGTCTGTCAGAGAAGGCTAAAGATCTTTTTGAACGAGCAATTATGATCTCAGGAGCAGGTCTTTTCCCAAAGATGGGACGACCGAAGGCATCTGCAGACACCCGCGGCTACTGGGAAGAAGTGATAAAACTCTCCGGTGCGACAAACTTTGATGAGTTTAAAGAGCTTGATGATAAGGCGGTTCTTGGTGCAGTTGAAGAGATTAAGAAAGTCCGAAAAGATAATACCGTCAACACACAGCCTGTTATTGACGGATATCTTCTGACGGAAAGCGTGGAAAAACTGATAGAGAAGCCACTTAAGCTTGATTACATGGCGGGAACTACAAGTAATGATATGTACAATGTTGTTTTGTATAACATGGCAAGAAAGTTTATGGGAAAGGTCGGCGGATATCGCTATTATTTTGACATCGATGCCCCCGGCGATGACAATGGAGCATTTCATTCATCAGATTTAAGATACCTGTTCGGAACTCTTGAAAAGAGCTTTAGGCCGTATGATGACAAGGATATGGAAATATCAGCTCTTATGATGGATTACATTGCAGATTTTGTGAAAACCGGAAATCCCAATGCTTCAGAGCGTCCTGTATGGAAGAGGGGAAAGAGTTGTCTTGTTATCTCAAAAAAAGGAATAAAGATGAAACGTCCGGACCCTGTAAAGCTGATAGTAAATACCTTCAGAGGAGACCCAAAATGAAATATGACCACAGATTTACTCTTAAAACCCGGGAGGAATCCACATTCCTTTTCAAGGAATCAGACATAAATGCAAGGCTGGATTTTTTCAAGGACATGGTCCGGGTGGCAATCTATAAAGACGGTACAAGGTTTTTTAACACCTTCTCAGTATGCCCGGATGGGGAGATGCCCTATGAGGGAAGGGATAAGTTATCCTGCAAAGGCCTTACAGGCGAAAAAACGCAGATGACTGAAGACGCCGACGGCTGGACATTCACCTTTGGCAGCCACAGGCTTTCTGTCCAAAAAAAGAATTTCCTGATCATACATTACGAAGGCGGGGAAGTTCTGTTCAGGGACAGGGAATACATGGCTTATAACCTTGAAGGCGAGCTGGGAAGAGGAGCCTGTCATTATCTTTCAAGACAAGAGGATGAGTTCATCTTCGGGCTTGGAGATAAATCAGGGGATGTCAATAAAAACGGAAGATGCTTTAAGCTTGGAACCACAGATTCCATGGGATTTGATGCCAGATCATCGGACCCTCTGTATAAGCATGTTCCATTCTATATCTGCAAGAATTCTGTAGGTTCATACGGGATTTACTATGACACATATTCTGACGGTGAGTTTAATTTTGGAAGAGAGCATGACAACTATTACTCGCCTTTTAAGTCCTTCAGATGCGAGGAAGAGTATCTCGTCTACTATGTCTTTTACGGAAGCGTTCCTGAGATACTAAGGAGTTTTGTCCGATTGTCCGGAGGCACATTCCTTCCTCCGAAGTGGACGCTTAAATATTGCGGAAGTACGATGGCGTATACAGATGCTGATAATGCAGGTGAGCAGCTTGAAGGGTTTCTTGCGCTCTGTGAGAAATACGGCATTTCTCCCGGGGGATTTTACCTGTCCAGCGGCTATACCCAGATCGGCGACAAGCGATATGTCTTTCACTGGAACACGGATAAGATTCCTTCGCCCGAGGGACTTAGCAGGACCTTCAGGGAAAAGGGAGTGGAGTTTCTGCCCAATATAAAGCCGTGCTTTCTGGATGACCACCCGATGTATGAGATGATCGCTGGGAACGGATGGTTTTTGAAAAACGGTGACGGCACTACGGCAAAGTTTCCTTTCTGGGGAGGAATGGGAAGTTATCTGGACTTTACCAATGAAAATGCGGCGAAGTTCTGGACAGAGTGCGTAAAAAAAGAACTTGCTGATAAGGGCTATTACAGCACCTGGAATGACAATAACGAGTATGACGTTCCTGATGAGGACGTATATGCCGATGGCTTTGGAAGACCAATCAGAGCCAAGCTGATAAAGCCATTGTTCTCATACCTGATGACCAGAGCAAGCCTTGAAGCTGCACCCGATATATCAAATAAGACCGCTGTATCAAGATGCGGAATTGTGGGAACTTCAAGGATAGCATCCACCTGGACAGGGGATAACAGAACCAGTTTCGAGGATTTCAGATTTAACCATAAGATGGCCATGACCATGAGCCTTTCCGGCATCTACAACTTCGGTCAGGATATAGGCGGATTTGCCGGCCCAAAGCCCTCCAAGGAGCTGTTCCTTAGATGGATTCAGTACGGAATCTTTACGCCAAGGTTTGTGCTCCACTCCTGGAATACAGACGGAACTTCAAACATGCCCTGGCTGTATGAAGATGAAGTTGAGACCGTAAAGCGACTCTTTGATCTGAGAGAGGCCCTCATACCATATCTTTACAGGCAGATGGAGATATCAGTTTCTGAGTGCACTCCGATAATATACCCAGTCTTTTTAGAAGATTCCGATTACGACCCTGAGAGTGATGTCTTTTTCTTTGGAAGAGACGTACTTGCATGCCCTGTCTTTGATGAGGGAGCCACGTCAGTCACAGTGACACTTCCGGGGGGTGAGTGGTGTCTGGTAAAAGAGCTTTCGGATAAGGGCGAAGTGCTTTTGGAATATAAAGGCGGGGAAACTGTAGTGGTACCATGCACGATCAGGGATATCCCGGTGTTCTTTGTAAGAAAGGGAGCACAGGTTTTTGATAAGTGATATAATACGTGAATATGACGAAAGAAATAGAACTAATAAGAAGTAAACGAAAGACCATTTGCATAGAGATCACGCCGGACGCAAGAGTAATAGTCCGCGCTCCGAAGTACGCCTCGGTCAGCGAGATCAACCGCCTCATTGGAGAGAAGGCGGACTGGATTGATAAGCATTTGCGCAAGATGCAGGAGAAGCAAAAAGAGAGAGCAGAAGCGCCACAGCCTGAACTGACCAAGCAGGAGATAAAGCTCCTTACAACAAAGGCTAAGCGCATCATCCCTCAGAGAGTAAGGTATTACGCAAATCTTATGGGAGTAGAGTACGGACGGATAACCATCAGGATGCAAAAGAGCCGCTGGGGAAGTTGCTCAGGTAAGGGCAACCTTAACTTTAACTGCCTTTTGATGCGCACCCCGGATGAGATCATCGACTACGTGGTAGTGCACGAGCTCTGTCATTTAAAAGAGATGAACCATTCCCCCAGATTCTGGGCGGAGGTTGAAAAGATCTTTCCCGATTACAAGGAGAGAAGAAAGTGGCTCAAGGACCACGGCAATGAAATAACTACAGGATAATAGAAAGGATGCAACAGCTGAATCGAGCGCAGATGCTCGGGGAGCAGGTTGCATCCTTTTTTTGAGTCACCGGGGACGTTTCAGATTGACTCATTTAGAAAACTTATTTTAATTTTATGGTTTCTTAACAATGTTTATGAACTAATCAGAAACAGGGCCTTTTTTGTAATGGTTGTGTAATGCAGTGGGGAGTATTATAAGTTTACGTGATTTGGAACTTGCATTGCAAACGGATGTGCAATGTGTAACCGGCGATGGAGCGTGGGAGCATGATATGCTCCTTAGCCATTGAAAAGGAGGTCTTTTGAAATGAATTTGAAGTACAAGTCAGTTTTAGCATTAGGAATGAGTGCTGCTATGATGATGCAGGCACCGGTTGTGGCATTTGCTAATGAGACCGTGCCTCAGAGTGATGCAACCAGCGAGATTGGTTATGGTGTAGGTGATGCCGGATTTAATGTAGTTGGTAAGGATTCCAATTCTTCAGATATACAGACAACTTTTCGGAATCAGGGATATGCTACTTATCAGGATGATAATACTAGCAGCAAAATTCAGGGATCATCTGCTTTTTCATATGGAACTGAATACGCCGGTCAGACTGGAATTACAACTAAGATCACGGCAGAAGCAAAGACAATAGAGGGTGCAGGCAATGATGAGGTTCATGTAACCTATACAGTAACCAATACCGGAAATGAAGCTAAAGAGGTAAAAATCGGGTCGGGTGCCGATACCAAGATAGGAGAAGTTGATTGTGCACCTATAGGATTTATAAATGACGGTACCGGCATTTATATGAAAGGTGATCGTGTATCTTTTACACTCACACCTCTTTCTGATCAGGATAATTTTAGTACTGTTTGGTATGGTGACTGTGGTTATGTAGATGGAAACATATTTAACCAGCAAGAAAATCAGTCAGAATTCAACGGTGATAGTGGCATGGCATATTCATGGACTATCAACGTAGGTGCAGGAGAGACAGAAACTCGTACTGCAGTATTCAAAATCGGTAATATTGTCCTTCGCCAGATTTCATACGATGCCAATACCGGTATAGGTGAAATCGCAGGAACAACTGTAATCGGTGGAACCTCTCGGGAAATCGTCATCAAAAAGAACGCCGGAGAAATGACAAAAGAAGGCTACAAATTTGCAGGATGGGGCTTATCAGAAAATGCAAAATCTGCCAAGTATAAAGGCGGTGAAACAATTGACTTAGGTATGCTTGAAAACGACCTTAAGCTTTATGCATTATGGCAGCTTATTAAGGCATCTAATCCCAGCGTAACTATTGAAGAAGTTGCTCAGATGGTTGAAGAAGAGATCAGTAACGAAGGTATCAATATCATCACCACAGAGGCAGGTGAAGCACTTCCTACAACTGAGCTTGGAAATGCTGAGGCAGTTACAAAGAGTGTAAGTCTTGATCTTTCTAAGGTTGCACCTGCTCAATATGTGGAAACAATCAAAAATACTGTACAGGCTGTACCCACACAGGGCGTAGCAGTTATTGAGACTAACGAAGTTGCAACTTTTGATAAGAATATCATTGAGGCTATGGCAGAGCGCAACGACGTTTCTTACATCATCGTATTCAAGCATGATGGTTTTAAGAAGAAAGTTGTAATTCCTGCAGGCTATGATGTGCAGTCACTGCTTGATGAGAATGGATACTGCGGATTCTTAAGACTTGCAGCAATTCTTGGATTCACAATTATCGAATGATCCAGGTTTAATCCTGTACATACCTCATATGACACAACCCACGAGACTAGCTCACATGTGAATGCATGTGGGCTAGTTGAGGTTGTATAAAAGTTCTAAATGAAAACAAGGTCATAACACATAGTAAATTTGCATCACATGACGTGCTATACAGACTTGATGGTTGGAATCGATTTTTGAAATGCATCACAAAAATTTTCCTATGAGGAGTTGGTTGGAAATTACAAAATCTATTTCTGGCCATGGTCTAAGAAAACTTCATGCCTAACGCTTTTCATGCATCACAACTACCGGCCTACGGATGTCATGTGATGTAGTCGCCGTAATCGTTCCAAAATTCTTTTCTGTAATTTCCAACTAATTTTTACATGGAAACAAATTGTGGGGTGGTCGATATTACGTTTCCAACCATGACACAAATTACATGATCCTTGTGATGTATGAGTCAAAGAGAACCGTCCCCGGTGACTCAAAATGAGTCAAAGAGAACCGTCCCCGTTGACTCAAAATGAGTCAAACTGAAACGTCCCCGGTGACTCACCGGAACCTGCCACAATCAAAAACAGCTCCTGCCAATGCAGGAGCTGCTCGTTTTTTCAATATTTACAAATCAAATCACTCAAAGATTCTTGATCATCTCATCCCTTACGCTGTCATAGTGAGGACCAACGATACCGAAGTCCTTCTCTTTGTAAACCCAGAGGGCTCTGCCGATGCCGTATTTCTCAAAGGCATCGTGGATATCCTTTATCCAGTTGATGGTTGAAGGATTAGCCGGAGCCTGGTCGATTACGCCGTACTCTCCGCAGTAGAGAGGAGCGTTGTTTTTGGTGGCAGCTTCTACAGCAGGCTCGAAGAGCTCTGCAAAGTAGTCAGCACCCATCTCCTTAACCTTCATTTTAAGGATTGCGCCTGCCCAGTCAGGGTCAAGGCCTTTGCTCTTTTCTGAGTACTCGGCTGTGGTTGCAGGATATTCAACAGTGATATCCTTGGGCATGTTGTCCATCCACCATGCTCTCTGATGTGTGAAGATCATAGGCTCGTAGCAGTGGAAGTTGTAAACTACGTGGTCATCCTTGGGAGAATTGAGGAAAGGTACGCTGCGAACGTTGTTGTAGCAAACACCGCCAACAACAACATAGGTGTCAGGCGCATTCTTTCTGATAGTATCTATTGCCTTGTCAGCGATGGCATTCCACTCGTCCTTGATATCAGGAGAGATAACCTCGTTCAAAAGCTCAAAGGCAACATCCTTCTGCCCTGCGTATCTCTTGGAGATGCGATCCCACATTTGATAGAATCTCTTCTGAAGATCTTCGTTGTGGAAGAAGATCTCTTTGTCTCCGTTAACCTCAAGCGGATCGAATGTGTATCCGTATGTATTGTGCATGTCGATGAGGATATTGAGGCCAAACTCTCTGCACCACTTGATGCAGTTATCAACATAAGCATAGCCATCCTCGAGCATATCACCGTCTTCGCTCTCAATGACAATGTAGTCGATTGGGAGACGAACGTGGTCACAGCCCCAGCTTGCGATCTTCTCGATATCTTCTCTTACGATGAAAGTATCGTAGTGCTGCTTTGTCTTTTCATCTGCCTGAGAGAGCCATCCTCCCAGGTTTACTCCCTTTTGGTAACCTTCAAATTTTCTCATAGACGTTTTCCCCTTATCTATATTGTGTAAATTTTCATTACAATCAAGTAACTGATCAATTCACTTCAATCCTAGCACGAAAACGTTTAAGTTGCACGTAATTTTTTGTGAAATTTTTTTTAGTTTTTGTTCTGCTTTCTAAACTGCAGAGGAGTCATGCCAAACTCCTTTTTAAAGCTGGCTGTCATGTTGCCGGGATAGGAAAATCCGCACTCAAGCGAGATATCCATCACCGACATGTCCGTCGACAGCAGAAGATTCTGCACATGCTTTAACCTCGTAAGACACAGATACTCTGAGAAGGGCTTCCCCAGCTGTGCGCAAAAGAGCTTTGAGAAGTATGTAACGGAGTACCCGGAAATGGCAGCCACATCCTCGATCTTTAAACTCTTTTTATAGTTCTTCTCCACAAAATAGACAGCTTCCATGATGGGCTCAGACAGCGCTTTATTGTGGAGCACAGTCTTTTCCCGGGCGCTGCGCCCCTTGTCATTTATCATAAGAAGAAGTGCATAGAAGAGGTGCTTTACCTTTAGCTGCGCGACACGCTCGTCCTCGGGATTGTCGCATTTATTCAGGTGATCGTAGGCATCAAGAAGGGTCTTTGCAAGGGAAAAGAGCTCTTTCCTGTCCTCGTCGTCAAACTCCTTTGGGAACTGCGCATAGAGATTATCGAGAAACTGGGCACCCAGGCTATCTGTAAGCTCTTTTACATAATCAGGTGAAAACTTGATGAGGTAATTCTCGTAATAATCGGAAGACCCCGGAATGGTGCGGTGATAGGCGTAGGGCGGCATTCCGTTGATAAAGCCTGCGTGGAGCATGAAGGTCTTGGTGGGCGTTATGACCTTTCTGTCGCCGTGGATGATAAAACCCAAGGAATAGTGGTCTGAAGCCACTTCCATGGATGTCATCTCAAAGTCGGATGAGAGCATGCGGTATATGATGGTGAACTGTTTGCCCTGAGGCAGAGGAAGTGCCATATATGTGTCCTCCGTGAATAAAAGTCGCTTTGCTGTGTCATTAATCATAGCATCAAAATGACATGATTTCATTATTTTTGACAGCATGAGGGAATAAATCCATAAGAAAATTATTAGATTATGAAGCACAATAGAGGCATGAAAACGAAGAAGATTGATATGACAAAAGGCAGCATAATTCAGAATGTGATCCTGTTTGCGATTCCCATCGTCCTCGGAAACATTCTGCAGCAGCTGTATACAACGGTAGATACGCTGATAGTTGGGCGATATTGCGGTGATAAGGCCCTGGCGGCTGTGGGAACGAGCTCTCAGCCGGTAGAAGTTTTACTGTGTGTGTTTCTTGGAATCGGCACAGGTGCATCCATTCTTGTTTCGCAGCGGATCGGCGCAGGAGATGATAAGCGGGTAAAAGACATCGCTCATGCCTCCACTTCACTTGTCTATATGAGTGGAATCCCGATTGCAATACTAGGCTTTCTGCTGGCACCGGCTATCCTACGGTTCATGGGTGTTCCGGAGGATGTAGAAGCAGCAGCTCTTATGTACACAAGAGTTGTGTTCCTGGGCGCTCTGGGAAATATCGGATACAACATGAATGCGGGAATCCTGCGAGGCCTGGGAGACAGCGTAGCTTCTCTGTGGTTTTTGGTGGTTTCCTGCGTGACCAATATAATTCTTGATCTGTTGTTCGTTGCAAGACTTTCGATGGATGTTCAGGGAGCAGCGCTTGCTACCGGAATTTCCATGTTTGTTTCGTGGATTGTAAGTGTCTTTTACATAAAAAAGAAATTTCCTGAGCTTTCATTTAGTTTCCTCCCAAGGGCTTTGAATATGCAGGAAATGAAGCAGATACTTGCAATAGGTGTTCCCATCGGTCTAAACAACTCGCTGTTTTCCTTCGGGCATATGGCGATGCAGACCCTGGTGAATGCGCAAGGGTACCGGTTCATGGCCGGAGCGTCAGTGGCAGGGCGGATCACAGGTATCACCAACGTCGCCATTACTGCTGTATCTTCAGCAGCTTCCACTTTCTCCGGACAGAACTTCGGTGCTGAGAATTACGACAGATTAAGAGAAGGGTACATAAAAATACCGGCCCTGAACGGAATTGCAACACTGGCCCTTGGCCTTATGTTCATTTCCTTCAGAATGCCGATACTTGGATTTTTTACTCAGGATAAAACTGTGCTCATGTACGCAGGCAGATACGTGGTCGCTGTGCTCTTGTCCCAGTGGTGCTATGCGGTGTTCAACTGCATTTCAAACATCGTAAACGGCGTGGGCTTTGTAAAGTACACGACTCTCATAAACCTCATGATGCTATGGGCAGTCAGGATTCCCTGCGCGTATATCATTAACAGATTCTTTGACGGAACCTACATCATGCTGTGCTTCCCGGTATCCTTTGCCTTTGGAATGCTCTGCATGATTGGCTACTATATCTTTTCCCCGAACTGGAAAAGGATCATTTCAAAAGGCGATTCGAATAAAGGTTTTGGTACTCCTTTGGGGACATACCGTACTCCTTACGGAAGGCTTTGAAAAAACTTGAATAATCTCTGAAGCCAAAGCGCTCGTAGGCTGCTGTGATGCTCTCGCCACCGGTGATTGCATTACGGCACTCCGAAAGGCGCTTTTTTATTATGTACTGATGGAGTGATACTCCCAGAGTGTCCTTGAACAGATGGGAGATATAGTACTTGCTGACGTAGAACTGGCCTGCGATGTCGTCAAGAGAGAGGGTGTCCTCAAGGTTACTCTCAACGTAGGAGAGGATGTTCTGGAAAAGAGAGAGCTCCTCCGATCCGCTTTCCTTGTGATCCTCATCGTAGATGACTCTGTTGATGGTAAGGATCAGGTCGCACAAGCACAGGTGGCGCGCAGCGTCAGACCCGTAGCGCTCGCTGGATATCTCCTCAAGAAGACGCAGAAACTTGGATTCCACCTGGTGGAACTCTGCCGGCGGAAGGTGGTAGATGTATTTGTGAAAGGCCTCGGCCTTCTGGATAAGATACATGTAGTCCACGGACTCGTCCATGAGGCTCTGACAGCACTGTTTGCTGATCCAGAAAACAAACCTTCTGTAATTCTGGGAAGGATCGTTCATGAGAGCGTGATGCATGATCCCGGGAGGGACTATCATAAGGTCGCCCTGGGACATCTTGTGGCGCTCCACTTTGTCTTTTCCCGAGAAGATCTCCATGGTGATGTCGCCTTCGATGAAAAGGTAGCACTCGTAGTAGTTATGGGCATGGGGACTCAAGGTCTTAAAGTCCCTGTCGGAGTAGTAAAAGACCTCGAAATCTGAGGATACCATGTACTGTCTTGAATTAAAGGATGATCGTAGTTTATTTTTCATGCCATGATTGTACAACAACTTTTGCAAAGTTGGCAACAAGTAATTCTATTCTAAGTTTTTGCAAGGAAGTTTATGCTAGGACCATAGGAACAAACGCCAAGTAGTATTGTTTTTTATAGAAAAGGAGATTACAGATTATGGAAATGACACTTCGCT
This sequence comes from Butyrivibrio sp. VCB2001, assembly GCF_000423965.1. NCBI lineage: Bacteria > Bacillati > Bacillota > Clostridia > Lachnospirales > Lachnospiraceae > Butyrivibrio > Butyrivibrio sp. VCB2001. The sequence continues at coordinate 280,668 of NZ_AUIZ01000002.1, read as the reverse complement.
GGTACGGCAAGGAATTCGACACTGTTAAGCTTTGGCAGATCAGACAGATCCCCGGAGTTAAGGGAGTTATCACAACCCTCTACAACAAGCAGGCCGGAGAACTCTGGACACAGGATGAGATAAAGGCCCTTAAGGCAGACGTTGCTGCAGAGGATATGAAGATCTCAGGTATCGAGTCAGTCAACGTTTCAGATGCCATCAAGGCTGCAACCAAGGACAGAGACGAGCACATCGACAACTACATCAAGACTCTCGAGAACCTCGGTAAGGAAGACATCCACATGGTCTGCTACAACTTCATGCCTGTCTTCGACTGGACCAGAACAGAGCTTGCAAGGAAAAGAGCTGACGGCTCAACCGTACTTGCTTACACCCAGGAAGCAGTAGATGCCATCAATCCTGAGAAGATGTTTGAGTCAATTTCAGGTGAGATGAACGGCACTGTAATGCCTGGCTGGGAGCCTGAGAGAATGGCTCATGTAAAAGAGCTTTTTGAGCTTTACAGCGGAATCGATGAGGACAAGCTCTTTGAAAATATTGTTTATTTCCTTAAGGCAATCATGCCTGTCTGCAACAAATATGATATCAAGATGGCTATCCATCCCGACGATCCTGCATGGTCAGTATTTGGACTTCCAAGGATCATCAACAATGAGAAGAACATCTTAAAGCTTATGAAGGCTGTAGATGATGTACACAACGGTGTAACCTTCTGTTCAGGTTCATACGGAACCAGCCTTGAGAATGACCTTCCTCACATGATCAGAGCACTTGAGGGCAGAATCCACTTCGCACACGTAAGAAACCTCAAGTTCATCTCACCTACAAACTTTGAGGAGGCAGCACACCTTTCATCAGACGGAACCTTCGATATGTACGAGATCGTTAAGGCTCTCTACGAGACAGGCTTTGATGGACCTATCCGTCCTGACCACGGAAGAATGATCTGGGGCGAAGTAGCAATGCCCGGTTACGGCCTCTACGACAGAGCCCTTGGTGCAACTTACATCAACGGTCTCTGGGAAGCAATCGAGAAGCAGCACACACGCTGAACATATAGAAGGGTGACGCCCGGACCAATATAATTGACCACCCGGGCTCGTGATGTTAAGCGCTCCGCTTAGCCATGGGCATGCATCATTGCGTGGAGAGCCACTTATGATGCATATGTCTAAGCTCCACAACATCAAAATCGCCCGGATGGTTAATTATATTGGTCCGGGCTGTTCATCGATAGCTATAGGTATATAGGTGTGTGGTTGAATTGTACAGTTTACTTGAGAACAGATGTTGTTTGTTTTTGTAATTTAGAGAGTTATAGGAGAGGTAATAGAAATGGTATTAAATAATGATGCGTTAAAGGATAGTGTATGGAAAGAGAAGGGTTATTTTGTTCCTTCTTATGATAGGGAGAAGATGGTAGCTGAGACTGTTGCAGCTCCACAGTGGGTTCATTTTGGAGCAGGTAATATCTTTAGAGCATTCCAGGCAAATCTTGCACAGAGAATGCTTGAAGAAGGATATGCTACAAAAGGCCTTACTGTAGTTGAGGGATTTGATTATGAGATCATTGAAAAGATGTACAGACCTCATGATAATCTTTCAATCTTGGTTACTCTCAAGGCTGACGGTAATGTTGAGAAGTCTGTTATTGCTAGTATTGCTGAGTCCTGCATTCTTGATTCTGCAAGAGCTGATGAGTTTGGAAGACTGAAGGAGATATTTACAGCTGATTCTCTTCAGATGGCTACATTTACTATTACAGAGAAGGGCTATAGCCTTGTAAATGCTGCAGGTGAGACACTTCCTGCTGTTAAGGAAGATTTTGAGAACGGACCTGAGGCTCCAAAGAGCTATATCGGTAAGGTTGCAGCTCTTTTGTATGCAAGATACAAAGCAGGCGAGAAGAAGATTGCAATGGTAAGCACAGATAACTGCTCACATAACGGAGATAAGTTATATGCAGCCGTTAGCTCTTTTGCCAAGGAATGGGTACTTGCAGGCAAGGCAGATCCCGGATTTGAGGCATATATCGACGACGAGGACAAGGTAAGCTTCCCCTGGTCAATGATCGACAAGATCACACCAAGACCCGACGACTCAGTCAACGAGATCCTTAAAAAGGATGGCGTTGAGGAGCTTGAGCCCGTGGTTACTTCCATGAAGACCTGGGTTGCACCTTTCGTGAATGCTGAGGAGAGCGAGTATCTGGTTATCGAGGATAAGTTCCCTAACGGAAGACCTGCGCTTGAGAAGGTTGGCGTTATCTTTACCGAGAAGGAGACTGTTGATAAGGTTGAGAGAATGAAGGTTTGCACATGCCTTAATCCTCTTCACACAGCACTTGCTATTTACGGATGCGTTCTTGGATTTACCAAGATTTCAGATGAGATGAAGGATGAGAACCTCGTTAAACTGGTCAAGGAGATCGGCTATGTTGAGGGACTTCCTGTTGTGACAGATCCAGGTGTAATCAGCCCTAAGGAGTTCATTGATACAGTTGTTAATGTGAGAATCCCTAACGTGTTCATGCCTGATACACCTCAGCGTATCGCCTGCGATACTTCACAGAAGCTTCCTATCAGATTCGGTGAGACGATCAAGGCTTATGCTGTTTCAGATACACTTGATGTCAATAACCTTAAGCTCATTCCTCTGGTTCATGCCGGATGGCTGCGCTACCTCATGGGTGTAAATGATGAGGGTGCTTCATTTGAGCCAAGTCCTGATCCTATGCTTGAGAAGGCTCAGAGCTATGTTAAGGATATTGCGCTTGGTGAGAGCGACAGAAATAAGGTAAAGGCAGCAGTTCTACCACTTCTTAAAGATGCTACCATTTTCGGTGTTGATCTTGAGAAGATTGGTCTCTCAGACAGAGTTATTGATTACTTTATGGAACTCATCGCCGGCACAGGTGCTGTAAGAAAGACCCTTCAGAAATACTGCTGATAAACTTGAATTTACTGAATCATCAATGTAAAATAGTGAAGTATGAAAATTCAGTAAATGGAGGGAAAAAAGATGAAGATTTGTGCTAATTGCGGAACTCAGGTTCCTGATGATGCAGTATTTTGCAATAATTGTGGAAGTGCTTTGACAGACAGTGCGCCTGCTCCTGCACCTGCTCCTGAAGCTGGTCAGACAGCTCCTGCACCTGCTCCTGTTCCTGCTCCGGCTCCACAGCCGGGATTCCAGGCTCAGCAGGGCTTCCAGCCACAGCCCGGTTTCCAGCCTCAGCCCGGATTCCAGCAGTACCAGAAGTTTGATCCAAGCGATCACACAGCTGAGTTTGATGCTAAGGATATCGCAGACAACAAGTTGTTTGCAGCTCTTCCTTACTTCTTCTCATGCCTTGTTGGTATCCTTGCAGGAATCTATGTAAAGGATTCAGAGTTCATCAAGTTCCACACCAAGGTTAACATCCAGTATGACATTGCAGGAATTCTTGCTCTGTTGTTCTTCATTGTTCCTATCGTAGGTTGGATCGTTGGCGGCGTTTTGGAGATCATTATCCTTGTATGCAGAATCATTTCTATCGTATATGTATTCCAGGGCAAGGCTAAGGACGCTCCACTTGTTGGATCAATCGGATTCCTTAAGTTTGGAAAGTAATTAAATTTGGGACTGCGAGGCATGACGCTTCGCAGTCTTTTTTTGTTCTTGCTGATGCATATCGCTGCGCCGATTGTGTGTGTGCGTAAAAACGCGTAATTCTTATGACTTTCTTAAGATTTGCGATAGATTTTCTTAAGATTGCAGCAAACCTATTTACAAGTCTTTTTTTAGATGATAATGTGGCCTAGGTGAAACGGAGAACATAGTTCTGCTCCTTTCGGAGCAATCACTTCAGGATTTTGACTGATGACTCTTAAGTCATCATAGAGCTTTGGAGAAGAGGCTTTTGCGCAGAATCCGTGGCATGCAGCGTGTCGAATTCGCTGTTTCTTTGCCGGGTGATATCTTCAAACAATAAACATGTAGGAACCATCTTTGGGTGCGTTTGCTGCGATTTCTGCAGCGTTCTTTTGCTTGCCTTTTTGTGGGCTTTTGGCGACCTGGACGTGATTTTATTAGAATCATGTGCCGGGGGATGTGGCGCCATAGCTTTGTGGGACGCGGTTCTGTGCCGAGTCCCGGGATGAGTGTCTTTTGGTTCCTGCATGTTTGTTGGAATTTCTTTTTGAAGGATGTTTTATGGCCTTTTTTCCTGTTTTGCGGACTGGAATTGGACACTTTCTGGGATTTTTATTTTATTTTGCGGACTGGCGTTGTGCACAGGTGCATCTTGGGCCGACATATTTCGCTGATACGATTCACATTTAGAGAGTGTGTCGGACTAGAAGTTCACTCTATTTGAATCAAGCCGACAGAATCAAGTTGAAAATGTCTTTTACAAATAAGAAATCGGACTGCTTCATGACGAGCAGAAATACAGTCCGATACAGTTCGCGTGTCATATCGGACTAATACAAACTCATTAGTTATATGGGCCGACAAAGCAATGAATCGATCAAGTATTATACCTGATTACTGCGGACTGATTTCATTCTAATCCCTTCTTAGTCCTACAAATCCACCAAATATGAAATAGATAACCCCCAAATACCAAAGGAGTAGAAAATTGAATCACGAATACATACAAGCTTTGCAAAATAGAAAACAAGAGCTCTTAAAGGCACTCAAATGTGCAGAAGCAGATTTAAAGCATGCGCCTGAAGGCAGGATCAGAGCATCCCAAAATGGTAATGGGTTTCAGCAGTTTTACCATGTTACGAGCAAGACCGGCTTTAGCGGGAAGTATATGAATGCGAAGAGCAAGCCTCTTGTATCAGCTCTGATCCAAAAGGAATACGATGGAGTTTTTTTGCAAAGAGCCAGGAAAGAAATTGAGCTTATCGATAATTTGATTGAATTCCAGAGTAAAGAGCTAGCTGAAAAGTCTGAGGAAGAATTGCATAAAAGCAAAAGAAAGTATATTTCCCCTTATATTCTTGATGAAAAATCCTACACAGAATCATGGGAAAACGAATCATTCATAGCCAGCACCTACAAACCCGAGGAAAAGATTTATCCAACAAATAAGGGTGATATGGTTCGCTCAAAATAAGAAGAACTGTTGGCAGATATGTATTACGACTTAGGGATTCCATACAGATATGAATGTAAGCTGGTTTTAAAGGATGGCAGAGCCAAGTACCCTGATTTCACTTTGCTTGATGTAAAGAGGCGAAGAGTGATTTATCACGAGCATTTGGGAATTCTGGAAGATGATGAATATAGAGCTAAAAATTTTATCAAACTTAATGATTACAGCAAGAGCGGAATCTATTTTGGCAAGAATTTGCTCATGACGTTTGAAACAGAGTATTGCCCTCTTAATATCAAAGATATTAGGGAAAATGTTATGGAGATGTTTGGCATTTGACATGAATAATAGTAGGAATTAAAATATTCCTAGAAAGGAATAAATGATAGTTGAGTTTTATAAAACTATAGATGGGTACAAGCCTGCAGGAGCTTTTATCAATTCCATTGAAGACAAGAAATTAAGGGCTGTTCAAGGAAGCGATATAGCTCGATGCCTTTACTTTTTTGTAATAGGCAATAAAGCCGTTGTTACAAATGGATTTTTGAAGAAAACGCAGAATACTCCCAGGGATATTATAGAGAAGGCAAAAGAATATAGGGGAGATTATTTGAGGAGGTTAAGTGATGAGTGATATCGATGAATTGTTAAACGAGCAATTAAAGGATCCGGAATTTGCTGCAGCTTGGGAAGCAACTGAACTTGAGTATCAGATTCAAAGAATGTTGATAGCAGCAAGAATTGAAAAGCACATGACTCAAAAAGAACTGGCAGAGAAATCCGGAGTAAGGCAGTCAAATATTAGTAGAATTGAAAAAGGAGCATGTGTTCCTACGTTAACTACACTTAGCGAACTTGCAAAAGGTTTAGGTAAACACCTTAAGATAGAGATGGTATAATACCACCATGAACGTAAATTCTTCACTCGATTTCCTTAATATGATAAAGACCCCCTCGGTTAGTCCAAGAACTAAGGCTGCTCAGCCATCATCAAAAGACATGATCGCGGTCATCGACACAGAGACCAACTGGCGTGACGAAGTCATGTCCCTGGGCGTAGCACTTGCAGATGCCGAGACGTTTGCCTTACTTGGTAAAAGATATTACATCTTTAATCCTGAGTGTCGCGTAGGCGGGATGTTTTCCGGAGTTATGTACAAGACAGACGCAAAGGCCATCACTTGTACAAGAGATGAGGCTATGGCAGACATAGGACAATTTCTGATGGATAGTGGCATCAGCAGGATATTTGCCTATAATGCCAAGTTCGACCTTGGCCATCTTCCCGAACTCTGCGGCTTTGAATGGTTCGACATCATGAGGATGGCAGCGTATCGCCAGTACAACAAATTTATTCCCGAGACTGCACCTTGCTGCAAAACCGGGCGCCTTAAGACTAACTACGGGGTTGAGCCAATAATGCACATGCTAACAGGTAATGGTAGCTATCGCGAGACTCACAACGCAGTAAATGACGCCTGCGACGAGCTTAAGATAGTTGAACTCCTTGCACTTCCGCTTGATGCGTATGAGTGCGCGAGAATTTAACTGCCAAGAATTATAAACATAGAATTACCCGAGAACGGGTAAAAGTTATTGACGATAGCATCTCCAAACTATAAAATATAGGCAAAGGAGGTGCTTTTGTTATGGATGTAAAAGAGCTTAAAGAAAGAAAAAAAGCTTTGAAGTTAACAACCATAGAGCTTGCAAAAAAGGCAGGACTTCCCTATGGAACTGTCAGCAAGATCATGACAGGTGAGACCCAAAATCCCACTATGGCAACATTGGAACTCCTTGATAATGCTCTTTCACATGAAGAAATGGTGGCAAGAGTATCAGCATATAAAGAAGAGCTTCTTGCCTATATTCAGATGCATGTGGGCAAGAAGATTGACCAGATAAAGTTTGAGAAGGAATATAGGGCAGAACACAATCTGGATGATGCCCCAATTCCGTACGCGAAGCCAAGGAAAAATGGCGGAAATATCAGCTCAAGTAATGGAAATCTTGCGCTGTTCGGTGATAAAAGGGTCACCGAAGAGATCCTTGCTCAGTTTGGTGAAGACAGAAATGTGGAACTCATTGATGGCCACATTATAGTAAATGAAGCCCCGGGCATGGATCACCAAATGGTTGTGCAGAACCTTGGATATGTGATCCATGATTTTATTCGTGCCAATAAAGGCAAATGCGTATTGTATAATGTTGGCGTTAATGTCCGCCTTGACGAAGATGACTATACGGTTGTGATTCCTGATATCGTTGTCCTTTGTGACAAGAGCAGGATGAATAGGAAGTGCATAATCGGAGCTCCTGATTGGGTTATCGAAGTCACATCTCCAAGCACCCGTGACAATGACTATGACCTTAAGATGCACAAGTACATGCATGCTGGAGTGCGAGAATATTGGGTTATCGACCTTGAAAGGGAGAAAATTGTGACCTTTACAGAAGGACAACCTATGGAGACACATATCTATGGGTTTGAGGATGAAGTGCCTGTGTATATATACGATGCAAGGCTCAAGATTAGATTAGTGGATATTGGCATAGATTTTGTATGATACAAAATCTATGCTTTTTTTATGACAAATCACAATATATGGGGTATAATTAAAATAGTGTAATGTTGTTTGCGAAAAATAGTACAACAACCCTAATGTTATTAGGTTAGAATGCCGATATAACTAGTGGGCACGGATGCCGTTATGGATTTCCTCAGGATGAGATCAAAACCTATAAGGGGGTTATGATATGGCAAAAACAGCTGCGCTTCGTCAAGAAGCTCTGCAGAACATCACCGGACGGAAGATCATTGAGCTGAACTATCAGGAAATCTATGACCATAAGCCCAACATCTATAAATGGATCAAAAGAGCTTTCGACGTAGTTGCTGCGTCAATCGCGCTCATCTTACTTTCTCCAATATTTTTAATCACAGCCCTGGCAATCATAATGGAAGACGGAGGCCCTGTGTTCTTTACCCAGCAAAGAGCCGGTAAAGACATGAAGAGTTTCAAAATCTATAAATTCAGAAGCATGTACAGAAATGCTGAGGCCATGTTTGAACGTATGCAGGCTCAAAATGAGCAGACCGGCCATGCGTTCAAAATTAAGAACGATCCTCGAATCACCCATGTTGGAAGATTCATCAGAAGATACTCAATAGATGAGCTCCCTCAGTTGTTCAACATCATTAAAGGTGACATGAGCATTGTCGGACCAAGACCTATTCTTTATCATCAGATGGAAGAGTGCAACGGCTTTGAAAAGCAGCGCCTCATTGTAAAGCCCGGCCTTACCTGCTACTGGCAGGTATGTGGCAGAGCCAAGATCAAATGGGATAAATGGGTAGAACTTGATCTTCAATATATTGAAGACATGAGTATTGCAAAGGACATTGAGCTGATATTCAGGACTTTCCCAGCTGTGTTTGGCAAGGATGGAGCATACTGATACAAATAGAAATATATATAGTATAAAGCGTAGATTTGATACAAAATCTACGCTTTTTTCTATGAAAAATACTAGATATAGTCTATAATTATACTATGCTATGAAGCGTAATGTCATCGGATAAAAGTGAAATAGTGTTGGAAATTCTAAGGGGTTAGAATGAGTAAAAATGAAATATGCGCAGTAGTGGTTACTTATAATAGAAAGAGTTTGGTTGAAGATTGCATAAGAGGAATATTGGCTCAAAAAGAGGCTAGTTGCGATATCATTGTTATCGATAACGGAAGTACAGATGGGACAGAAACATTATTCAGAGAAAAAATTGTTGCAGATAATCTTAAGTATTTGAACATGGGGGAGAATCTTGGCTGTGCAGCCGGGACATCAATAGGTATAAAAGAGGCTGTGTTGGCAGGCTACAAATACATATGGGTCATGGATGATGATGTGATTCCTCATGAAGATACACTACATGAGTTGATGAAGGCTGACTGTGAACTTAATGGAGAATGGGGTATTCTATCCAGTGTTGCATACTGGATAGATGGATGCTTATGCAAAGCTAACATTCAGAAAAAAGGGGTCTTTAGTTTTTTGCAGCCGAATGACTATAGTAAGTCCATTATAGAAGTTGCAATGGTATCTTTGGCATCAATGTATATAAAGGCTGATATAGTTAAAGAAGTCGGGCTTCCCATCTCTGAGTATTACATTTATACAGAGGATTATGAGTTTTGCTGTAGGGTAAGAAAAAAAGCACCTATCTATGTGGTTACATCAAGCAAGGTGACTCATGCCATGAAAGTAAATAGCAAAGCTAATTTTGCCAAAGATTCAGCTGATCGATTATATCGATATAGGTACTTGTACAGAAATGATTGTCATTGTTACAGGCAATTAGGAATTAAAGGGTGGGCATATCTTTTCTTGAAGTTTTGCTATACAGCCGTTCAAATAGTTTTGTTTTCTCCTAAAGGTAAGAAGGAAAAGTTGAGAATAATGATTGCGGGATATTTAGAAGGGTTTAGATTTTCTCCCACTTCAGAGCAAATAATAGTTCATTAAGTAAAGTGTTTCGAAGGTATGAGTATGAAGGTTAGTGTAATAATTCCGGTCTATAATGTGGTTGATTATGTAGATCGATGCATAAGTAGTGTTGTTTCTCAAACTCATAACGACCTGGAAGTGATAATTGTTGATGATGGTTCTATTGACGGTTCAAGACAAAAATGTGAGGCGTGGATTCAGAAAGATGACAGGATAATTCTGATAACCCAGGAAAATCAAGGCGTTTCTGTTGCAAGGAATAAGGGGCTAGAAATGGCTTCGGGCGATTTCATTGCTTTTGTGGATGGAGATGACTATCTTGATTCAATGTATATTGAATCGATGCTTGAACCATTTAGTGAGGATGTAAATGTAGAAATTGTCTTTTGTGGATATAGGTATGATGATAACGGGATAGTTAGTGAATATGGTTTTTTTGAAAAGGATTGTGTTTTCGATAGAAATGACAGTGAAAAGCTTATTTCTCGAGCAATTGGGGTGTATGACAATAATATCAAAAGGAAAACCCATATAGGTACTCCATGGGCAAAAATATATAAAACATGTTTTATCAAAGAAAACCATATTTTTTTTGAGCCCGGAATGCCAAGAATGCAAGATCTCATTTTTAATATAAAATGCTTTAAACTGTTATCGAAGGGGATTTATATTAATAAAAGTCTATATACATACGTGCGTCGACCAGAATCTACAGCTAATAACTATAATGCTAAATATGAATTAGACGCAGTTCAAATTATTGATTGTTTAAACGAAGTAACGGAAGGACTAAGTGAAAAAGTCAACGAAGCTGTAAAGTATAAAGCAGTTCTTTTGCTTATCGAAGCAATACGACTTAAGTATTCAAAAAAAGAGTGTAAGTTATCACTATTGGAAAAAAGGAAAGAAATCTCGAAAATGAGCAAAACAGAGCCTTTCGAATCTGCATTAAGTCATAACTATTGTTTTGTGTCTAATTCCTTTGGGCGAAATCTGTTTTTGATGTTTATGAAGCTTAGGATGTATTTGTTGGCATATGTTTTGGTGATAATCAAGTATAAAGGCAAATGAAAATGATATGAATTAGTTTGAAGTGAATAATTCTAATTGATAGATGTTTATGATCGGAGAAAAACATGGCGATTTATTTAATTGTCTTTACATTCTCTATAGTACTAATGAGGATTGCCTATAAAAATGATGGAATTTCATCAAGAAATGTTAGACTTGCGCTATTTTTCTCGGCATTTATTCTTATTTTGCTTGCTTCTCTTAGGGGAGATCATGTTGGTAAGGATATTTTGGTATATCAAAAAGATTTATATATTCATGCATTGAGAATAAAATCTTTGCCAAGATTTCTTAAATGGAGCTATGAGGAACCAGGATATTCGTTAGTAACATATATTGGTGCACGTATGGGGCATTTTGCATTTGTGCATGCGCTAAACATGACTTTGATTATTGTTCCCATGTTCTATTTGATTTGGGAAGCCAGAGTTGAAATGGAACCGGATATTACTCTAGCGGTTTTTTTGTTTTTGTACTATGTGCAAGGTTACAATGTGGTAAGGCAACAAATAGCGATTACCTTTATCGCGCTGGGCCTGAACCAGTTTATGAAAAAGAAATACTTAAATTCGCTGTTGTTTCTTTGTATTGCAATTAGTTTTCATTACACTGCAATCATCGGAATATGTATATATGCAGTCTACTGGATGGTTGAAAGTAGACTAAAAACTTTATATCAGTTTATTGTATGTACACTAGTTATTTTTGGAACAGTAAACTTTGTATCATTAGGTAAAACTACAGGAATATATCTGGTTAAGATATTTCGTATTTCCAAGTCTTCTTACAGCTCTTCATTAGCATGGTCTTCAAAAGCTAGTAATTTCAATGAAACATATTTATTGTTTGGAACTATCGGATTGATAATTCTATTGCTTTGTAAGTATTGTACACGTTTACAAAAAACTTGGATAAATAGATCTTTTTTACTGTATATGATGTTTATACTGTTGATTAGTACTATTTTGACTAAAAATATGGGATATGCATCGAGAGTCTTTTGTTTCTTTGAAATCTGGGTAATATTTGTAATCCCACAGATTTTAAAGATTGTCAGTAATGACTGGAAAAGTAGGGCGATTGCAAAAACCCTTATACTAGGACTATTAGTTGCTGTTTGGGTTTTTGGAGTTGTAGTTAAGGGGTGGCATGCAGTTATTCCATATTACACGTTTTGGCAGACATAATATTATATTAAACTGAGTTACTTGTTGATAATTCTTTAATTGATTTCTGTCCGACTGATTTTCTGTGGGTGCATAGTGTGCAAATGAAAATATTCAGCAACTTTATATGGAGATTTCTTGAGAGAGCTGGAGCGCAGGGCATTCAGCTGATAGTAACTATATTGCTTGCTCGACTTCTCGAACCGGAAGTTTTTGGTAGTGTTGCTATCATTACTGCTGTCATTTCAATCTTGCAAGTATTGATTGATGGTGGATTGGGAAATGCATTAATCCAGCAAAAAGAAATTGACAATACCGATTGCTCATCAGTGTTTTTCTTTAATATATTTTTTTGTACTGTAATATATCTAATACTTTTTATTCTGTCTCCTTTTGTTGCTGCTTTTTATGGTAGTGATGAATTAACCGGTCTTCTTCGCGTATCTGGAATAGTTGTTCTTATTTCAGGAGTAAAAAATGTTCAACAGGCCATAATTACACGTGAGCTAAGGTTTAAATGCTTCTTTTTCTCCACTATAATAGGTACTTTGGTATCTGCCATAGTAGGAATAAATATGGCAGTAAATGGATATGGTGCGTGGGCATTAGTGGCTCAATTTGTTACTAACGCAATGATAGATACACTTGTACTATCAATCACCTCAAGATGGAGACCCGAATTTGTTTTTTCTTTATCTAAGCTGCGTAGATTATTGGGCTATGGATGGAAGTTATTGGCATCAACGCTAATTGATTCTGTGTATGGTGATTTTATGCAATTGGTAATAGGAAAAGTGTTTCTCCCAAATGATCTTGCTTTTTTTAATCGAGGGCGGAGCATTCCAAATACTATTGTAGGAAATATCAACACGTCAATAGACAGTGTTCTTTTTCCAGTATTGTCAAAAGAACAAGATAATACAGAAAAAGTAAAAAAAATAACTCAAAAAGCAATTATAGTCAGCAATTATCTTATGGCGCCTATACTTATGGTGATGACATTTTCTGCATACACTATGATTGGCTTTCTATTGACAGAAAAGTGGCTGCCATGTGTTCTGTATGTTCGGATTTTTTGCATAATATATATGATGCAGCCTATTCATACTGCAAATATCAATGCATTAAAAGCGATAGGCCGAAGTGATTTGGTTTTACGAATTGAAATGATAAAGAAATTCGTAGGCATTATTGTGTTTTTGGTGACACTAAAATATGGGATGAAAGCAGTGATTTTCGGTTATTTGATTGATAATTTTTTTAATCAAATTATAAACAGTTACCCAAATAAGAAGCTGCTTGGGTACGGGTATTTATCACAATTAAAAGATATTATTCCCAGCGTGACATGCGCAGCTTTAAGCGGATTTGTTGTGTGGTTTTTTTGTTTCTTGCCCGTTACAACAGGGTTGGTTGTAATACTTCAGTTTATATGTGGGTTGCTCTTTTATATATTGGTAACTAGCGTGCTTCATATAACTGCCAATACATGCTTTAAAGAACTAATTTTGGCGATATATAAGGAGCGTTCAAGTGATAAAAAAAATAGTTAATTTTCTTGAAAAAAAGTATTCCCTTATATGCATTACTATAAGCTGGTGGTTATTTTGTCGCAGCAATTCTCCACTTGGTGTTTATAAAGGGGATAGAAAAGAACGAATAATTGTTTCTTTAACGTCTTATCCTGGGCGAATTAATTATGTTTTCAAAACTATTCAATCATTGCTGCTTCAGGTTTTAAAGCCTGATCGTATTATATTGTGGCTATCACAAGAACAATTTAAAGGACTTGAATCTGAACTGCCACATGAATTGCTGGAATTAAAAAACTATGGACTGGAGATACGATGGTGCAAAGACACGAAATCGTATAAAAAACTGATTCCGGCTGTAAAAGAATGGCCAAAAGATATAATTGTTACGGCTGATGATGATACTTATTACAGAAAAAAGTGGCTGCTTGAGCTATATGAAGCTCATTTAAAAAATCCTAAAGATATTTGTGCGCATAGAGTGACAAAAATAGTACTAATCGATAATGAATATAAAACCATTGTAGGAGGTGTGGATGTTTGGAATTTTGCCTGTTACTTAAATAAGCTAACAGGAGTTGGTGGAGTATTATATCCACCGGGGTGTTTTTACAAAGATTTATTCAGAGAAGATATATTCATGAAAAAGTGTACAACTAATGATGACGTTTGGTTTTGGTTGATGGGAGTGCTTAATGGGACAAAGGTCTTTCCTGTCAGGAAAAGCTTTTCTAAGAATATTTTGACGGTAAAAGGCTCACAAACGAATGGGGCATTATGCAAGATTAATGATTATGGTGACATGCTTTTTTGGAAAGATTTTTTCAATATGTTAAAAGAATATCCTGAACTTGATTCTATACTAAGAGATGAATACAGATCAATAATCGAAACGACAGAAGGGGCATGAAATGAATGTACTTCACAAGATGTGGTATTACATAAAAAGAAATGGATGGTGGCATATTATTGGTGGTATTTTGTTTAAAACAGGGGTGATATCTGAGAACAAATTACTTGTTCTACAAGCAAAGGATCAGTCTTTTTTTAAGTATTATCTTGATTTGAATAAAGATGGAATAAAACAAGAAAGTCTCATTCAGAATAGAGTGTTTTGGAGTGATCAACAATTAGATATAGAATCCCCCAAAACATTCAATGAGAAAATTATATACCTTGAGTTAAATGATGATAGTGATCTGAAATCGATTCTTTCAGATAAGGTATTAGTAAGAGATTGGGTGGCGGAAAGAGTAGGTAATCAGTATCTGATTCCGATTATTGGCGGGCCTTGGAAAAACGCTGAAGAAATTGACTTTTCATGTTTACCTTCCAGATTTGTTATTAAAGCAAATCACGGCAGTGGATTTGTAATAGTAGTAGAGGATAAGGATAGAGTAAATAAAAGTGATATTAAAAAAGTTGTAAATGCGTGGATGAAGTCCCTTTTTGGATGGAAAGGACCAGAACCCCACTATTTTAGCATTGATAGAAAAGTATTTGCCGAGGAATACATATCACAAGAAGGAGGAATCAAAGATTACAAAATACACTGTTTTAGTGGTAAGCCTACAATAATACAAGTTATTGGAGAAAGGAATATGATCACACATGAGGCTAAGGAGGCTTTTTTTGATGTTGATTGGAATCGAAATGATTGTATGTATCATACCTTCACACAGTATGAAAAAGCTCCTGAGAAGCCTGAGAAACTTGATGAAATGTTGGACATTGCCGCTAAGCTAAGTGAAGGATTCGATTATGTTCGTGTTGATTTATACCTTACATATGGAAATATAAAATTTGGCGAAATGACATTTACTCCAGCCGTGGGACGCGGCAACTGGATTAGTTACAAAAACAATAGATCTGTGGGAGATTTGATAGATATTTCTGGACAGTAAATGTCTATGTCTCATATTCTGGTGCCATTCCCAATCTTCCCTTCCCCGGTTTCCCTTGCCACACCCCACCTTTCATGCTACCCTCTAAATATCGCTTAGAGTTGGAGGAGAAACTATAATGTTTTGCGTTTATTGTGGAGGTTGGCTTCCGGATGCGGCTAAGTTTTGCAACCAGTGCGGAAAGGTTGTCAAGGCAGGAAGCGGAGCAGTGGGGACTGCAGGATCCGCTCAAGCAACTAGAACCACGCAAACTGCAGGTGCTGCGCAGACAGCGATGATGGCTAAGTCATCACTTACCAAAGTTGCAAATATGGCAGGCTATTATTGCTTTAAATGCGGATGTTACGTTGACAGGATCAGAGCAGCTCAGTATGGGGATCTGAACTGCAGATTCTGTGGGACATCTATTATAGGCCCCAATTATCTTTCTTATGCGGGAAATGCATTAACAAATTTTGGCTTTTTGGGTTCTTTGGTTGCTGCGGGAATCAGTGCTACTCGCTATGACAATCCGGAACGTTATGTTCATAACTATTACAATTCCAATTATTACAATCAGACTCGTTATCCATTTGAAGCAGTAGCCTGTGACAAAGGAAAGATGGGAGAATACCTTGTTGACGTTGCTTATCAGCAACTGTTGGCAGCACGCCCGGGCATTCAGACGAGAATTTATTACAATCTTCAGATACCTGAACGGGATGGACAGTCCTTCCAGGAAATCGATGCACTTATGATTTTTGGCGGGATAGTTTTTGTTATCGAGGCCAAAAACCGAAGCGGAAATTTCATGATGTCGCATATTTCAGATCACGACTGGGAGTTATATAGCTCTGATGGATCCGGAAACGTCGTGTATAATCCGCTCATGCAGAATAATGAGCACGTTTCAGCTCTGGATCATTACCTTAATGATAAAGCTGATCTTCAGATAAACCCATATTATTTCAACTATGTCGTTCTCGCAGGGGATGGTGATATAAACTGGAATATGGCAACTGATACAATTGACACACTAAGACTCGGCTCATATCAGATTTGTAAAAACTCAGCCTTGGCACAGAGCTTTATAGAGCAGGTTGATCAGCTCCTTAATGCAAAGGCCAGAGGCGAGTATGATAATAATGCCGATATGCTTGGCCCTCAGCACATGGCCAAGATTGAGAAAGCTCTTTTACCTCTTATCAATATGACCGAAGAGCAGAAGCTTATAAATATGAGGCACCGTGAGCAGGTTAAGTACAAAAAGTTCCCGTATTCCTTCTTCTATGCTGAGAGCTACGCAGAAAGAGGTTGTCTTATCAAGTCCAACGGCTTGCACATAATGGGACTTTTGCCGGGTGGCGCATACATGGTAAGTATGTATGATGTGCTTGAAATCAGAGGAAACAACCTCTGCTGGAGGGATCCTGAGTTTGGAAGAATACTGGTTCGCCTTGATGACCCTATAGATATCTGCGACGCCTATGAGTGCGTGAGACAGGGAAGACAGTACGTACTTCCTGAGAAATACAGGCAAAAGAGCTCCGGGCAAAATTCACAGGATCAAAATGCCAGAAGGAAAAGAAAGCCTGAACCTGAGCAGAATATGAGTGTAGAAGAGATGTTCTTTGCAGGATGCGATAATCTTGATACACTTAATGCCAGATACAGAAATCTCTGCAAGACTTTCCATCCGGATGGACAGAGCGGAGATTCAGATACTTTCAAAAAGATGCATGAAGCCTATGAACACATGAAATCAAAGCTTAGTGCGTAATGTAGCGGAGTAACTATGAAGAAAGACGATAAAACCAACGTAATGCGAGTCCTTGACTCGAAGAAAATAGAATATAAGAGCCACTCCTACGAGCCGGATGCAACAATGTCCGGTGAGGAGATTGCAGCAATTCTCGGAGAGGATGCGGAAAAGGTATTTAAGACTTTGGTGACGCAGGCAAAGAGCGGAGCATACTATGTTTTTGTTGTTCCGGTCAAGGCAGAGCTGGATCTTAAGAAAGCTGCTCAGGCAGCAGGCGAGAAGGCGATCGCCATGATCAAGCAAAAAGATCTTTTACCGCTTACAGGATACGTTCATGGCGGATGTTCTCCTGTTGGCATGAAGAAGCAATTTCCGACCTTTGTGCATGAAACAGCACAGGCGCTTGACCATATCTTTGTCAGTGCAGGGAAAGTCGGCTTTCAGGTAGAACTTACACCGGCAGATCTTCAGTCAGTGGTAGGCTATAAGTATGCCGATGTGGTTAAGGCTGACGCAGAATAAAGGACACAAAAACAGGTAATCAGGGGCTGGCGCATGTCGGCCCTTTTGTTAAATACAGGAGATTGTATGGACTACAACATCAATATCAACGGCATAGATGTACACGCAGGCTACAACGCGGACTCAATAGAGACCATCTTCAGGCCTCTGCTACTCAAACTGGCAAACATGCGTAAGACCAAGAACAAGACGCTTCTTGTTATGCTTGCTGCGCCACCCGGAGCAGGGAAGAGCACTCTGGTGAGCTTTCTTGAATATTTGGCAAAAGACATTATTCCGGAATTCAAGGTACAGGCCATCGGGATGGACGGATTCCATCGCAGGCAGGAATATCTGATAGAACACACAACAATCGTTGACGGGCAAGAGGTCAGGATGGTTGATGTAAAGGGCTGCCCTGAGACCTTTGATCTGGACAAGCTCAGAGAGAGCATAGAGGACGTCCTGGCAGGCAAAAGGAAAGCATGGCCAACCTATGACAGGCATCTTCATAATCCTGTAGAAGATGCCATAAAGCTTGATGCAGATATTCTACTCCTTGAAGGAAACTATCTACTTCTTGATGCTCCCGGCTGGGACGAATTATCAAGCATTGCAGACTACACAATCAAGATCGCCGCAGACCCTGAAATGCTTAGAACGCGCCTTATCGACCGCAAGGAAAAGAGTGGCAACAGCCGCAAAAAGGCTGAGCAATTCGTGGACTATAGCGATATGCGAAACGTAAGGCTCTGCCTGGACCACTCCAAGAAAGCTGATCTGGAGCTATTTCTGAAATCAGATAATAACTATGTGGAAAAGAAAATCTCCCAATAAAACCCTTTTTACAACAGCTATAACAGAGTAAAATAGAATAGCAAAACACATTAAAAACAACATAACGGAGGAAAATAAAATGACTATAGACAACAACTGCGGATACTGCGTAGGAGGAGAGCCTCTCGCAAAGTTCGGAATAAAGATCTGTGACCTTGGAGTGAGCCAGCTGATCCTGTTTAAGGAGCAGAGCCACCTTGGAAGATGCATCGTAGCTTACAAGGACCACGTAAGCGAGATCGTTGATATCTCAGATGAGGAGAGAAATGCTTTCTTTGCAGATGTTAACAGAGCAGCCAAAGCTATCCACAAGGCTTTCAATCCTGACAAGGTAAACTATGGCGCATACGGCGATACAGGCTGTCATCTTCACATGCACCTTGTACCTAAGTACAAGGATGGCTTTGAGTGGGGCGGTGTATTCGAGATGAACCCACAGCAGAAGTTCCTCACAGATGCTGAGTATGAGGAACTTATCCAGAAAATAAAGGACAATCTCTAAAGAACAATGAAGACTAAGTTATTTAGAAAAATAGTGGCATCAACCCTGCTCGCAACTCTTCTCGCCGGCTGCAGCCTATCTTCCGACAGCCTTACGCAGGAGGCCCAGGAAGCAGCTGAGAGCCTCGCAAGCCAGGTCATCGATGAGTCAAAAGACAAGATAGAAGAAGCCACCAAAGAAGCGGCGAAAGAGGCTGCCAAGCAGGTGACAGAAAATACAAAAGACTTGGCCCAGGACCTTGCGCAGCAAGCAAAAGAAAGCGCCAAAGAAGCTGCAAAGAAGGCCATCGAAGAAGCCGGCAATTACGATGCCAGCCAGGAGGACATATCATCTGCACTATCAAGCATGCAGACCGGTCTTCTGACATCAGCTGCAGACATCGCCCTCACACCACAGGACGATCAGGGCAAGAACTACACATTTACTTACGACAATAAAGAGTACACAGCAATCCATACCACGGATCACTGGAAGATCAAGGACTCTTACGACATCAACATCGAGGCTGACATGTATATCATATGTCAGGCCCTCATCGATCAGCATCAGATCCATGGAAAAGACATGGTGAGTTACCGCACGGCTGATGACATGGTATACGAGTGGGAAGTCCACAACCTGGCCTACGTCATGATTTCCGACGACGATCCGATGAAGCCTCACGCTCGTGATGTTGACTTTGATCCCCAGGACCAGGGCTGCAATTACGAGGAAATCTATTACAACCATACAGGGAAAGAGTTTGATCTGAGCCAGTTCCTTGGTGGCTGAGCAAGCAGAACAGGGCGAACGCAAGTGAGCCTGAACAATGACGCAGAACCCGGGAGATCCACATGACCTACACCGAAGTAGTACAGGCCAACTTCATATCCCGCCCGAATCGCTTCATCGCATACGTAGAGCTTGATGGCAAGAAGCTCGCCGTCCACGTCAAGAACACCGGAAGATGCAGGGAACTTCTGCTCCCCGGCAGCACTGTATATCTTGAGAAGGCTCAGAATCCCGAGCGCAAGACGCCTTACGACCTGGTGGCAGTCGAACATGATGGCAAGATCATAAACATCGACTCCCAGGCACCCAACAAGGTGGTAAAAGAGTATCTGGAGCGCCTTGGTGAGTACGACCTGGTAAAACCGGAGCACAAATACGGCGACTCTCGAATAGACTTTTACATGGAGAAAGGCCCCGATAAATACCTCATGGAAGTAAAGGGCTGTACGCTCTTTAGAAATGGGATAGGTCTTTTCCCCGATGCGCCGACTGAGCGCGGAGCAAGGCACCTCCGCGAACTCGCACAAGCACAGGAAGCAGGATATAAAGCAATCATCGCCTTTGTGATCCAGGGCGAGGGTATCGATCGCGTTGAGCCCAACACCGAGACAGACCCTGAATTTGCCAAGGCTTTTTACGAGGCACAAAGCGCAGGAGTTCAGGTTTTAAACCTTAAATGCAAAGTTACACCGGACACTTTAAACATAGTTTGACATCCGGAAGGAGATTTCTTATGAAGAACATAACACTTGGACGCACAGGCATAACCGTACCACAGAACGGCTTTGGAGCGCTTCCGATCCAGAGAATCCCGCTGGAAGATGCAGTCAGGATCCTCAGAAAGGCCTACAATGGCGGAATGAGATTCTTTGACACAGCAAGAGCCTACACCGACAGCGAGGAGAAGGTTGGTGCAGCGTTTGGCGACGGATATGTAAAGAGAGATGAGATCGTGATCGCCACCAAGACAGCAGCCAAGTCACCTGAAGAATTCTGGCAGCAGCTGGACATTTCATTAAATAACTTAAAGACCGATTACATCGACATCTACCAGTTCCACCTCATGGGACAGTGCTGGAAGCCCGGCGATGGCACAGGCATGTACGAGTGCATGCTAAGGGCCAAGGAGCAGGGCAAGATTCGTCACATCGGCGGAACAGCTCATAAGATCGGCATTGCAAAAGAGCTGATAGAATCCGGACTCTATGAGACCGTCCAATACCCCTTCAGTTACCTTGCAACTGACCATGAGGCTGACCTCATTAAGATGTGCAACGATAACAACGTGGGCTTCATCTGCATGAAAGGTCTCGCAGGCGGACTTATAACCAACTCAAAGGCAGCAATGGCCTACATCAGTCAGTTCGACGGAGCGGTTCCCATCTGGGGCATCCAGAAGGAAAAAGAGCTTGATGAGTGGCTCTCATATATGGACAACACCCCTGAGCTTGATGATGAGCTGAAGGCCTTCATCGAATCCGAGAGAAAAGACCTTATGGGAGACTTCTGCAGAGGCTGTGGCTACTGCATGCCATGTACCGTTGGCATCCAGATAAATCAGTGCAACCGTATGTCACTGATGCTTCGCCGAGCACCCAGTGAAAGCTGGCTTTCTGACCACTGGCAGGCAGAGATGAACAAGATTGAGGAGTGCATAGGCTGCGGAGCATGTCTTTCAAAGTGCCCGTACGAGCTTGAGATACCTACTCTTCTTAGAAAGAACCTTGAGGACTACCGTGAAGTCCTTGCAGGCAATCGCCGCGTAAACTAAGAATACAGGAGGGCCAACCTATGAAGACATACAAAGCTGAACCTTTCGGACTTGGAAAATATCTTTTGGGTGAGTCACCGTTCTATGATCCAAGAACAAAGTGCCGCTCCTTTGTAGACATTATCGCAGGCAAGCTCTACATAATAGAAGCCGGAGGCCTTATGAAACAAGCAGACTTTGGTCAGAAGATCGGAGCAGCTGTCCCTTCGGAGAAGGCCGGTTCTTATCTGGTTGCAGCTGCCGATGGACTCTATGTTTATGACGGAAAAAAGATTTCTCTGAACCGCAGTTTAAAAGACATCTATGAGACTTACCACCGCTCCAACGACGCCAAGGCTGACCCGGCAGGAAGACTCTGGTTTGGCTCAATGGCAGAGGGCGAGGGGATTGAACCCTCAGGTGATCTTTACAGAAATGAACACGGACGAGTTGCGCTTATGCAGCCTGATACCATCATTGCTAACGGAATGGCGTGGAGCGCCGACAGAACCAAATTCTACTTTGCTGATTCCGAGTACCATGCAGTCTTCGTATATGACTATGACTTAGAGACAGGAAATATTGCGAACCGCACGGAGCTGATCCACATTGAAGACGGAGTGCCGGACGGAATGTGCATCGACAGTGAGGATAACCTCTGGATCGCAGTCTGGGGCGGAAGGCGTATTGAAAAGAGAAGCTCAAAGACCGGCGAACTTCTTGCACTTGTAGAAGTTCCTGCAGAGCACGTATCTTCCTGCTGCTTCTTTGGAGATAACTTAGACGAACTCTTTATTACAACCAGTGGAAATGAACTCTCCGGAGACTATGACGGGTGCCTGTTTACCTGCAAGGTAGATGAGAAGGGCCTTGCTCCGGATTACGCAATGATCTGACGAAACGAGTAAACACATGATAGAAAACATTACACAGACACGTCCCACCAGAGCAGTTCTGGTGGGACTTAATACAGGAATAAGTTCATCCGATTTTGACAGGTCCATGGATGAGTTAAAAGAGCTTGTGAAAGCAATCGACATTGAGACGGCACTGACGGTTACTCAGTCCCTGCCATCTCCCGATCGCAGCACCTACATAGGAAGCGGTAAAGTAGAAGAAATTGCCGCTTCTCTTGATATGTTTGACATCGACCTTGTGGTTGTCGGAGGAGTTCTTTCTCCGATGCAGGCAAGAAACCTTGAAAAGGCGCTGGACACTGAGGTAATCGACAGGACAGGTCTTATACTTCAGATTTTTGCAAGAAGAGCCAAAACCCGTGAAGCCTGCCTTCAGGTTGAGTTTGCGCAGCTCCAGTACATGCTTCCGAGACTTGCACACATGAGAACATCTCTTTCCCGTCAGGGAGGCGGAAGCGGAAGATTGTCCAACAAGGGTTCCGGTGAGAAACAGCTTGAGCTGGACAGAAGACGCATCGAGCACCGCATGGCAGAGCTGAGGCGCGATCTTGAAGGAATCAAAAAAGAGCGCGACACCCAAAGGGGCAGAAGAATGCGCTCGGGTCTTCCGGAAGTTGCTCTTGTGGGCTATACCAACGCAGGCAAATCGACAATACTTAACGGACTCATTGACCTCTACGGCGTTTCAGGAACAGAAGACAAGCAGGTTTTTGAAAAAGACATGCTCTTTGCAACCCTGGATACATCCGTAAGAAAGATTGAACCGAAGGACCACAGACCGTTTCTTTTAACGGATACTGTAGGATTTATCAGCGAGCTTCCACATGACCTTGTTAAAGCATTTCGCTCAACCATCGAGGAGGCTAAGTTTGCAGACCTTCTTTTGGAAGTCATTGATTTCTCTGACCCTGAGTACAGGCACCACATGGAGGTCACCCAGCAGACACTTCAGGAGATAGGGGCAGGAGAAATTCCTGTTATCTATGTCTTTAACAAATCAGACATCCTTCAGGATGAGCAGATAGAAAGCGGAAGTCTTCCAATTGAGTTCCCTCGAACAGGAGCTGACAGGGTTTATATTTCAGCCAAGGACAAGGACAGTCTCGATGCGC
Organism: Butyrivibrio sp. VCB2001; assembly: GCF_000423965.1. Taxonomy (NCBI): domain Bacteria; kingdom Bacillati; phylum Bacillota; class Clostridia; order Lachnospirales; family Lachnospiraceae; genus Butyrivibrio; species Butyrivibrio sp. VCB2001. The sequence continues at coordinate 257,272 of NZ_AUIZ01000002.1, read as the reverse complement.
TGATCGAGGTAATCGACAAAAAATTTGCCGAGGGCGAGACAGAAGTAGAGATGCTTCTTCCTTATAAGGAAGGCGCTATCCTTGGAGAGCTTAACAGCCGTGGCATAGTAAAATCCTCCGAATATCAGGAAGACGGCGTTCTTGTGAAAGCTCTTTTAACCGCAAAAGACATCTCGAAATACGAGAAATACTTGACGTGATTTGGAAAACCCCCACTTCGACATTGTAATCCAAGACGTAATATGGTAGATTTATGACGTTTGAAATTACAATAGTTTTGTTAGGAAGTGGGAGTTAAAAATGAATTTTAAGAATCATCCAAAGGTAAGAAAGGCACGCAGGGGGAAAATTGTATGCCTTATTGCGGGAGTAGTAATGCTGCTTGCAGCAATTGCATGCTTCTTTGTGAGGGAGAACATCAGGGTAGACAGGAGATTTGACAAGGTCGCTTTTGCCCAGGCTTACAACGATGAGATGCTCGATGAAGACATCTATGTTTATATAGATATAACAGAGGAGCCATATGGTATCGGAAGCTACGGAGAGGCGCGTCAGTTCTACTATGTAGCTGATGGTTACGATCTTTATATCATCGAGTGCAGCGAGAGTGAGTATAACGAGATAGCACAGCAGGTCAAAGAAAACGGCAGCTATGAGTGCATAGGTACTATCTCCAAGCTTGATGAGGAAGTTATTGATCTGGCAATCGAGGTATATAACGAAGACGAAGATGACCCTGAAGAGATCATAAACAGAGAAGATTTCGACTGGTACTTCCAGGATGTTGCGCTTTCTGTGCACGATATTACACATGCTGAGGGAATCCTTCTCTTTGCAACATTGATGCTTATAGTGTTCGGACTTATCACCTTGATCGCAGGTATCGTCGAGCTTTCAAGATTCAGTAGCGCATTCGGACGTATGTCAGAGATGGATCAGCAGCTTATCGCAGCTGAGCTTGACAGTCCTCAGACCGTTTATGTTAAGCAGGCGCATACATATCTTACACCAAGATTTATTGTAAGCCTTGGAAGCCGTTGCGCTGTTATTCCTTATGCAAATATTTTCTGGACTTACAAGTTTACACAGAGATACAATTTCATTCCGATCTATTCAAATATCCAGGTATTTACCAGCGATTTCAGAACTCTTGGCATTGCTGAGATGAGTCTTTTCACACCTAAGAAGAAACAGGCTGAGATGACGATCTTTAATGCTATCCAATACTACAATCCGCAGGTGCGCTTCGGATATACAGCAGAGAACAGCAACTATTTCAATGCGCTAAGATTTCAGCAGGCTAACAGCAATTACGCAAACAACAATGCCGGTTAAACTATCAACTTATCTGAAAAATACATATGGCGAGAAGATCTACAGACTCTCATTATCCTCAGGCTGCAGCTGCCCAAACAGGGACGGCCGTATAGGATATGGGGGCTGCAGTTTCTGCTCGGAGGGTGGCTCCGGTGAATTTGCACAGGGTCCGGGTTTTATCAGAGATCAGGACCATAGCTCATCACCGGAGTTTTTTGATATCGATGCTCAGATTGAAAGGGCCAAGGAGCTCATACACCAAAAGACGGACGCCCGGCATTTTATCGCGTACTTCCAGTCTTACACCAACACCTACGGCGATGTGAACCGGTTAAAAGAGCTCTACAAAAGGGCCATAAGCCGCGAGGATATAGTGGCGCTTTCTCTCGGAACAAGGCCGGATTGTCTGGGACCGGAAGTTATGGATATGTTAAAAGAGCTTTCGGCCATAAAACCTGTATGGATAGAGCTGGGACTTCAGACCATCCATGAGAAAACGGTAGCAAGGATCCGCAGGGGATATGAGCTGTCTGTTTTTGAGGATGCCTACAGGCGTCTGAAAGAGGCGGGAATAACGGTTATCGTTCACGTGATATTCGGGCTTCCCGGTGAGAGCAAAGAAGATATGCTTGATACGATCCGCTTTCTGGCAGGCCTTGAGCCTATCCTTGATGGCATCAAGATACAGAATCTCCAGATCCTTAAAGGGGCTGACATGTATGGGGAATACATGGATAGCATAGAAAGAGGAGATGGAGAGTTTCACATTATGTCCATGGAGGAGTATACTGATGTTGTGGCACAGGCAATAGCTCTTTTGCCGAAAGAGACTGTTGTGCACAGGATGACCGGTGACGGACCGAGGAAGCTTCTTGTGGAGCCACTGTGGAGCCTTGATAAAAAGCGGGTTCTGAACATGCTTACGGCCAAGACGAAAGGCCTTTTGACATAAAATCATTAGGGGTAGGGGGTTACGAAGTAAATGATTTTGGTATGCATTGTTATAGTCTTGATCATACTGTTTCTTGGCTTGTGTTGGTGGATGGCAGGCTACGTGATGACAGGACAGAGGCAGACTCTGGAGGAAGCCTTTGACTGGCAGAAGGATCACTACGACACCACATTTTACGATCCCTTGGAGAAGACAGAATATACTATCGATGGGCATGATGGCTACGTTCTTCATGCACTTTACTTAAAGAACCCTAAGCCTACTGACAAATACATGATCATTTCCCATGGCTATACGGACAATAGGAACGGCGACCTTAAGTACGTCAAGATGTACCTTGATTATGGCTTTAACTGCGTGCTCTACGACCTTCGCGGACACGGGAAGAATGCTCCTGCCTGCACTACATACGGTATTTATGAGGCAAAAGACCTGTGTAAGGTAATTGAGGATACCAGAAAGCGCTTTGCTGATATAGCTGTTCTTGGCATTCATGGTGAGTCTTTGGGATCTGCAACTTCCATTACAGCGCTGAAATATAAGCCTGAAATTGACTTTGTTGTGGCAGATTGCGGATTTTCTGATATTGAGAACGTGATCAGAGGTGCGTACGTAAGCATGAAACTGCCTGCGTGGCTTTTTAATATTGCAGACTTTGGTGCAAGAATGAGGTTTCATTTGTCATTAAAAGACATGAGACCTATCGATTCTCTTCCGGAAAATACAGTGCCTATTCTCTTTATCCACGGTGCTGAGGATGATTTCATTCTTCCAAAGAACTCAGAAGATATGAAGAAGGCAACTGCCGGATATGCAGAAATTTACATGATTCCCGGGGCGGGACATGCTGAATCCATCATCGCTTCGCCGGATGCTTACAGTGAGCATGTGGGGAATTTTCTTGAAAAAGTATTGCAGTCAATTATGAAAAAAGTCTAAAAAAATTATAAAACTTTGGTCGTTTTTTAGTTGACATAACGTATGCTATATTGGTACGATTCTCCTACTCGCAACTTTATTTGGTGGGGACCAGATAAAAATGAAATTTTGTTGAAGGGAGAGATATGTTATGAAACGCGCGACCAGGGGATTTTTGTCCTTTGCATCAGCATTTCTGATTGTGTTCTCTACATTCGGAAATGCTTTTTTAGTTGCAGAGGCCAGTGAGCCCACAGCTATTACAACGACTGTGACAGCTGAAACTGACGCTACAGAAATTGTCAGTGAAACAAAGACAGCTACAGTCGGCGCTTCAAAGGAAGAGACAGTTACCGGGGATGTAACTAAAGAGAGTAATGCTTCCGAGAAGACAGAGGAAATTAAGGAGGGGGTAAACATTGAAACTGTTGCACAGACAGATGCACAGGAGAGTGTTGACCTCACAGTTACTGCGTCTAAAGAGGACGGATATGTAACTTTGTCTTGTGGTGTAGAGGGTTCTACCATCTACTACTCATATAACGAAGACGGCAAGAACGGCTTTGTAAAATATGAAGATAAGATCAAACTTGATACTTCCAAGGACATCGTGATCTGGGCATACGCAAGCTATGACTCAGAGTCTATGGATGCCGTTGACGGAGAGAAGGTTAAGTTTGAGTACAAGGCTATTGAGGCAGTTGATGACAGCAAGTCTGTAATGAGAGCGCTTGCAGCTACAGCTGAGATCACAGGAACTAAAGCAAGCGAATTGAACGACGGCGACAAAGTTGCCATTGTTGTTAGTAACAGAGCGTTGACTAAGACTACTGCTTCAAACAATAAGCTTGATTCAGTTGAAGTTTCTGTATCTGATGATGTTGCAACTTTGAATAATGACGTTGCAGTATTTACAGTTGAGTCTTTGGCAAATTCTTATGTTGCATTTAAGAATGATGAAGGCAAATACCTTGCTACACCTTCTGCAACATCACAGGGACTTGTATTTGCAGATGAGCTGGGTTCTGCAGACACAGATTGTGGCAAGTGGTTTTTGGAAGATGCTTCAGGCCACTTTAACGTAAAGAGCAATACAGTTCTTACGTCTAATAACAAGAATCAGTATTTATCATGCAAGAATAATGTTTTTTCAGTTCTTACTAACAATGCAAATAATAAGAATTATTGCCTTGTAGATTTCTATGTTGTTGAGGAGTCAGCTTCTGTTTCAGTTGCTGCACCTACAGCATCTGTAGAAAGCGGATCAAAGGTTGAGTTCGGGGCTAAGGTAGAGCTTTCTTGCACAACAGAAGGCGCTAAGATCATGTATAGCCTTGATGGCAGAGAGTTCAAAAGCTATGAGAGTGCAGTTGAAATTACTAAGAACGTGACTCTTTCTGCATATGCTGAACTTGATGGAACACAGAGTGATAGAGCTGAGTTTAAGTATGAGCTCGTAGCAGGATCTAAGATCACTGATGTAACAAAGCTTGAAGCAGACCAGGATTTTGTTCTCGTATTTAATAACGAGACTGCTCTTACAGGAACAGCAAGCGATAGTAAACTTGCCGGTGCTGATGTTAAGGTTAATGATGACAAGCATCTTACATATACAGATGAAAATGCTTCATTTGTAGGACTCAATCTCGAAAAGGCTGAGACAGAAGGACAGTATTACATCACTTCTGAGTTCCCTGTAATAGAGAATGGCAATCTTACAACTGAAACAGAAATCAAGTATCTCACATCAGGACCTACAGGAAGTAGCCTTACATTTGAGACTGAGAAGAATGAATATAGTCTTTGGACATTTGAGTCTAAGGAAACAGGTGAGTTTTATTTAAAGAATGTAAATGCTCTTTATAATAATACAAAGCCTCAGTATTTGGAGTATTACAGTGGCTTTACCACATATAGCTTTAATACGAGCAAAGAGAATATCTATACCTTTGCAGCATACACAATGCCTGAGCTTGAAGAAGCTGAGACTCCCGTAGAAGAGAAGCTTGGAGTTAAGGTTACTGATCTTAGCAAGCTCTACAATGGCGCAGAGTTCTCACTTGTATACAATAAAGAGAAAACTCTTTCATCTGAGGCATCAGGTAAGAAACTTGCCGGCGCTGATGCAACATTTGGCGCAGACGAGAAGCTTGTCTATTCAGATAACTATGCAACATTAAAACTTGAGAAATCTGATGTTGAGGATCAGTACTACATTGTTTCCGGTTCTAAGTTCCTCACATGTCCGGCTACAGGAAACGGACTTTCATTCGTAGATACAAAAGATGATTACAGTCTTTGGACAATTGAGGATCAGGGAGAAGGAGCATTTTATCTCAAGAATGTAAATGCGGCTTATAATAACAGCTCCCAGTATGTTGAGTTCTACAGCGGCTTTACAACATATGGATTCAACGAGAGCAAAAAGAATATATACACATTTACAGCTTATGCATTCACAGATGCAGAAGAACCTGTAAACACAGTAGCTAAGCTTCTTACAAGAGAACTGTATGATGGTGATGAGGTAGTTGTTTACTATCCTGCAGGCAAGAAGCTCATGACTTCTGAGGCTACCACAAATGGAAAACTTAAGGATGTCGCAGCTACACCGGCAGAAGATGGAACACTTGAGACAAAAGACTTAAATGCTGCTGTTTTAACTGTTGCACTTGATGATAACGGATACTATTACTTCACAACTGCTGATGGTAAGTATCTTACAGGTACAGTTGAAGAGAAGGAAGTAGACGGCAAAAAGAAGACATATGCAAATCTTATACTTGCAGATGAAAAAACAGATAACAGCCTTTGGATTGAAGAGGCTGCCAGCGAAGCCGGAAAGTATTACTTAAAGAATGCGTTTGCCAAGAGTGGTTCATATATTGAAGCCCTTGAGTATTATAGCGGATTTTCACTGTATGGATTCAAAGAGGACAAAGCTTTTGAGTTCAGCTTCTATGCTCTTAAAGAAGGTGAGAAGGTCGTAAGCTTTGAGTACGATAAGGATACATCACTTACAGTGGCTCAGTGGGCAGGTAATGCTCATTATGATGAAACTGATAATTCAGATAAGTATATCAATGGTGACCTTTATGCTACCAACGATATGCTTGATACTAACGCTAAGTTCACAGCAGTAGTAAACGGAAGCATTTCCAAGCCATGGACATCAGCAAAGAGTACTACAACCGGTTCAACAAACTACTACATGGGTTCAACCGGAGTAGCAACTGAGTCTGACTACATGGAGTTTTCATTCCCTTCAGCCGGCTATGGCAACATGAGCCTGGCGTTCAGAATGAGAGCATCCAATACCGGAGCCGGAGCATTCCAGCTTCAGTACTCAACTGACGGAGAGAATTTCAGTAATTTAAAGAAGGGTACTTACTCATATAAGTACACAGCATATAAGAAGACAGATAAGGTAGATGAAGAGGGAAAGGCTATTTCTGAACCTTTCGAAGTAAGCGGATCAGGTGATATCACAGACGGAATTGCTAAGACATCTCTTGCACCAACTTACTACGTAACATTTACTTTTGAGATTCCTAACGCAGCAGCAAACGCTGAGAATCTTCAGATCAGACTTGTACCTACAGGCGGACTTAGCGCCAAGGGTGACAAAGCTCCTGCAAGTGGCGGCGTTATCCGTGTTGACAGCGTTAAGGTAACAGGTAACCCTGTAGTGGATTCTTCCGTAACAGCTTATGTTAAGGCAGATCCTGCATCTGGAGAGGTTCCTGTAGGACAGGAGATTACTCTTTCATCAGATACTGAGGGAGCAGAGATTTACTACTCAGTAAACGGCGAAGAGTTTGCTAAGTATGACGACGAGAATAAGGTAGTACTTAGTGAGCTTCCTGCAACAATCAGAGCTTATGCAACAAAGGAAGGCCTTACAAAGAGTATTACAGTAAATTATCAGTATACTCAGGCACAAGTAGCAACAGTTAAGGCTTCTCCAAACGGCGGCGCAGTATTTGAAGGCCAGTTCGTTTCATTCAAGACTGCTACAGAAGGCGCACATATTCTTTACAGATTCAAGACTGCTCAAGAGATTGCAGATGATGAAAAGAGTGAAGAAGCTGATAAGACCGATGACGCAGCAGGAACAGATAAGACAACTACAGAGACAACAGAAACAACAGAGGCTACAACAGGAGCAACAGAGGCAACAACAGAAACTACTACAGAGGTAGTTGAGGAAGAGCAACATGATGACTGGATTGAGTACTCTGGATCCATCAAGCTTGAGAATCTTCCTTGCGAGATGCAGGTAAAGGCTGTACTGGAAGGCTATAAGGAAAGCCCGGTAACAAATCTTAAGTTTACTAAGAGACAAAATGCTAAGTACAACATCTACTTTGGTCAGATCCATGCACATACCAGTATTTCAGACGGCGCCGGATCACTTGATGATGCACTTAAGCATGCATCAAACGTAGATAACCTTGATTACATCGTTATCACTGACCACAGTAACTCAATTGATAATGAGTCCGGTTCTAAGATTACCGAGAATGTTGATACTTCTGAAAATGATGAGTGGACATATGCTCACAACCTTGTTAAGCAGTACACAACAGATGATTTTACAGCTGCTTATGGTTATGAGATGACCTGGAGTAACGGTCTTGGACATATCAACACCTACAACACTCCCGGATTCCAGAGTCGTACACAGACAGCGTATTCTACATACTCAACAGCACTTGAGAATTACTATGCAGCACTCAGAACTGTTCCTGATTCAATCAGCCAGTTCAACCACCCCGGAACAACCTTTGGTGATTTCCAGGATTTCTCTTACTACACAGAAGAGAACGATGCTCTTATCACAATGATCGAGGTTGGTAACGGTGAAGGAACAATCGGATCTTCCGGTTACTTCCCATCATACGAGTACTACACACGTGCTCTTGATAAGGGATGGCATGTAGCTCCTACAAACAACCAGGATAACCACAAGGGTAAGTGGGGAGATGCAAATACAGCACGTACTGTAATGCTTGCTGATACAAATGATGAGACAGCTATCTATGATGCGATGAGAAATTACCGTATCTATGCTACAGAGGATAACGATCTTTCCATCTATTACACACTTGAAGGTAATATCATGGGAACAATCCTTGAAAAGGATGCTGTTGGTGAATACCTTAACATCAAGGCAGATATCGTTGACCCTACAGATTCTTCTATCGGTAAGGTTGAAGTTATCGTAAACGGTGGTCAGTCCATCGCTCATCAGACAGTAGCTGAAAGTGAAGCAACAGTTGAATTTAATGTTCCTTCTGCTTACTCATACTACTATCTGAAGATCACAGAGAATGACGGTGATATCGCTGTAACAGCTCCTGTATGGGTTGGTAATGTTGAGGCTTGTGGTATTAACCGTACATACACAAGTAAGGTTCTTGCAGTAGCAGGAGAATCTCTTGATGTTAACGTAGAGCTTTACAACAACGAAGAAAAAGATCTTGTGATCGACAGCATTGAGATTCAACTCAGTGATGTTGATGCCAAAAAGACAGACGTTGTAAATGTTACCGGAGAGGAAGCAGGCATCACAGCCGTTGCTCCTAATGGTACAGCTACATACAAGACAGATTTTGTATATGATACTCCCGGACAGGTAACCTATGAGGTTACAGTAAATGCAACACTTAACGGTGTTCCTAAGAAATATACAGATAAGCTTACATTAAGCTATGTAGTACCTGAGATGGTTACAGATGTTCTCATCGACGGCACACACTATAATGACTATGTGACCGGCTACTATGGCGGAAACATGTCATCCTTCATCAAGATCTGTGCTCAGAAGAACATCAGAGCTCAGGTAGTAACAAGCAAGATCACACCTGAGATGCTGAAAGCATGCTCACTTCTTGTTCTTGCAGCACCTGCCAAGAAGACAGGAACAGCCGGCGCAGGAGACTACACTGTTTCACACTACGAAGATGACTTCCTTGCAATGGTTAAGGATTATGTAGCAGGCGGCGGATCAGTTATCGTATGTGGTCTTGCGGATTATTCAGACACAACAGACGGCCAGACTGTTACAGAGCAGAACAAGCTTCTCGAAGCTATCGGAGCAACAATCCGCATGGGCTCAGATGAGGTTTGCGATGATACAAACAACGGTGGTCAGGTATACAGAATGTATCCTACTACCTACAACGTAGACGAGGCAGCAGGATTGTTCGCAGGCCTTCGTGATGGTCAGAAGTACAGCCAGTACTCAGGCTGCTCAGTAGATATTTCAAATGCTACAGAGACAGATTTTGTAGATGCAGCTAAATGGATTGTAAAGGGATTTGACACAACTTACTCAGTTGACTGTAAGGATGCTTCAGGTAACTCTCAGGGAGGAGCACTTCCTAACGGCGTAAAGGGTATCAAGAACGATAACGAAGGAAACGTAACTTTCCTCGCAACCCAGCACACCAAGGCAGGCGGAGATATTTACGTAGCCGGCGGAGTATTCATTTCAGACTTTGAAGTAAGTGCAGAGATTGATAATGCAGATTCTCTTCCTTACACTAACTACACAATCATCAACAACATCCTTGATGGTGTAACTGTAGAGCTTCCTACATCAACAATTGCACAGGCTCGTGCAGGTCAGATGAACGAAGTATTCGCAGTTGAAGGTTATGTAACCAGTGGAACATCAAACCCTGATACAACGTTCTTTGATACAATCTACATCCAGGATGAGACAGCAGGTATTGATATCTTCCCTTATGCTACAGCAGGTCTTGAGATTGGTACCAAGGTACGTATCACAGGTTTTGTTGCCCAGTACCAGGGAGATATGGAGCTCAAGGTTATTTCTTCCAAGATCCTTGATGATGAGCCTTACGTATGGGAGCCTAAGGTAGTTGATACCAAGACAGCTATGGATTATGCAGCTCTTGGTGGATCACTCCTTAAGACAACCGGTAAGGTTACAAGAGTAGCAGTCGGAGCAGACGGCAACATCGAAGAGTTCTGGCTTGCAGATGATACAGGAGTAGAGGCAGCAATCTTCATCGATGGTTATATCAAGTCAGGTACAACAGGAGATGAGGGTAAGGCAGCACTTAACGACTTTGTAAAGGTTGGCGCTGAAGTTTCAGCAGCAGGTGTCCTTTACATGCATCCTGAAGGAGACTCAGATGTTTCAGTTCCTGTATTCAGAGTTCGTAACTGTGACGACATTGAGCTTGTAAAAGCAGCTCCTGAAACTGAATCAGGATCAGGCAGCGAGTCAGGTTCAGGAAGCGGATCAGGATCAGGCAGCAGCTCAGGTTCAGAGAGTGGCTCAGGATCAGGTTCCTCAGACAACGGTGGAAACAGTGGTTCAGGTTCATCTAACCAGACACCTGTTCAGAGAGTTCTTGGAGCTATTAAGCAGGCTGTTGAATCAGTAGTTAACACTGTTGCAGAAAGAGTCAACAACTTTGTTGGCAGAATCTTCGGAAGAAGTAACAAGAACAATACTACAGAGACTACAACAGGCACATCTGAAGGCGAAGTAGTCGGAAGTGTTACCGGAGATAATGATCAGCAGGCAGCAGTAGAGACACCCGAGCAGAACACAGATGACCAGCAGGCTATAGTAGAGACAGGTGACGACAAAACTGCTACAATTGTTGAGGAGGCAACCCCTACAACAGATAAGCCTGAATCAAAGGCTAAAAAGGCAGCCAAGGCTGCAGCAGCAACAGTAGTTGTTGCTTCAGGACTTGGACTTGCTGCAATCGGACTCAGAAGGTTGTTATTACTGTTACATGTTATTAAATAATTTGGATAAAAAAAGAACAATTAAAAATATCTTCGTGATAATAGCTTTTTCATTGGTACTTATTCTTGCGCTTGTCCTTGCTAACAAGGACAAGCCGGAATATACCACGACAAGGGAAACCGGAGTTGAGTATGAAAATGCCAAGGTCCTGGCCGTTACTGAGGATAACTCAGTGATCGACCGGGACAACGAAGATGTCCTAAGAGGGAGCACTGAGCTAAAGGTAGAGATACTCACCGGTAGGTACAAAGGCGATATCTGCTTTGTTACCAACTATTTCAGTGCTCTTTATAATGTTGATGTAAAGGCCGGAGATACCGTATGTGTCCGCATAGATACAACAGGAGATGGCATTTACAATTGCAGCATTTATAACTACAACAGGGTACCTTTGGTAATTGCCCTTGTAGTCATCTTTTTCCTGAGTCTTGCCATAATAGGCGGGCTTCAGGGAATTAAGGCATTTGCAGGTCTTGTTTACACAGTCCTTTGCATCTTTGGTATTCTGCTTCCTCTGACTCTTAAAGGTGTAGAGCCAATACCGCTCACCTGTGCGATCATCTTTTTCACCAGTGTGGTATGCTTCTACCTTATCGGAGGAATCAGCAGGAAGACCATAGCAGCGGCTCTGGGGTGCTTTTCGGGAGTCCTTATCGCAGCACTGCTTGCGCAGGTGGCAGCGAATATTGGCGGAATCTCTACCTTCCAGATGGATGAGGCGGAAGCACTGCTCCTTCTTAAGAGCACGACTGCCATTAAGCTTAGAGGTCTTTTCACCAGCGGAATACTGATAGCGGCCATGGGCGCAGTAATGGATATCGCGATGTCTATTGCGTCAGCTCTCGAGGAGGTTCATAATATTAATCCTGAGAGGGATGCAAAAGAGCTGTTCAAATCCGGCATGAATATCGGCCGGGATGCCATGGGAACCATGGCTAACACGCTGGTTTTGGCATACGTGGGAAGTGCACTGAATATGTGCGTACTTATCTATTCCTACGGAGTTGGCCTAAGGCAGCTTCTTAATACGGATTTTGTGGCAATTGAGATCATCAGAGCAATTGCCGGAAGCGTGGGAATCATTTGTGCTGTTCCCTGCGTTTCAATCATCGCAGCCCTCCTATACACTCGTAAGAAATAAGGATAGGTGGAGCTTAAGTTGAAATCATCAAATAGAACAAGTTTATGGACATATATGCCGGTGGTAGTACTCTCTGCAGTTTTTTGCTGTGTTCTGTGGGGAAGTGCTTCACCGGCTATTAAAATTGCATATGAACTTTTCAGGATAGACGCATCTGACACGCCGTCGCGCCTCATGCTCTCGGGAGCAAGATTTGTGCTGGCAGGAGTCATGGCCATAATCTTCGGATCTCTCATAAGCAGGGAGGCTCTTATTCCGAAAAAGACATCCTGGAAGTATATAATCATTCTCTCCCTGTTCCAGACCATCGGCCAGTACTACTTTTTCTTCATGTCCCTGGCCAATACATCGGGAGTCAGAGGATCCATCATCAACGCCTCGGGCAATTTCCTGGCACCTCTTATTGCCATGTTCATACTTCGCTTAGAAGCCCCTGCAGCCAAGAAACTGATAGGCTGTGCTGTGGGATTTGCAGGGATAATCCTGTTCTTTGGAGGAATATCATCCCTGACAGAGGGCGGAATAACCTTTGCCGGAGAGGGCGCTATGCTTTGCGCAGCCCTGTTTTATGCAATCTCCGGGTGCTGTATCAAGATATTTTCCAAGTATGAAAATCCTGTAATCCTCAGCGGCTATCAGTTCTTTATTGGTGGCCTGGTACTGTTCTTTGTGGGACTTATCATGGGCGGAAGTCTTGTGTTCTACAGCGCAGGATGTTATCTTAATCTGATATACATGGGATTTATCTCAGCCGGTGCATACACGCTATGGGGAATACTTCTTAAGTACAACCCCGTCAGCCGCGTATCGGTGCTTGGCTTTATCAATCCAATAATGGGAGTTCTTCTGTCAGCTCTTTTCCTGGGAGAGGGAAATGAAGCGTTCTCGGCAGGAAGCATACTCTCGCTGTTACTCGTATCGCTGGGAATATTCCTGGTCAACTATAAGTTTGAGAAGAAATCATGACAACATTTGAAACCGGAAACAGAGAAGAAGCAATTAGATATAAATTCACATTGAAGGAATGCTTTTTTGGCGATGCTGCCTTCTACAGAAGAGTAGCAATGGTCGTGGTTCCCATGATCATTCAGAACACCTTAAGTAACATTGTGGGACTACTCGATAACGTAATGGTAGGGCGCCTTGGACCACTGCAGATTCCGTCTGTGGCTGTGGTCAATCAGCTCCTTTTTGTCTTTTACCTGTGCATCTGGGGATCGCTTGCCGGCGCAGGTATCTTTAGCACGCAGTTTTTCGGCAAAGGAGATATGGACGGTGTTCGCTATGCCATCAGGTTCAAGCTCCTTACAGCCATTACGATATTTACTGTTGCCATCGCAATCCTGTACTTTAACGGACCGGCTCTGATCCTTGATTATATAGCAAAAGACACTACGGATGCAGCCAGGGCTGAGACCCTTGGGTACGCACTTTCGTATCTCCACATAATGCTGATAGGCCTTGTGCCTTTTTCTCTTACGCAGGTTTACGCCAGCGCCATGAGAGAGTCGGGAAAGACAACGCTGCCTATGGTGGCCAGTATGGTAGCCATGGTTGTGAACTTCCTGTGCAATATTGTTTTGATCTTTGGTTATCTGGGATTTCCAAGACTTGAAGTAAGAGGTGCTGCTGTAGCAACAGTAATTTCAAGATTTGTAGAATTTGCCATTGTTGTGATAGGCGCCCACAGAAGGGGCACGTCTTATACCTTCTTTAAGGGGCTCTACAACGGCTTTAAGATTCCGATAAGTCTCATATGGCCTATCCTGTCCAGGACTTTGCCACTGTTTTTGAATGAGTTTTTATGGTCCTTTGCTCAGGCAAGACTTCTTCAGGCATATTCGGTAAGAGGCCTTGCGGTTGTATCTGCCATGACCATCAGCAGTACAATATCTCAGATATTCAACGAGGTCTTTTTGTCGATTGGAAACTCTACGGGAATCATAGTAGGACAGGAGCTTGGAGCTGACAGGCTGGTTTCAGCCAGAAGAAGTGCCTGGAGAATGGCGGCTCTTAGTTTTATGAGCACTATTGTTATGGGGTCGCTCCTTGCGCTTGCTGCGCCTTTTATTCCTCAGGTGTATAACACCACGCCCGAGACAAAAGCGCTGGCAACCAGATTTATCCTGGTTTTGGCATGCTGTATGCCGATTCATTCCTATGCAAACGTTTCTTACTTCACGCTGAGGTCAGGTGGCAAGACGCTGATCACATTTATCTTTGACAGCTGCTTTGCATGGCTTGTTTCAGTACCGGCATCCTTTATTCTCAGTAGATATACAAATCTCCCGGCAATTTACATATTCATCATCGTAAACAGCCTGGAGATCATTAAGTGCATTATTGGATTCTGCCTGGTAAAGAGTGGTATCTGGGTGAGAAACATAGTAAAAGAAGATTAGGGCATTACGTACTTTGACATGATCTCCGTAAGCTCTTTTACCTCTTCTTCGGAGAGATTGTCCTTGGCGTATTCCATAAGCCCGTTTGTATCTCCACTGTTTACATAGGACTGGACCTCGGATACGGAGTCGATGCTTACGTTGTTTGCGATGATCTCTGTAACTGTATCCTTGTCCTCTTCTGACATTGATTCGTAGATTTCTTTTGTCTTACCTGTTGAGTTCTCTGCGTAGGTATCAAGTGCCTCGCTGACAATCGCCTTGGTTATGGGATTGGCTGTGCTGGTCTTGGTGGTAGTGGCCTGTTCCTGTGTGCTCTTTACATCCTTCATGATTGAATTCCTGCCCACGAGGAAGATCACTCCGATTAGGAGAACTACAAAAAGTGTTATTCCAAAAGCCTTAGCTGCTTTCATTGTTTTAGTGTCCTTTCATAAATGCTTAAAGTTCTTTTTAGGTAATGCCTATACAATAATAATGCGCATAACAAATCATGTCAAAGGAGAATTATCATGCGGATTAGAAAGATGATAGGCCTGTTTATGGCTCTTATGCTGCTGGCAGGATGCGGCAGAAATACAGAAAATACAGGTTCTTTAAATACTGAGACAGAGGTAGAGACTCAGACGGATGAGACTGCGTCTTTATCTACCGGACCTTCTGTCACTATAACCGGCTTTTCGGCAGAGACTGACGAGGCTTATGATGCCTTTGTCATCGTAGGAGAGAATCACGTAACTGTTATAGATACGGGGCTTGATGAGAATGGAGAGGAACTTGTCTCATTCATGAAAGAGCAGGGTATTTCCAAGGTTGATAACCTCATAATCACCCACTTCGACAAGGATCATGTAGGCGGAGCGGATCATGTGATAAATGCCTTTGATATAGGCACTATCTACACTACTTATAAGTCAAAAGACTCTGATCAGATCGATAATTATCTCGCTGCCCTCAGTTCTAAGGGGCTTACAGAAACTGTGGTTACAGACGAGATCTCTTTTGAAATGGACGGAGTCTCTTATGATATCTATCCTCCTCAGAGCACAACTTATGAGAAGGATCCAAGCAACAATTCTTCGCTTGTAATAATGGTGAGCTGCGGCGATAACAACATGCTCTTTGCCGGAGATGCAGAAAAGCTGCGCATAAGCGAGCTTCTTGAGATGGAAGATATTCAGGCAGAGATCTTAAAGGTTCCGCACCACGGCAGATACGAGAAGAACATGGCAGCTCTGGTTGAAAAGGTATCTCCGGAGTATGCCATCATTACCTCCGGCACAATTGAGCCTGAGGATGCGGAAGTTATGCAGATTCTTGAGGCTGCAGGTGTAACAACTTATCTCAATCGCGAGGGCAATATTACTATAACCATGTCACCCGATAACATCTCCATAACACAATAGTGCCAAAGTCATTTAATGGGTATGGCAAAATCGGAGCAAAAATAGTAGAATTGTAGTGTTATGGACTTGTTTCAGTATATGCGCGAAAACAATATGGAAAAAGAATCTCCGCTTGCCGCAAGGATGCGCCCAAGGACCCTTGATGAGGTGGTTGGGCAGCAGCACATCATTGCTAAGGACAAGCTTCTTTATCGTGCAATTTCAGCAGACAAACTCAGTTCAATAATATTCTACGGACCTCCCGGAACGGGCAAGACCACACTGGCCAAGGTTATCGCCAACTCAACCAAGGCGGAGTTTACTCAGATAAATGCCACGGTTGCAGGCAAGAAGGACATGGAAGATGTCATAAACAAAGCCAAGGATAACCAGGGAATGTATGGGAAGAAGACTATTCTTTTCATAGACGAGATTCATAGGTTCAATAAGTCCCAGCAGGATTACCTGCTTCCTTTTGTTGAGGACGGAACTGTTGTGCTCATCGGTGCAACCACGGAGAATCCTTACTTTGAGGTCAACGGGGCTCTTATATCAAGGTCAATCATATTTGAGCTTAAGCCTCTTACCAGCGATGATATCAAGGTGCTGCTGAACAGGGCAGTCACAGATACAGAGCGTGGAATGGGCTCCTACAAGGCTGTGCTTGAGCCTGACGCTGCAGATTTCCTTGCAGATATAGCTGACGGCGATGCAAGACATGCCTTAAATGCCATAGAGCTGGGCATCCTCACAACACAGAGAAGTGAGGACGGCCTTATCCATATCACCAGGGAAGTGGCTTCAGAGTGTATCCAGAAAAAGGTTGCCAGATATGACAAGGACGGAGATAACCACTATGACACCATCTCCGCATTCATAAAGAGTATGAGAGGGTCGGATCCGGATGCAGCGGTGTATTATCTTGCACGTATGCTCAATGCCGGCGAGGATCCCAAGTTTATAGCAAGGCGTATCATGATATGCGCCTCAGAGGATGTGGGAAATGCAGACCCACAGGCACTTCAGGTGGCAGTTGCCGCTTCTCTTGCAGTTGAGAGAGTGGGAATGCCGGAAGGTCGTATTCCTCTTGCACAGGCAGTTACTTATGTTGCCACTGCTCCCAAGAGCAATGCAGCATATCTTTCGATAGATGAAGCTATGCAGACCGTGAGGGAAACGGGTAATCTTCCTATCCCTCCGCATCTTCAGGATGCTCACTATAAGTCTGCAGGTAAGCTGGGCCATGGCATAGGCTATAAGTATGCCCACGACTATCCCGACCACTATGTGGAGCAGCAGTACAAGCCCTATGAGCTTAATGGAAAAGAGTTCTACAATCCTACAGGCAACGGGTATGAGCTGAAGATCAGAGACCACATGAAGAGACTTAAGAACAGGGATAAAGGCGAAGATAGCAATAACTAATAACAATTTTCAGGGAATTATCGGGTTTGATGGAGATTAAGAAACGCAAACGCAGAACGGGCAAGAAGGCCCGAAGAAATAGAATAATCGTTATTCTCTCCGGGGTACTTGCAGTATTTGCTGTTGTACTGGTTGGAGCCATGATGGGATGGCTCTTTATTGGTGGAGGCAAGAGTCCTGAGCAGGAGGAGGCCCAGCAGGAAGAGATTTTCGAGGCGTCCTTGGTAATAGAGGAAGAGAAGAACGAAGAGTTTATTAACGAATCCACTATTGACGCCATTGTCAAAGGCGGACATACGGTGTCGGAAGCTCTTTTACAAAGACCTGCCACAGTTGAAATGACCGCGGAAAACACAGCGGAATTTGCCAAGATTGAGAGCTGCAACATTGTAAGCTCAGGCAAAGTTGAGATAACCGTTACTTCAGATGGAATACCAAAGAGTGACGATAAGTATTATTACTTGTTTGAAGAAGCAACCTATGATGACGGAATTGTCGAGGGAAGTGAGCCCATTGCCAAGGTTTACAAGAGCAATGACACTTCCTTTAGTGTGGACCTCAACAAGGGTGCGGCTAATTCAAGGCTCTTTTCCAAGTTCCAGGTAGCGGTCAAGATGAACGACAGCTTCGTCTCCATCAGCCACGCCAAGTACATCACCAATCCCGGTGCCTGTGCAGGCTACAGCTACGGCGGAATGCAGCACAAGTCCATCAAGGGACTTCTTCCTGACCCTTTGAGGATCGGCGAGCTGGCTGACCTTGGATGTGAATATGCAGCCTACAATATTCCGCTGAGTAATATCCTGGTAACTTCGGGTGGAATTCCTTTTTCCTACGGCGGAGTGACTTATCACTTCAACGCACAGATCATAAACGACTACGACAATCTCTTTAAGCGCCTTAATGGCATGGGTATTGATGTTGCGGCCATTATCCTCAACAATGCCAGCACTTCAGCGTTTCCTGAGATCACTCATCCCAGCGCAAGGAGTGGATCCTCGGCGCCTTACTACATGTTCAATGCGACCAATGATAGCGGAGTTAAGGCTCTGGCTGCCATCGGAAGCTTTCTTGCAAACAGGTACTCAGGCTCAGGCCATGGCAATGTCAGCATGTGGATTATTGCCAACGAGGTCAATGCCAGAAAAGAGTACAATTACATGAGTTATACTGACGTTGGCACCTACACGGCTGCTTTCACCAGGGCTTTCAGGGTGTTCTACAACGCCATTAAGAGCCAGAACAGCGCAGCTAAGGTTTATATTCCTATCGACCAGCGTTGGACCTATAATACCGAGAAGACCGGCGACTATGATGCAAAAGACGTTATTGATATATTCGCTGCATCATTGTCTGATTACGGAAACATTGACTGGGGCCTTGCTGCCCATCCGTACTCATTCCCCAACGGAAATACGGCTTTCTGGAATTCGTCCAAGTACGTTAACCACTCAGATACCACACCATGTATAACCATGGACAACATAGAAGTTCTTACCAATTACATGAAGAGGCCGGAGATGCTTGATTCCTCAGGAAATGTCAGGAGCATTATCCTGAGTGAGGTTGGCTATTCATCCAGCTCCGGACAGGCACTTCAGGCAGCAGCATTTGCCTACGCCTACACCAAAATGGAAAAGAACGGCTATATCGACGCACTTATGCTCTCAAGACAGACCGATGCCGGCGATGAGATCGCGGCCCTTGGCCTTGCCCTTGGTCTTCAGACCACCGGCGGAGGCAAGAAGCAGATCTGGAATGTCTTTAAATATATTGATACAGATAAACGGAACGAGGTCGTCTCTTTTGCCTATGATATAGTAGGCACGACCTTCTAGTTGTGATTTTGAAAGGGGAGCATTATTATGACAAACGCAGAAAAAGCACTTAAACTCCACGAAGAGTGGCAGGGAAAACTGGAGACAACCTCCAAGTCCAAGGTTAATTCCAAGGAGGATCTGGCCCTGGCCTATACTCCGGGAGTTGCTGAGCCTTGTAAGCTGATTGCTGAAGACAAAGAGCTGGCTTACAAATACACCATTAAGTCCAACACCATCGCGGTTGTTTCTGACGGAAGCGCTGTTCTTGGCCTGGGTAACATCGGACCATACGCAGCAATGCCTGTTATGGAAGGCAAAGCAGTTCTTTTTAAAGAGTTTGGCGGCGTTAATGCTGTTCCTATCTGCCTGGACACTCAGGACACAGAGGAGATCATCAAGGCAGTTAAATACCTTGCTCCCGGCTTTGGCGGAATCAATCTGGAGGATATTTCAGCTCCCAGATGCTTTGAAATTGAGGAGAGGTTAAAAGAGATGCTGGACATCCCGGTATTTCACGATGACCAGCACGGTACAGCCATCATTGTGCTTGCAGGAATCATAAACGGCCTTAAGGTTGTCGGCAAGAAAAAGGAAGACTGCAAGGTTATCGTAAATGGCGCAGGAAGCGCTGGTATTGCTATAACTAAGCTCCTTCTCAGATATGGCTTTAAGAATGTAACCATGTGTGATAAGTCCGGAATCCTTCACAAGGAGTCTGAGGACCTCAACTGGATGCAGAAGAAGATGATGGATGTGACAAATCCGGATCAGATTAAGGGATCTCTGGCAGATGCTCTCGTAGGAGCAGACATTTTCGTTGGTGTTTCAGCACCTGGCATTGTAACCAAAGAGATGGCTCAGAAGATGAACAAGGATGCCATCATGTTCGCTATGGCAAACCCGGTTCCCGAGATCATGCCTGACCTTGCAAAAGAGGCAGGAGTTCGCGTGATCGGCACAGGACGAAGCGACTTCCCTAATCAGGTAAATAACGTTCTTGTATTCCCCGGAATCTTCAAGGGAGCACTTGAGGCAAGAGCAAGGCAGATCACAGAGGAGATGAAGCTTGCAGCAGCAACAGCCATCGCAGGACTTGTTCCTGATGATGAACTTAGCGATGAGAACATCCTTCCTGCAGCTTTTGATCCAAGAGTAGCTGATGTTGTCAGCGCAGCAGTAAAGGCACATGTAGTAGATTGATTGGAGTTTTAAATTGAGTTCGCAGTATTTGACGTTATACAAGATGATAGTTCTGTACATGCTAAAGAGGTGCGATGTCACCCTTAGCAAGTCCCAGATTTACGATTTTATTCTGGAAAAAGAGTATACGACCTTCCTTACTTTGCAGGAAGTATTCAGTGAACTGGCTTCTTCAAACCTCATAACCGAAAAGACCATGGCCAACAGGACCTATCTCGAGATAACAGATGAAGGGTCCCAGACCCTGGAGTTTTTCGGAAACAGGATAAATCCTGCCATCAAAGAGCAGATTGATGATTACCTTAAGGAAAACAGCATGAAGCTCAGAAACGATTCCTCAATCCTCGGCGATTACAGGAAAGTAGGAGAGAATGAATACACAGTGCAGCTCCTTGCCAAGGAAAACGGACAGAATCTTATTGATATAAGAGTTCCGGTTCCCACGGAAGAAATTGCCCAGCATATGATCGATAACTGGCAGGAGAAGAACACAGAGATCTATCAATATCTCTTTTCACAGCTTATGTCATGAGTCACCGGGGACGTTTCAGTTTGACTCATTGCGCGCAATGAGTCAATGGGGACGGTTCTCTTTGACTCCTTCCTTCATCAAGTCAGGGAACGGTTCTTGTGACTTCCCATCTTCATGACTCGCGGCTTAGGAATTATATGCCTTAGCAAATAAATATCAATGGCCTTTCGCGGCATATCCTCGCAAAAAGCGTGCTGCGGTATTCCACGGTGCCATTGACATTCATTTGCTAAGGCATTTTTTGTCACTAAGCGGGTCATGAAGGAAAGTGTGATTCCGGGAGTGCCAATTCTGCGTCACAGTGCTACAGGCATGTGCTGTAGAAAAATATCACCTGCGAATGATTTGCTCTGCATGACTAAGGATTCAAAGATTTTGTTCAAAAACTCTTTGTTTGCTGTGTTTTCTATACACTGCGAGGAGTTTACTTGATATATATAGAAAAGAAATTTGCACAAAAACTTTGGAAGCCTTTATTTCTATATCTTTTACTTACTTTTGATCATATATATAGAAAGCTATTCGGGCCCGTAAACAGATTTCTATACCTAAAGGCATGTTACAAAGCTATATATAGAAATAACAAGAACCAAAGTTTTTGATCCTCCACATTTTCCATATCCCGCCCCCGGTTTTATTCATATGTATAGAAAATCCTCAGATTATAGATTTTGCTACTTGTTATGTCACTTTCCTGAGCACAAATCCCCTGCTTAGAACCAGCCTCTTGTGCTTGTTTTTCGTGTCCCGGAAGCTATAATCTGGCTATTTGCCACAATTTTAAGCCGGGAGGAGCCTCTTGTGCTTGCATTTTTCATGTCCCGGAAGCAATAAGCTAGATGTTTGCCACAGATTCAAGCCAGGAAGAGCCCCTTGTGCTTGCATTTTTCATGTCCCGGTAGATATAACCTGGGTATTTGCCACAGATTTAAGCCAGGAGGAGTTTCATTTGTCTGAATTTGTCATGTCCCAAAGCCGGGAACTTCCACTTCTGCTACAACCCTCGGGCAGCAGGGCATAGATAGCCATGGCAGGAAGTCAAAAAAACCGTCCCCCTGACTCGTTTAAATAGACTTTGTAGGGAGTCAAAGAGAACCGTCCCCATTGACTCATTGTATGCAATGAGTCAAACTGAAACGTCCCCGGTGACTCATGAATGCAAAAAGAAAAGCTCTCGGTTCCGAATGGAACTGAGAGCTTTTTAATTTAAAAAAGCTGCTGACGAGAATCGAACTCGTGACCTCCGCACTACCAATGCGACGCACTACCGACTGTGCTACAACAGCTTGCTTGCCTTTTCGGCAATCGCAAAGACTATTATAACGGGATGTGAAGTCGATGTCAATTGAAAAATAAAATTAAGCCTGAGTGATCACTGACATGTAGTAGGAGTACAAACTTCTGTATGTATCATTGTTGTAATGCAGGCCATCAGCGGTTGAGAAACCTGTCTGAGTGAGGTATGTGTAGCCGTCAAGCCACTGAACCCTCGGGTCAAGCTCTGACTGAAGTCTTGCGTTGAAGTTCTCAATCTGAGCATTTGAAACGCTGCTGCAGTTACCAACCGGAGTTACGGCTGCGTAGTAGACTGTGATGCCTGCTTCTGTCCAGGCGTCGATGTTGCTGTTGACGAGCTGTATATACTTGCTTGCGTTTGCCAGGTCGTTGACACCGAAGTTGATGATCATTGTGGTGCCTGTTCCTGCATAGCTTGGAATCTCTGAAAGAGCTGTGTTCTTGAACCAGCTGTAACCTTCACCGATCTTGGCGATGTAAGCCTTGTCTGTGGAGCCAACGGCCTTCTGCATCTGAACGGTTCTTGAATCACCGACGAATACCAGTGGTGTGCTCGGAAGCTCTGTGACCATGTAATCGCCAATAATAAATGCGGTGGTGTCGCCAAAGGCAACTTCATACCAGCCGTTGTCGGTCTCGCCTGTAACCTGGGTCTCAGACCCCCATCTGAGCTTGCCAATCTTGTCGTAGTCGGTTCCTGCACCGCTGCGCACGTTAACAGTGTCACTGGTGTACATTGTGACCGGAGCTTCATACTCAGTTACGGTAAAAACTGTTCTCTCAAGAGTAGCACTTGTCTCTTCAGTAGTAACATTAAATGTCTCGGTAGATAAATCTGTACCGGATGCGATCACCTGCTCTGCTGCGTCATCGATTGAGCTTGCAACAGCAGCGGTAAGTTCCTCACCTGATATATCAGCAGGAACAGCGTCTATCTGTGCTCTGTCTGAATAAGCTGCCAGACATCCAAGTACTGAAAATGATGCTGCAAATGCAGAAAGCAATATTAAGTTCTTCATATTAATACGATTGTTCTTCATCGGTAGAAATTTTACATCTGCCTTAAAAATATGTCAAATTTCTGTAATTTGACTAACAGAATGTGAAAACATATAATTACTCTATATGCACATAAAACCTAAGAAAGGAACGAAACTTATGAGAGTAGTAATTCAGGACAATTACGAAAAGATGTGCGTTTGGGCAGCAAATTATATCAAGATGCGTGTTGGGGAACACAACAATGGACCTGAGAAGGATCGTCCGTTTGTACTTGGACTTCCTACAGGATCCAGCCCAATCGGGGTTTACAAGGAACTGGTAAGAATGAATAAGGCAGGAGAGATCTCTTTTGCCAACGTAGTTACATTTAATATGGATGAGTACTTAGGGCTTCTTCGTGAGCACGACCAGTCCTACTGGTATTTCATGCATGACAATCTCTTCAATCACCTCGTGGACATGAAGCCTGAGAATATCAACATTCTTAACGGCATGACTGATGATCCGGTAAAAGAGTGCGAAGAGTACGAGAAGAAGATCGCATCCTACGGCGGTATCGACCTCTTTATGGGTGGTATAGGTGTAGATGGCCACATTGCTTTTAACGAGCCATACACAAGTCTTACATCACGTACAGGAGTAAGAGATCTTACATCTGATACAAGAATTGTCAACTCAAGATTCTTTGGAAACAACCCTGAGGCAGTACCTGCACAGGCTCTCTCTGTTGGTGTTGGAACAGTAACAGATTCCAAGGAAGTTCTTATACTTATAAATGGTCATAACAAAGCAAGAGCACTTGCAGCAACTGTAGAGGGTGCTGTCAGCTCAAAATGGACCTGCAGTGCACTTCAGATGCACAACGGTGCTATCATAGCCTGCGATGAGCCGGCTTGTGGGGAACTTACTGTAGATACTTACAAGTATTTCCTCGATATAGAGAAGAAAGAGAGGCTGTAATTATGTACACTATTACAGATCTGTATGATCTCGATCATACACTTGCCGCAGACTATCTGCGTCAATTCACTTATCCCTGGGAGGCTTTAAAGGGAATCAAGGATCTCATCCTTGAACTTGGACCAAAGCTCGGAGATGAGTATACAGAGGTTAAGGAGAATGTCTGGGTGCACAAGAGCGCTACTGTATTTGAGAGCGCATACCTTGGAAGTCCATGTATCATCGGACCTAACACCGAGGTCAGACACGGTGCATTCATCAGAGGATCAGCCCTTGTAGGTGCTGACTGCGTAGTAGGAAACAGCGTTGAGCTCAAGAACGTTATCCTCTTTGATCATGTTCAGACTCCTCACTACAACTATGTAGGTGACAGTATCCTCGGATACTACTCACACATGGGCGCAGGCTCCATCACTTCCAATGTAAAGAGTGACAAGAAGCTCGTTGTAGTCCACAACGGAACTGAGAATATCGAGACAGGCATGAAGAAATTCGGTGCTATGCTGGGTGACCACGTTGAGGTCGGCTGCAATTCAGTCTGCAACCCGGGTACCGTGATCGGCCGTAATTCCAACGTTTATCCGACTTCCTGCGTAAGAGGAGTTGTTCCTGAGAATTCTATTTATAAGAACAGTGGAGAGATCATCCACAAGGAGGAGAGATAATGGGTAAATATTTCGGAACAGACGGCTTCAGGGGAGAGGCTAACAAGAACCTGACCTTTGAGCATGCAGTACAGATCGGTAGATATCTTGGCTGGTACTATGGTGCTAACCATGGCAAGAAGGCTAAGGTTGTTATCGGAAAAGACACAAGAAGAAGCAGCTACATGTTTGAGTACGCTCTTTGTACAGGTCTTATGGCCAGCGGAGCAGATGCTTATATCATGCACGTTACCACAACTCCTTCAGTTGCTTACATTACAAGAGTTGATGATTTTGACTGTGGTATCATGATCAGCGCATCTCACAATCCATTCTATGACAATGGTATCAAGCTCTTTAACGGCAACGGTGAGAAGATGGACGAGGAGACAATCCTTCGCGTTGAGGATTATATCGACGGCAAGATTGAGATCCCTGTTGCAGAAAGAGCAGATATCGGAAGAACAGTTGACTACGTTGCAGGTAGAAACCGCTATGTAGGATACCTTATTTCCAACTCCAAGTTCAGCTTCAAGGATAAGAAGGTCGGACTTGACTGCGCTAACGGCGCTTCCTGGCAGGTTGCAAAGGCAGTATTTGATGCACTTGGTGCCAAGACTTATGTTATTAACAATGAGCCTGACGGTCTTAATATCAATACAGATTGCGGATCAACTCATATCGAGCATCTGCAGAAGTTTGTTGTTGAGAAGGGCCTTGATGTCGGATTTGCTTTTGACGGCGATGCTGACAGATGCCTTGCAGTAGATGAGAAGGGTAATGTTATCACAGGTGATCACATCATCTATATCTACGGCCTTTACCTCAAGGAGAGAGGCGCTCTTGCAAACAACAAGGTTGTTACAACCGTAATGAGTAACTTTGGCCTTTACAAGGCTCTAGATAAGGTTGGTATCGAGTACGAGAAGACCAAGGTTGGTGACAAGTATGTTTACGAGAACATGGTAACTTATGGTCACCGCGTAGGTGGAGAGCAGTCAGGACACATCATCTTCACCAAGTATGCAACCACCGGAGACGGAATTTTGACATCTCTTAAGCTCATGGAGGTTATGCTTGCAAAAGAGAAGCCTCTTAGCGCTCTTGCAGCTCCTGTTGTTTTCTATCCTCAGGTTCTTAAGAATGTAAGAGTAAAGAGTAAGCCTGATGCACAGAACGATCCTGATGTACAGAATGCAGTTGATGAAGTTGCTAAGGCCCTCGGCGATACAGGACGTATCCTTGTAAGAGAGTCAGGTACAGAGCCTGTTATTCGTGTAATGGTTGAGGCAGAGAGCGATGAAATCTGCGAAAAATATGTGGATCAGGTAATTGATGTGATCCAGAAGAAAGGTCATTTGGAGTAAATAATATATGTGTGGAATAGTAGGATATATAGGCCATAAGCAGGCAGGACCAATTCTGCTTGATGGACTTTCAAAACTTGAGTACAGAGGATATGATTCAGCCGGTATCGCAGTAAGAAACGGTTCAGATCAGGCAGTAGTCGTAAAGGCTGTAGGTAAACTGGAGAATCTCTCCAATAAAACTAACGGAGGATATGCACTTGCAGGTGAGTGTGGTATCGGTCATACCAGATGGGCTACCCACGGTGCACCAAGCCTTATCAATGCACATCCACATGTGAGCGGAAACTGCACAGGATCAGGTTCCGGAGAAGTAGAATCTGAGGTTGTAGGTGTTCACAACGGTATTATCGAGAATTTCCAGGAACTCAAGGAAAAGCTCATCAGACATAATTACAAGTTCTATTCAGATACTGATACTGAGGTTCTGATCAAGCTTGTGGACTACTACTACAAGAAATACAAGGTAGGCCCCATCGATGCTATCGCTAAGACTTTGGTGAGAGTACGTGGTTCCTACGCCCTTGAAGTTATGTTCAAGGATTATCCGGGTGAGATCTATGTCGCAAGACAGCAGTCACCTATGATCATCGGTGTTAAGGACGATGAGTCCTTTATCGCTTCCGACGTACCGGCCATCCTTAAGTATACAAGAGATGTTTATTACATCGACAACATGGAGATGGCACGTATCAGAGCCGGTGAGGTTACATTCTTTAACCTTGACGGTGATGAGGTTGAGAAGGAAGTTACAACAGTAACCTTCTCTGCAGAAGCTGCTGAAAAAGGTGGATTTGAGCACTTCATGATGAAGGAGATCCACGAGCAGCCCAAGGCAGTTGCTGATACCATCGGCAAGTACGTAACAGACGGCAAGATCGATCTCTCCGAGGTTGGAATTACCGATGAAGAGGCAAAAGAGATTTCTCAGATATATGTCATTGCTTGCGGATCCGCATGGCACGTTGGCATGGAGATGCAGTATATCATCGAGGAGCTTGCAGGAATTCCTGTAAGAGTTGAGCTCGCTTCAGAGTTCAGATATCGTAAGATGCCTCTTGACAAGAACGCTCTGGCAGTTGTTATCTCCCAGTCAGGAGAGACAGCCGATTCACTGGCAGCCCTTCGTCTTGCCAAGGAGAGTGGAATTAAGACTCTTGCTATTGTAAATGTAGTCGGATCATCCATTGCAAGAGAAGCAGACCATGTAATGTACACCCTTGCAGGCCCTGAGATCTCAGTTGCCACAACCAAGGCATACAGCTGTCAGCTTATCTGCGGATATCTCCTTACATTAAAGCTCGCTGAAGTAAGAGAGACTTTGGAGGGCGATGATAAGCTTGCATATTACATAAAAGAGATCCAGAGCATCCCTGCCAAGATTGAGAAGATCCTTGACGAGAAAGAGCGTATCCAGTGGTTCTCTGCAAAGTACGCAAATGCTCATGATATCTTCTTTATCGGAAGAGGTATAGACTATGCGATTTCACTTGAGGGAAGCCTTAAGATGAAAGAGATCAGCTATATCCATTCAGAGGCATACGCAGCAGGAGAGCTTAAGCACGGAACCATCTCTCTTATCGAGGACGGAACTCTTGTTATCGGCGTTCTCACACAGCCGGCACTCCTTGAGAAGACAATCTCAAACATGGCTGAGTGCAAGAGCCGTGGCGCATACCTTATGGGACTTACAACCTATGGAAGATACAACATTGAGGATCAGGTAGACTTTACTGTTTATATTCCTAAGGTTGATGAACACTTTGTGGGAAGTTTGGCAATCATTCCTTTGCAGCTGCTTGGTTACTACACCAGCGTTGCTAAGGGACTTGATGTTGATAAGCCAAGGAATCTGGCAAAGAGTGTAACTGTAGAATAAAAAAGAGTCAAATGGGGACGGTTCTCCTTGACTCCTCTCAGAGGAGTCAGAGAGAACCGTCCCCATTGACTCTTTTTTTACTTTAATACCACAAAACTCTGTGGCTGCATATGGAGCGAAGCATCCTTAATCTCAGTTTCTCCAATCTCGAATACCTTAGTGGTATTCTTGGGAAGAGTAGCTGAGGTCTTTTTATCTGAAGGATTTATAGCAACTATCAGATCACCTCTCTTATACACAAACGGGAACTCATCAGCTTCCGCATAGATGATCTCAAACTCTGAATCCGCCTGAAGGTCTTTATACTCGTGGCGAAGCTTTGTAAGAGCCTTCACTGTGTTCAGGAGTGATGAAGGGTCTTTTTCCTGAGCTTCTACTGTTGGAGCATCATCTGATGGGTCAACCGGGAGATAGAGCTTGTCGGCAGGGGCAGTAGAGAAGCCCTTGTTCTTGCCTTCGCTCCACTGCATGGGAGTTCTGGTACCTGTTCTGGTATAGCCGCCCTCCTTGGTTGGAAGCTCAAAATATCTCATACCAATTTCATCGCCGTAGTAGATGAACGGAACACCGGGAAGAGTCAGGAACATCGCATAGGCAATCTTAAGCTCGTCCATGCCAAGAGTTCTGCGTGGCCTTGGAGTGTCGTGGTTGCAGGTGATAAAGCTGATATAGCCGTCCTTTCTGGTGGCATCATACTTGGGCAGATAGTCATTTAAGAACCTCATTATATCGCCGTGGCCGTCCTTTTTAAGGAAGCTCTTATCGCCGCCCTCGGTCTCATAGTCGCGAAGAAGAGTGTTGTAGCCGTTTCCGCGGTGATCAAGGTAAAAGTCTGCATGGAAGCCGTACTTAAGGGCCTGCTTGGGATTACTCCACTCGGAGATGATGGCTGCCTCGGGATACTCGTTATCCAGCATTTCTCTAATGTTCTTCCAGATAGCGCCGGTTGCGGACTTGTTTTCGTCATCGTCTTTAACCAGAGAATCAGCCATATCAACTCTGAAGCCATCGCATCCCTTATCAAGCCAGAAGCGCATAACATCCTTCATGGCTTCTCTTGTGGCAATACATGCCGGATCATCGGGAGCCTTCTGCCAGCTTTCAGTTCTTTTAGCAAAGCCGTAGTTAAGGGCAGGCTGGCACTTAAAGAAGTTGAGCATATAGCAGCCGTTCCTGTCAGCCTCTCCGCCTATATATGGGTGTCCTGCGATTCCTTCGATCCAGCCGTTTGTCCAGATGTATCTGTCAGAGAATTCGTTTCTTTCAGCCTTTTTGCTCTCCAAAAACCATTCATGCTCCTCGGAAGTGTGTCCGGGAACAAGGTCAAGCAGCACGTGTATGCCCTTTTCATGGGCTATCTTAAAGAGATTGTAAAGATCCTCATTGCTTCCGTATCTCTCTGCAACCTTCTTATAGTCGCGAACATCATAGCCTGCATCCTTAAAGGGAGAATCGTAGCAGGGGTTGATCCAAAGGGCATTGCAGCCGAGGTCTTTTACATAGTCAAGCTTTTCAATGATACCGTTAAAATCACCGATTCCGTCTCCATTTGTATCCTTAAAGGACTGAGGATAAATCTCATAAAATATTGCATCTTTTAACCAGCCGGGCATTGGAATACCTCCCCAAATATTCTAAATTTTGATATATTATTATTAACAATAACACATAAAAGTTTTTCTTGCCAGAATATTCGGAAACGTTTCCGAAAAATGCGGGGAGATTCTGCTATGGTTGCAAAATATATCTATGCCAGTACTGAACTTCTTAGCGCAGTGCTTTCTTTTGTCGCTGCTGTTTATCTGTTTTTAACCAGTTCTTACATCAAAAAACAATACAGAGCTCTCGGGTCCATTGAGCTTTTGGTTGGTATTCTTCTGCTTTGTGATGGTGTTGCATGGTATTTCAACGGAACCCCAGGAAGGAGTGCTTATTATTTAAATATTTTTAGTAATTTTATGACCTTTTCTCTGATAGCAATCCTTCCTGTCCTGTACTGCGTCTATATTGTTCAGTCCATGAGTGATGAGGGAAGAGGTAAGGGACTTTTGCGCGGGATTGTTGCTATTTCAACAGCAACGCTCTTGTTTCATCTTTTCTCCTACTTTAACAAATTTATTTATTGGATAGATCCTATGACAAATCTGTATTCCAGAGGCCCCGGCTTTACGATCTGGTCAGTTCTGTTTTTCATACCGGTCCTTATTTCTGTGGTGTATGTTATTACTCACAGACATCTTTTCAACAAAAGAAGATTTACAGTAATAGTCATCTTTGCCGCCATTCCGACACTTACGGCCATAGTAAATCTTTTTATAGGAATGTCTCTTTCAAACTATGCAATCTGTGTCTGTGTGTTGATCATGTTCATGCAGGCTCTGCAGGATAACGTTCTGACCATGATCGAGCAGAGAGAGAAGATCAAAAGACAGGACGACGAGCTGGAAGATATGAGACAGAGAATAGCGCTTTCCCAGATAAAGCCTCATTTCCTCTACAATACGCTAAATTCTATCTATGTTCTGTGCGATGTCGATAAGGAGAAGGCTAAGTTCGTTGTCAACCATCTTGCCGACTACCTTCGCCAGAGTATAGGTTCCATCGAGAGTAAAGAGCCTATTCCTTTTGAAAAAGAGCTTGAGCACACCAGGGTTTATCTCGACATCGAAAAGGTCAGATTCGATGGAAGGTTTGATGTGGAATACAGGATAAATGCCACAAACTTCACCATACCGGCACTTACCGTTCAGCCCATGGCTGAAAATGCCATAAAGCACGGACTTTGCAAAAAGAAGAACGGAGAAAAAGGACTCCTTACCATATCTTCCGATGATTGCGGAGATTATTTCAGGGTTTGCATAGAGGACAACGGAGCAGGTTTTGATGTAGATGAATACAACAAAATGGACAAGCTTCCCGGTGAACACATTGGTCTTCGCAACGTTAGAGACAGGATAAAGATCATGGAAAATGCCGACATGCTCATAAACTCTGAAGTTGGCAAAGGAACTAAAATTGAGATCAGAATTCCCAAAAATTGACTTGAAATTTTGGCCTCAAAAGTGTATGTTATATGTGTCTGTACAACTGGCGGATAAGTGGGTAACCACATGGGAGTACAGATAATAATTTTGAACAGTCGACCGCCTGGGCAACCGCTTTTAGCGCTATGCTCAGGCGGTCTTTCTATTTGGAGGGAATGATATGACAGACCTTAAGAAAGAAATCAGCAGCACTACCTATCCCGGAAGAGGCATCATCCTTGGAACATCTGAGGATGGCAAGTACGCAGTTTGCGCATACTTCATCATGGGAAGGAGCGAGAACTCAAGAAACAGAGTATTCGTAGAGGATGGAGACGGAATCCGCACCCAGGCTTTCGATGAGTCCAAGATGGAGGACCCAAGCCTTATCATCTATGCACCTGTTCGTGTTCGCGGAACATCCACCATCGTTACAAACGGTGATCAGACAGATACAATTTACGAGCTTATGCAGGCTGGACAGAGCTTTGAGGAGTCCTTAAGAACAAGAGAGTTCGAGCCCGATGCGCCTAACTACACACCCAGAATTTCAGGCATCATGAACGTTAAGGGCGGAAAATATGACTTTGCTCTCTCAATCCTTAAGAGCAACCACGGCGATCCGTCATCATGCCAGAGATTTACCTACACATACGAGAATCCCAAGGCCGGAGAGGGATACTTCATCCACACCTACCAGGGCGATGGCAATCCGCTTCCAAGCTTTGATGGAGAACCTACACAGGTGAATATCTCAGGCGATATCAACAAGTTCACAGATGATGTTTGGACAGCACTTAACGCAGATAACAAGGTATCTCTTTTCACAAGATATATCGATATCGCAACAGGAGCAAAAGAGACAAGGATCTACAACAAGAACTTCAAGAAGGAGGAGAAATAAGATGAACGAGATTCAGTTAAAATACGGATGTAACCCTAACCAGAAGCCTTCACGTGTATATATGGAAAACGGCGCAGACCTTCCAATCGAGGTACTTAACGGCCGTCCCGGATACATCAACCTTCTTGATGCATTAAATGGCTGGCAGCTTGTTTCTGAGCTTAAGAAGGCAACAGGACTTCCTGCAGCTACATCTTTCAAGCATGTATCACCAGCCGGCGCAGCAGTAGGAACACCTCTTACAGATATCGAGAAGAAGATCTACTGGGTAGAGGATCTTGGTGAGCTCAGCCCTCTTGCAAACGCTTATGCAAGAGCACGTGGCGCAGACAGAATGTCATCCTTTGGTGATTTCATCTCTCTTTCAGATGAGTGCGATGCTGATACAGCTCGTCTTGTTAAAAGAGAGGTTTCCGACGGTATCATTGCTCCCGGCTATACAGACGAGGCTCTTGAGATCTTAAAGGCTAAGAAGGGCGGAAACTACGCAGTTATCAAGGTTGATCCAAGTTATGTCCCCGAGGATATTGAGAAGAAGCAGGTTTTCGGTATCACCTTCGAGCAGGGTCACAACTTCATTGAGATAGACAACAAGATGTTTGAGAACATCGTTACAGATAACAAGGACCTTCCTGAGGCAGCACTCATCGACCTCAAGATCGCTCTTATCACTCTTAAGTACACACAGTCAAACTCTGTTTGCTACGTAAAGGGCGGAGCTGCCATCGGTATCGGAGCAGGACAGCAGTCCAGAATCCACTGCACAAGACTTGCAGGAAACAAGGCAGATAACTGGTTCCTTCGTCAGGCACCTCAGGTTCTGAACCTTCCTTTCCTTGATTCCATAAAGCGCCCTGACAGAGACAATGCCATCGATCTCTACATCGGCGAGGACTACATGGACGTACTTGCAGACGGCAAGTGGCAGAACATCTTCAAGGAGCAGCCACCTGTATTCACAGCTGAGGAAAAGAGAGCCTGGCTGAATAAAAATACAGATGTAGCTCTTGGCTCAGATGCGTTTTTCCCATTTGGAGATAACATCGAGAGAGCATTCAGAAGCGGTGTTAAATATGTTGCTCAGCCCGGAGGTTCAGTAAGAGACGACAATGTAATAGAAGCTGCTAACAGCCACGACATGGTTATGGCATTCACAGGCCTTCGTCTTTTCCATCACTGATATTTATACATGTGTTAAAAATGGATTAAATAAACTTAAAAAACATGATTATATGCGCGCAATAACGTACAATTTATATGTACACCCCTTGGTTTGTTTTGTGAAAAGAAAGGATGCGCGCTATGAAAAAACTTTATAGTTTATCGCTGGCGCTGGTGATCATGCTCACTTGCATATTGTCAGGCTGCGGACAAAATAAAGAGATAGAAGCAGATACCACTGAAAGTGTCAGCTCTATCTCTTTATTAAATATCAAGAGTGAGGTCGCAAGCCAATTGGAGGCCCTTGCTCAGCAATATGAGAAGGATACGGGGGTAAAGGTCAATATAATGACTGTGCAGAGTGGTGTTGATGCGCAGGCTACCCTCAAAGGATATTATTTGTCAGATCAGATGCCTGATATCATAGCTTGCGAGTCTTCGGGATTTGGAAACTGGGAAGGCCTTCTCGTAGATATGAGCGATCAGGCGTGGGCATCAAGAACCGATGCTGCTTATAAAGATTCGACATACGGAACTTTAGGATTTCCATATACAACAGAGGCTATTGGACTTGCTTATAATAAAGACATTCTTACAAAAGCCGGTGTAGATCCGGCTTCAATAACAGGTCCTGACGCCATGAAAAAAGCCTTTGAGACTATCGATGCTAAAAAAGAACAGCTTGGTCTTAAGGCAGTGATCGGCTATTCTGCTGAGCCGGAAAATCTTGGATGGTCAGCAGGTAACCACCTGACAGGAGCTTATATAGATTCGGGCCTTTCAAGATCGGATACTACCTATATTGACCTGATGTCTAATGGCGGCGGTGTGGATGAAAATCGTCTTACGCACTACGCAGAGATGATAGGTCTTTTCAATGAGTACTCAGATCCGGATCTTCTTGTAAGCGGAACATATGATGATCAGGTGGCTGGGTTTGCTGCTGGTAAATATGCATTTGTTACTCAGGGTTCCTGGATAGGAGCAACTCTTTCAGGTTCAGATGACTATGCTAAGGCAGGAAGCTTTGAAGTGGGTATGGCGCCATATGCATTTGAAGATGGGATGGATACAATTCTTACAAGCGCACCCAACTGGTGGGCGGTACCAAAGGAAGGCAATGTTGATGCGGCTTTGGCGTTCCTTCAGTGGTGCTCTGAGGATAGCGCACAGCAGATACTGGTTGAACAAGCCGGTTTCGTAAGTCCCTTTGTAGACTGTAAATATGTGGCTTCCGATCCGTTTGCTCCTGTAATTTCAAGTTACATTTCATCGGGAAAGACCTCCAGCTGGCATTGGATGGAAATGACTGAGGGTCTGGGGCAGAAGGGATTGTCGTTTGTGTATCAGAAATTTGCAAAGGGTGAACTTGATGTATCCGGCTTTGTAAAAGAGTTCAAGAAAGTTGCCACAGAATGGTATTCGAAATTATAAGGAGGGGAGCATGAGAGAAGAAAAAATCAAAGTGAAAAAAATCAATTCTATTATGTTCCAGATAGCAGTTGCAAATGTGGCCATTTTGATCGCTTTTGTCATTGTAATGTCCTTTGTCATGTCATCGATGGATACCTCTACAAGCAGCAGTATCTCAATGTTTAAAACAATGATGACACTTACACAGCATGAAGCTATGCTTAAGAACGACGTCATGTCTTTGTATGACCAGACAACCGGTTATGTGGCTGCCTCTGCTGATGAGACCAAACAGGCATTACTGCCGCAGATAAATGCTGTTAAGGCTACCATTGAAGAAGATATATCTGCACTGGAAAATGACTTCCAGGCAATTGGGAATGAAAAGGCAATTGCCCAGATGAGTGAGATCAGAGGGCAATATCAGAGAATGAGTAAGTTTATAGATTCTTCCATGACTAAGTGTGATTCGGGAGACAAGGATTCTGCTTATTCCATTCTTTTTGATAAAGCCGAGATTCAAAAGGTTGCTATTTTCCACTCCACAAATATTCTTGATGAGGCAATAAATGAGTCTGCATCAGCTACGACTCAGAATATGCAGGCACTGTTTAATTCCGGACAGTTGACGGCTACCATTGGCATTATTGTAATTATAGCGCTGATCATTTTCAGCTTCCTTATCAGCTACAGGAATATTGTTAAAAAGATCAGAAGCATCTCGGATGAAGTTAATGTCATTATTTCAAACATTGAAGAAGGCAGAGGTGATCTTACAGCCAGGATAAGGACTAAAGCCAAATCAGAGCTTTTGTATATAACTACGGGTGTCAACCACTTTATAGAGACTCTCCAAGGAATCATGAAAGATGTAAAGGACGGATCGATAGTTCTGACAGAATCTTCGGAGGAAGTGGTGTCACAGCTTCGTGTCGCAGATGATAACGTGACCAATACTTCAGCTGCTCTCGAAGAGCTTTCCGCAAGCATGGAAACCGTATCAGGTAACGTTTCGCATATCAATGAATCAGTTGAGAGCGTTAAGAATGCTGCACAGGATATTGCTGATCAGGCAACGGAAGGTACCAGGACAGCGGGAGATATCAAGGCTGAGGCCGATGAACTTAAGGCCAGAGTGATCAAGAAAAAGGCAGAAGCAGGAGAACAGGTGGAAAACCTCTCCGCAACGCTTATGGAATCGGTGCATGAGTCCGAAAAGGTTGCGCAGATCAATGAGCTTACAAAGGTTATCCTTGATATTGCGGGTCAGACAAATCTACTTGCACTCAATGCTTCAATTGAGGCTGCAAGAGCCGGGGAGGCAGGAAAGGGATTCTCGGTAGTGGCAACCGAAATCAGTGCTCTTGCCGATAACAGCAGGCAGACAGCCGGAAATATCCAGGTTATCAGTAACGAAGTTACCGAAGCGGTTAATAATCTGGCCAAGAATGCTCAGGCTGTACTTGATTACATCAACGGTCAGGTTATAAGTGACTATGATGAGTTTGTTGCTACAGGAGAAAAGTACGAGCATACAGCGGATATTATGGAAGAAATGCTTGGAAGCTTCAATAACAAGGCTGAAAACCTTAATGATATAATGACTGAGATGGTTGAGTCTGTTCAGCTCATCAGTACTTCCGTTGTGGAGAGTTCGCAAGCAATTTCGCAGTCGGCTGAAAGCTCTCAGGAAATTGTAGGTGGTATCAAGAAGATTACAGAAGCTATTGATAAGAATAATGAGGTTACAGAGCAGCTTAGCGATACTACGCAGAAATTCGTAACGCTTTAACCTGCAGAAGAAACATAAAAGCTCTCATTGGAGTGATTCCGATGGGAGCTTTTTATTTGTTATATTAAGTTCTGGTCGTAGATGGCTCTTTGACCGCCTACGTATTTGGGCCTGTGGCGTGCGCATATTATAGGTGCTTCACCGATCTTGCGAAGTGATATTCTCATGGGAACAGCAACTGCGTGCATATGCATTCCTATCATGGTTCCGCCTATGTCTATTCCTGCATCGGCTCTGCCACCGATGTCCTCTACAAGTACCGGATCATCGAATCTTTCATAGCATACGGTCCCGAAGGCTCCGCCTGCGTGATTGGGCTGTGGTATTGCATTTACCTGCTCAAATCCGTATTTGTCCATACAGGCTCTTTCTACAACAAGGGCTCTGTTTAAGTGCTCACAGCACTGAGCGGCTGCAAATATGCCTCTTTCCTTGAGAACAGGTATGATACCGTCAAATACTGCATTTGCGGAATCGAGGTTTGTGGCTGTGCCGATCTGATCTCCGAGGATCTCGCTGGAGGAACAGCCGATCACGAAAATGGAACCCTCCCGTAACCTGGCACTCTCTAAGATCTCTGTTATTGCCTGTCTTGCCTGGGCCTTTACTTCTGAATAATTCATTTAAATCGCCTGCCTTTGATCATGTTCTATAGTTAAGCAAGTTCCATCTTCTTAAAGATCTTAAGAAGACCTGCCTTGTAGCACAGAAGAAGTGAACCGATAACGCCGATGAGGGCCTGAGCGATCTCGTAAGGGAGCTTCATCATAGCGTATTCAAATGTGCTGTAAACAAAGGTCTTGCCTAGCGTATACCCAACTACCATTATAACAGCACCCACAAGAGTAGCAACAAGGGATTTGGCAAAAGACTCTTTTCCCTTATGGACCATATAGGAAATGGTAGCTGCCTGAAGTCCGTGTACAACCAGTGAAACAAACATCGGAAGCGGATAGAAGATCATATCCCCAAGAAACGATCCGACGCCGCCGACAATGAAAGCTGCCAGAGGATCAAGAAGGATGGATGCTGTGCATATGATAAGATCGCACAGATACAGATGCCCTCCCGGAACTGTGATGCCAAAGCTTGACATTGCAATGTTAAGTGCCATAAATATGGCGGTCACGGTCAGCCATCTGACCTTATTTACCTCTTTTAGCGTTACTCTTTCTGAAACTGTTTTCCCCATGATGATTTTTCCTCCTGGATAGTAGTATTTTTTCGTCTTGACTAACAAACTTCAATCAATATATCATCAAACTGATAGTATTAAAAATATCAAAAGCAGATTATTTTATATAACCAGATTTCAGGAGAAATTATGGAAAAGGAAAAACGCTATCTGAGAATCTACGAACAGGTTAAGGAAGACATAATAAAAGGCACGTATCCAGTGGGTACGAAGCTCCCCTCAAAGCGCGTAATGGCCGATGCCATGGGCATGAGCGTCATTACCGTTGAACATGCCTATGAGCTTCTTTCGGATGAAGGGTACATTGTTCCGAAGCAGAAGAGCGGATACTATGTCTCTTTTGACGACAGCGACATATACACCGGAGTGGAAAGTGCTGCGCCATTGATGCCAAGACGACGAGAACCGGTTTCGGAACAAAGCGAGGGCAATGAGCCCGTTTTTTCGTACTCAATTTATGCTAAAACAGTAAGGAAGGTTCTCACAGAGTTTGAGGAGTATCTGATGCAGAAATCTCCCAAGAACGGGATGTTTGAGCTAAGAAGTGCCATTACCTGGTATCTCCTGCGATCCAGAAGGCTTAAGGTCTCTCCCGACCAGATAATAATAGGCGCAGGGGCAGAGTATCTCTACGGCCTCATTGTCCAGACCTTCGGAAGGGATGTTCTCTATGGCGTCGAGAGTCCGTCCTATCAGAAGATTGCCAAGGTTTACTCGGCAGGCGGAGCAAGGCTTAAGATGCTGCGGCTTGGAAACGACGGAATAGAGAGCGACGAGCTCTGGAACAGCAATGTTCAGATACTTCACATAACCCCCTACAGGAGCTTTCCAAGCGGAGTTACGGCATCTGCTTCCAAGAAGAGAGAGTACCTCAGATGGAGCAGGAAGAATGGAGGATACATCATAGAAGATGACTTTGAGTCAGAGTTTACTCCCAGCCGTAAACCT
Source organism: Butyrivibrio sp. VCB2001 (assembly GCF_000423965.1). Classification (NCBI taxonomy): domain Bacteria; kingdom Bacillati; phylum Bacillota; class Clostridia; order Lachnospirales; family Lachnospiraceae; genus Butyrivibrio; species Butyrivibrio sp. VCB2001. The sequence continues at coordinate 218,801 of NZ_AUIZ01000002.1, read as the reverse complement.
GAAGAGACCATATTTTCCCTGGATGAGGAGGGGAGAGTTATCTACGTTAACACCTTTACAAGGACCATCGGAAGCTACGCAAGATGTGCATATATGGTGCTTCCGGAGAATCTGATCGATGAGTTTGCAGACAAGACCGGATTCTACGAGTGTCCTGTGCCGACACTTGACCAACTTGTAATTGCCAGTCTGATCGACAGCGGAGACTTTGAAAGGCACATTAACAAAGTGAGGAGATATAACCGTAATAAATGATTTGAAGTACAGAAATATGCTATAATTAAATAACAAGTCGCATACACATGCCGAAGGTGATCAATGGAAAAGTACGATAATATCGATGAGCTCACCGGGCTCTATAATCTGAACGGAATCTTAAATCACTTGCAGAGCCATGAAACAAGAGATGCTGAGGGCAGCATTGTTATCATTTATTTGAATGTGATGAATTTCAAGTCCTTCAACCAGAGATACGGATTTGTTGGAGGTAATGAATTTCTAAGAGGTCTTGCTGAGGAGATAAAAGGTCTTTTCCCCAAGGAACTGATTGCCAGAACGGCAGGTGATCAGTTTATTATTCTTGCAAATTCCCTTGATGAAAAAGAAATAACGGACAGGCTTACCATGCTTTCAGAAGCTTCTGCAAGGCATGACAAGGGGCTTCGCCTTCATATCAAGGCCGGAATCTATCAGCAGACAGGAGATGAGACCGACCCGGTTATAATGATCGACAGAGCTAAGACTGCCTGTGACGATATCATCAGGGTCTATGACAAGAGCATAAACTTCTATGATGATGCTCTTAGCAAGAAGAATGAGCTGAGGCACTACGTTATAGAGAACTTTGAGAATGCATTTAAGAACAGATATTTCAAGGTTTATTACCAGAAGGAAGTCAGAGCATTAACAGGCAAGGTCTGCGGCTATGAAGCCCTGGCCAGATGGCAGGACCCTGTTATGGGAATAATCTCTCCCCTGATCTTCATTGAGGTCTTAGAGGACGTCCATCTGATACATAAGCTTGATCTGTGCATCATTGACATGGTTTGTAAGGATTTAAGAGATGATATCAACAGCGGATATGCCGTTGAGCCTGTTTCTGTAAACCTCTCACAGCTTGACTTTGAGCTGTGTGACATCATGGCAGAGATTGATAAGTGCAGGGACAGGTATGACATTCCGGTTGAGCTTCTGCATATTGAGGTTACTGAGAGTGCCCTTACCACCGGAGCAGATTTCCTTGATCAGCAGATCAAGAAGTTCAGGCAGGCCGGATATGAGATCTGGATGGATGACTTTGGCTCAGGCTACAGCTCTTTGAACAACCTTAAGACCTTTGATATAGATGTGCTCAAGATCGATATGGATTTTCTGCGCACCTTTGATACCAATAAAAAGACACAGGTTATCCTGGCCATGATCGTAAATATGGCCAAGGAGCTTGGAATCCACACACTGGCTGAGGGCGTTGAGACTAAGGAGCAGTATGAGTTCCTTCGCAGAATAGGCTGTGAGAAGCTCCAGGGGTACTTATTCGGTAAGCCTATGCCTGTAGATGATTTTAACAGAGCGGTGGACTGCAGCTTAGATGTGTGCGAGGACTTTTCTCTTGCGTCCTACTATGACAGGATCGGAGAGGTCAATTTCCTTGGAAATACGCCACTTAGAGACAAGAGCTTTGAGGTATTTAATAACCTGCCTCTTGCAATTATTGAGCTTCAGGATGATATAGCACAGTGTATCTATGCCAACAGAGCGTATCTTGATTACCTGAGTTCGCTAGGTTTTGCGTCTTTATCAGAAGCCAACAGCATATACGGAACTACAAATCACCCTGATATTGTTGAGTTTACAGCATGTTTAAAGCGTGCACAGGCAAGTCCGGACCACAGGTCATATTCTGATATAGTAACTAATGGCAACACAGCAAGTCACAAAGTAAGATTCCTGTTCGACAGCGGTGATCGTCAGGCTTTTGCAGTTGTGTCAAGAAACACCTCTATTCATGAGGAAAGTGACACGGCAGAGAGTCTTCGTGTTGCCATGGCACACGTATTTAACCAGTACTTCAGAGTTGACTTTTTTGATGAGGACGGCACTGTTGACAATATCTTCCTCAATGCGGATCAGAAGTCGGTTTCTGATTATACAAGAGATACGAAAGAGGCAGTAAGACTGTACTCTGAAATGTATATATATCCTGAGGACAAGGAACGTTTCAAGAAATTTTACGATATTACTACAGTCCGTGACAGGATAGAAAACACAAAAAGTGCATATGTTGTTGATTATTATCGTTCTGCAACTCCGGGAGATAACGGAAGAATGCAGATGTACATGATACTTCCGTTTTATTATAATGGCAAATGGAAGTTTATTTCTCTCTGCAGATATGCGGATGAGATTAGGGATGATGCTTTAAAATGATTGGATGATAGTTTATGTTAAGGTTTTGTTTTGGGGCTTCCGGCGCGGGGAAGAGCACCGGATTATACAGAGAAATAATAGAAAGAAGCAATAAGGAGCCGGGCACTGATTTTCTTATCATTGTGCCGGACCAGTTCACGATGCAGACCCAGAAGGATGTTGTTAAACAGCATCCTGACAGGGCCATCATGAACATAGATGTACTGAGCTTTGGCAGACTCTCCCACAGAGTTTTTGAGGAGACGGGCCATGGCTCTTTTTCTGTGCTCGATGATGTGGGTAAGAGCCTGGTGCTGAGGCATGTTTCGGACATGCTTGGCGACAAGCTCCCTGTAATCGGCAGGAATATGCATAAGAGCGGATATCTGGACGAGGTCAAGTCCACGATTTCCGAGTTTATGATGTACGGAATTGATGATAAGGCACTTTCCGTCCTTGAGGAAAAGAGCCTTAGAAAGGGCGCGTTAAATGCCAAGCTTAAGGATCTCAGGCTCCTCTATAAGAGCTTTCTTGAGTACATAGACGGAAGGTTTATCACTGCAGAGGAAACCCTTGATATCCTGTGCAGGGCACTTCCTGAATCTGCTCTTATAAGAGGCAGCGTAATTGTCTTTGACGGCTTTACCGGCTTTACACCTATTCAGTACAGAGTGATAAGAGAGCTTTTGTCCCTGTGCAGGGAAGTGGTCTTTTCAGTGACCATAAGTCCGGACGAGGACCCTTATGCTGATGATTATAAGGAGCAGGAGCTCTTTATGCTGAGCAAAAAGACCGTTCGTGACCTCGAGAGGCTTGAATTTGAGGTACAGAAGGAGAAGGGCTCCAATGTGCCTGACTTTGAGACCTTCAGGAAGCTAAGACATAGCGAGATGGCAGATATCTTTTACCGTGAGGAGCCCGTAGCCAGACTTAAGAATAATGCCCCACTGGCATTTCTTGAGAAAGCTCTTTTCCGCTATAATCCTGAGAAGTTTGCGGGGGATAACAACTCTATATTCATGTATCAGACCACGACTCCTTCCGAAGAAATACGTCAGACCATGATCAAGATTGCGGATCTTGTGAGGGATGAGGGCTATGCATACAGGGACATTGCACTTGTGTGCGGATCGCTTGATACTTACGGGGATATTATCACAAGACAGGCCCAGAAGTTTGGAATACCGGTTTATGTGGATACAAATGTCTCTCTGATGCTCAATCCCTTTATTGAATATATAACCAGTGCCCTGAATATTGTCATTTCAGGATACAGGTACGAGGACGTTTTCCATTACATGAGAAGTGGTATGACCGGATTTGATGCCGGGGATACGGATCTTCTGGAGAACTATGTACGTGCCCTCGGAATTAAGGGCAGGAAGCAGTGGGAAGACAGGTTCCTTCGCAGAATGCCAAGGAAGTTTAAATCCAGAAAGCCGGACCTTGAGCAGAAGGATCAGATGCTTCTTGAGAAGCTCGACTTAATGAGGGAGAAGATAAGCAGCGACCTAAAGCCGTTATTTGATGCAAAGGGCGGAACGGTAAAGGAGATCACTGATGCCCTTATAAGCGTCGTAGAGGCCGGAAATTTAAAAGAAAAGCTTGAGGAGTACAGAAATACCTTTGAGGAAAATGGAGACCTGAAAAAGGCCAAAGAATACGATCAGATATATACAAGGGTAATGCTGCTTCTGGAGCTGATGAATGCACTTATAGGTGATGAGAAGCTTGACATGGCTGAGTACAAGGATGTGCTAAGCGCAGGCTTTGGTGAGATATCAGTTGGTACGATACCACAGGACGTTGACAGGATCATAGTCGGAGATATTGAGAGGACAAGGCTTAAAGAGGTTCGCATCCTGTTCTTCGTGGGAGTCAACGACGGAAATATCCCGTCAAATGCAGGAAGCGGCGGAATCCTGTCTGACATAGACAGGCAGTTTTTGCAGGATCTTGGCACGGATATTGAATTTGCACCATCTCCAAGGCAGCAGATGTATATTCAAAGGCTCTACCTGTATATGAACCTGACTAAGCCTACGGATAAGCTGTTTTTGTCCTTTGCTGAGCTTGGTAATGATGGAAAGAGCTTGAGACAGGCATATCTTATTCCTAAGCTCAGACAGATGTTTGAGAATCTTGAAATAGAAAGACCAATGGAGAATGGTTTTGAAGCTCAGATGGTGAGCATAGATGACGGAATGGATGCCTATTCCGAGCTTGTCAGGGAATATGCTTCAGGAAGGCTATCAAGCCTGCAGGAGAGGGAGATGTTTACCCTGAGGAAGGTGCTGTCTGAGAACAAGGACAACAAACTCGTTGAGAAGCTGACTGAGGCAGCGTTTATTCACTATGAGTCTGTGCCTATTGCCAAGGCTGTGGCTCTGGCACTCTATGGTGCAACCCTGGAGAACAGTGTCAGCAGGCTTGAGAAGTATGCGAGCTGCGCCTACGCACACTTTTTGCAGTACGGACTTACTTTAAATGACAGGCAGGAGTACAGTTTCGAGGCTTCTGACCTTGGAAACGTGTACCATCAGGTTCTTGAGAAGTATACCGGTGAAATAATAACAAAAGGTATTGATTGGAGAGAGCTCTCCAAGGAAAAATCTGACGAAATATTAAATCGAGCTTTAACAGAATGTGTAGATGCATACGGAGATACCATTTTAAGGAGCAGCGCCAAGAATCAGCACATGATAGAGCGCATAAGGAAGATCCTCACAAGAACCGTAGATACGCTTAAATACCAGATTACAAGCAGCTTGTTCAATCCTGCATATGTTGAGATGAGTTTTCAGGAGGCAGGAAGCCTTGATGAAATTAATGTAGCTCTCTCAGAAGATGAAAAGAAAAACATAACAGAGAAAATGAAACTCAAGGGAAAGATTGACCGAGTTGATCTATGCAATGAAGGTGATCAGATCTATGTGAAGGTAATGGACTTTAAGTCCAGCGAGCACAAGTTTAATCTGGCTTACCTGTACTACGGCCTTCAGCTTCAGCTTGTTATGTATATGAATGTTGCAGTCTCCAGTGAGAAGAAAAAACATCCGGACAAGGAAGTGATTCCTGCTGCAATCTTGTACTATCACGTAGAAGACCCCATGATTGAGGGAAAAGCGGATACAGTAACAGATGATATCAATAAAGAGATAATTTCAGAGCTGAAAATGACCGGACTGGTTAATGATAATACGGACATTATCAGGAAGCTGGATACAGGCTTTTCAACTAAGTCTGACATCATTCCGGTGGAACTTAAAAAGGACGGAACTCCAAGTGCAAGGTCTCAGACAGCAAGTTCAGATGAGTATGAAGCTATCTCGGGCTTTGTTAACAAGAAGGTTAAGGAGTTTGGAAGGAATATCTTAAACGGTGATATTTCCGTCAATCCTTATGGAGATACCAGAATGCAATCCTGTACTTACTGCGCTTACAAACATATCTGCGGATTTGATGAGCGCATAAGCGGTTATAGGAAGAGAAAGCTTGATATAACTTCAGACGAAGCAATGATGCGCATAATGAATGGGAATTAAGATATATGGGAGTGGAATTTACAAAAGAACAACAGGCAGTCATTGACGCAAGAGACTGCAATATACTTGTATCAGCAGCAGCCGGATCGGGTAAGACGGCTGTACTTGTTGAGCGCATCATCGGCATGGTTCTGGCAGGCCTTGATGTCGATCATCTTCTGGTGGTTACCTTCACCAAGGCAGCAGCTGCCCAGATGAAGGAGAAGATCACCGCAGCCATACAGGAGAAGCTGGCAGATGACCCTGACAATGAGCATCTTCAGAAGCAGGAGACACTGATACATAACGCCCAGATAACAACAATTGACTCTTTCTGCCAATACGTTATAAGGAACAATTTTAACACCATTGGACTTGATCCGTCCTTTAGAGTTGCGGATGAGGGAGAGCTTAAGCTCTTACAGGAAGAAGTCATGAGCAGCATGATAGAGGAGGAATATGAGGCTGCCAAACAGGATGAGGACAGTGACTTCATATTTTTCATGGATTATTTCAGTCAGGGCAGCAGAGATGAAAGGGCCGTGGAGTTTATTAATGATCTCTTTAAGTTTTCTGTCAGTTGCGCATGGCCTGAGGAGTGGATTATGGAGAGGGCATCGGACTATGAACTTTCCGGTGAAGCCTTCGATGAACTTCCCTGGGTAAAAGAGTGCATGCGCTATGCAAAGAGTTCCCTTAAGGAGTGTGCCGATAAGATAGACAGAGCCTACAGGTTTTGCCTTGAGCCCGACGGACCATACATGTACGGAGATCAGCTTGAAGCTGAAAAAGACAGTATTCATGCGGCTTTGCGATATGATACCTACGATGCCCTGTTTGACGGCCTTCGCGGGATTACGTTCGACAGACTCTCCACAAAAAGGGACCCTTCGGTCAATGCGGATAAGAGGGAGTTAGCCAAGGACCTTCGAGGAGATGTTAAGGAAAGAATAGGGAAGCTCATTTCAGATTACTTTGCCCTTCCATCTGAGGCAGTTCTTGCTAACATGCAGCTGTGTGACAGGGCAGTCAAGGAACTGTGCAGACTTACCCTGGAATTTAAATCCAGATTTGATGAACTCAAAAGAGAGAGACAGATCATAGATTTCTCCGACATGGAGCACTTTGCCCTGCAGATTTTGGTGGATCCGGATACCAAAGAGCCCACTTTGGTTGCGCTTGAGTACAGGGACTACTACAAAGAGGTCCTTATCGATGAGTATCAGGACTCAAATAATGTTCAGGAGATGATCCTTAAGGCAATTTCCGGAGAAGAGGCAGGAGATAGCGAGAGGTTCATGGTTGGAGATGTCAAGCAGAGCATCTACAAGTTCAGACTTGCAAGACCTGAGATCTTCATGGAGAAATTCAGAAGCTACGACCGCGATGAAAAAGCCTCTGACAGGAGGATTGATCTTCACAAGAACTTCAGAAGCAGAAGCGAAGTTCTTGATATAACCAACTATATCTTTAAGAGGCTGATGGCAGAAGACCTCGGCGGCGTTGAGTATGATGAAGATGCCAGACTGGTTCGCGGAAGGGATTTTGAGGAACCTGACTTTGACGTATCACCTGAGATGATCTTTATCGACGGAGCAGACACCCTTGATGACGATGCAGCAGACGACGAGGGCATCAGGGATATGTCTTCCAAGGAGAAGGAAGCTCTTTTCATAGCCGAGAGAATCAATAAGCTAAGAGAAGAGAACAGAGCTCTTATGTTCAAGGACATAGTTATCCTTTTACGAGCTCCATCAGGTTGGGATGAAACCTTTAAAGATGTTTTGGAAAGCCAGGGGATTCCCACATATATCGAATCCAAGAGCGGATATCTTGATGCCTCGGAAGTGGCTATTTTGCTGGACTTTCTCAGCGTTATCGACAACCCCAGGCAGGATGTGCCACTGACGGCTGTCATGCACTCATCCATTGGCGGTTTTAGTGATGAGGAGCTTGCTCTTATTCGCATAGCTATGAATAAAAGCGAAGAGCAGTTAAGGGGAGAAACGATATATGATGGCCTTATCAGTGACCTTGAGCTTTCAGATGACCTCTCGGCCAAGATTAAGGCGTTTACTGATACTCTTGAAGAGTACAGGCGTATGTCCACTTACACGCCTGTTCATGAGCTTTTGCAGATCATAATTGATGATACGGATTACGAACAGATAGTTACGGCAATGCCCGGCGGAACCCAGAGAAGAGCCAACATTGAGATGCTTCTTAACAAGGCAGCAGACTTTGAGAAGACAAGCTTTAGGGGACTCTTCCACTTTGTCCGCTACATAGAGCACATCAAGGTTGTTCAGGTGGACTACGGCGAGGCGGGAACCATTGACGAGAACTCGGATGTCGTGCGCATCATGAGCATACACAAGAGTAAGGGCTTGGAGTTCCCGGTTGTATTTGTGGCAGGCCTTAGTAAGGACTTTGACAAAAGAGATACCTATGGCGATCTCATAATCGACATGGATCTGGGCATAGGTGTAAAGAGCATAAATACTGACCTTCGTGTTAAGTACGACACATTGAAACGCAGAATCATAGCCGGCAAGATAGCAACCGATAACCTTGGCGAGGAGATAAGAGTACTTTACGTCGCCCTTACAAGAGCCAAGGAGAAGCTCATCATGACCTCCTATGTCAAGAATCTTGCAGGAACTCTGGAATCTCAGCTAAAAGACTTATCTGTGCTGGGAGCAGCAGATGAGGCACTTCCATATTCCATGAGAGTAGGCGCGGGAAATTATCTCTCCATGGTACTTCCATCGCTGATGCTTCATCCTTCCATGGGAGGACTTCTTGATAAGTATGAGCTGCCAAGGCAGGACTATGATGCGCTTTTGGAAGGCGTGGGTGAAGCGCCGGTGCTTAAGATAAGCTCTGTGGGGGATAAGGATCTTCTTGACGGCATCAGAGCCGGTGCTTTTAAGGCAACTATGCGCAGACAGACTTTGGAAAATGGCGGAAACATTGATGAGGAGCTCCTTGAGAGCCTTAAGGCGAAATTCTTTGCAAAGTACCCTCACGCCGATCTGAAAGGTCTTTTCACCAAGACTACAGTATCAGAACTCAAGAAGAAGGCCATGGTGGATGAGGATGAGTTTGGGGTGGTTCCTGCTCCATATGCTGCAGATGAGGAGCCTAAGGGAACTCTTACCGGCGCAGAGCGAGGAAGTGCCTACCACAGGGTTATGGAACTTCTGGATGGCGATGCATTTGCGGATACATCTGCAGAGGGCCTTAGAGGCTGGATTGCGAAAGCGGCTCAGAAAGGCCTGATACCTGATGAGTACCGGGAGGTGGTAAGACCGGAGGATATAAGGACATATCTTTTAACGGACCTTGGAACCCGCATGGGAGCAGCATTTGGCAGAGGCGAACTCATGCGCGAGAAACCTTTCATGATGGGAATTTCGGCAAAAGAGCTTGATCCGGGATTTCCGGAGGATGAGATGGTACTGGTTCAGGGAATTGTAGATGCCTGGTTTATAGAGGACGGCGAGATAGTGCTTCTTGACTACAAGACCGATAAGGTCAGAGACGGCAAGGCACTGGTGGACAGATATGCTGTGCAGCTTGAGCTCTACAAGAGGGCGCTGGAAGCTGCCACAAGAAAAAAGGTAAAGGAAGTATATATCTACTCCTTTACCCTTGAAAGCGTCATAAGGCTGGATTAAAGCAGAGTATAGACCAAGGCAAAAGCATTGGCTGTAATGTGCACCACCAGAGGGATGCTCAAAGTCCTATGCCTGTAATAGCTGTACGTGATAATAAGCCCCATCAAAAAGCCGTATAAGGCCTGTACGGGGTGAAGATGATAAATACCAAACAGGGCTGCTGTCAGGATGATTGCGATGGCAGCTCTTTTTATGTGTCTGTTCAGGAAGTTAAAGAGAAAGAATCTGAACAGTATCTCTTCCACCAATGGTGTGGCAAAGCAGTACACCATGATTAGTATGGCAGTCTCGTTTGATATGCTGTAAAGGCGGCTTTCAGGCCCCTGAAAGGATTCAAGGCTTGTCAGACCTGTGGCATTAAATATAAGAGTCAGCACAAGGGCTGACAGAGCTCCGATAAGAGCCCATATGGCATGGAGTTTTATTTGATTTAAAGTAAATGCTCTGTTATTCATAAAAAGCTATTGACAATCCTTGGGCATAATAGTTTAATTGACTTGAATTAAAAATAAACCGCTAGGGGAGCTATGCTGAGAGTGCTCGTGTAATGCACGACTAACCCTTATCACCTGACCCGGATAATACCGGCGTAGGGAAGCAACGATAACTCATAGACGTCAGAGTACATTATACTGTGCTTTTAGTGTTTATGGAATATCAACGTCAGGAAACCTCCCAAGATAACGGTCATATAAAGGGAGGATTTTTTTATGAGTTTATTTCTTGAAAAGGTCGTTGAAGACGGCTACACATCTTACAACATCACATCAGGCGGATATGTCCTGGTAGTGGTTCTTGCAATCCTTGCGTTTTTGGGTATCAGCTACTTTGTAAATGCCGATGGTAAAGGAAAGCTCAGCGTTAAGCAGCTTACAGTATCAGCTCTTTGCCTTGCCCTTGCATTTGTATTGTCAAACGTTAAGCTCTTTAAGCTTCCTATGGGCGGATCAGTTACAGTATTCAGCATGTTCTTTATCACATATATCGGATATCTCTACGGACCCAGGGTAAGCCTTGCTTCAGCATTTGCTTACGGACTTCTTCAGATGATCGTTGATCCTTACATCATCAGTGTTCCACAGCTTCTGTGCGACTATGTGCTTGCTTTCACAGCTCTCGGTCTTGCAGGATTCTTCCACAACACTAAGTTTGGAATGTACAAGGGATATCTGGTTGGTGTATTTGGAAGATTCGTATTTGCAGTGCTCTCAGGAGTTGTATTCTTTGCAGACTATACACCTGAGGGGATGTCACCGATTGGCTATTCAGTAGCTTACAACGGAAGCTACCTTGCAGCCGAGGCAGTTCTCACAATAGTAGTTCTCTTTATTCCTGCAGTAAGAGTTGCTCTTAACAGAATTAAAAATGAGGCTCTTGAGAAGGGCGTAGTAAAAACTGCTCAGGCAGTATAAGGAATTCAGTGGGGAGTCAGTGGGGACGGTTCTCTTTGACTCCCTTTTTTTGATAATCAAAAGGTATAGAACACCTAAGCAAAAGGGAGTCAAAGAGAACCGTCCCCACTGACTCCCCACTGACTCACTCCCTGACATAAAAAAGCCCGGCACATCGAAAGTGCCGGGCTTTTATTATCTTACAGTATCTGAATTCCGTTCCTGGTAGCTTCTTCAACCATATCCTCAGGCCAGATAGAGCACTGAACCTCTCCGATATGAGCTTTTCTTAAGAAGAACATACAAATTCTTGACTGGCCGATTCCACCGCCGATGGTGTAAGGCAGCTCTTTGTCCAAAATGGCTTTCTGGAAAGGAAGCTGTGCTCTCTCGGTGCATCCTGCCTTCTCAAGCTGGCTCTTAAGTGACTCCTCGTCAACTCTGATTCCCATACTTGAAAGCTCAAGAGCAATGTCAAGAACAGGGTAGTAAACGATGATGTCGGCATTAAGTGCCCAGTCGTCATAGTCCGGAGCTCTTCCGTCGTGCTTCTCACCTGAAGCAAGCTCATCACCGATCTGCATTATGCATACAGCACCCTTGGCTTTGGAAATGAAGTACTCACGCTCCTTGGGTGTGTTGTCAGGGAACATGTCCTCAAGCTCCTGGGTTGTGATAAAGAAGATATCCTCAGGAAGAATCTCCTCGATGTAGTCATACTGAATGGACATGAACTTCTCGGTCTTTCTGAGAACCTTGTAAACGTTCTTGACTGTTTCCTTGAGGAAATCAAGGTTTCTGTCCTCTTTATTTATAACCTTTTCCCAGTCCCACTGGTCAACGAAGATTGAGTGGATATTGTCAGGGATCTCATCGCGTCTTACAGCGTTCATATCTGTGTAGAGACCTTCGCCAACATTAAATCCGTATTTCTTGAGAGCATATCTCTTCCATTTTGCAAGAGAGTGCACGATCTCAGCCGGACGCTCATTCTCATTGAGAATATCAAAGGCTACAGGGCGCTCAACGCCATTAAGATTGTCGTTAAGTCCTGACTCGGGAGTTACGAACAGGGGCGCTGTTACACGCTGAAGATTGAGCCTTGTTGCAAGCATTCCCTGAAAAAAGTCCTTGACGGTCTTGATTCCAACCTGTGTGTCGTGAAGATCAAGAGCTGATTTGTAGTTCTTTGGGATCTTAAGGTTTTCCATCTTATTATTCCTCTTCAAATTTTAATTTCTTCCTACAATTTAATAACTTTTAGCGTATTAATGCAAGAAAAAGTTGAATTCGGGGTTCTGTTTTTCAACAACATTTTTTTCAAAAACAATTCACAGAATGGTCACAGACATCTATTTACAAAACAATCTCAAAAATATAATATATGATGAAGCTCGAAAACGATTCCGAAGCTTAGAGATTGTTTTATGTTTTATGGTAGTAAGGAGTGATGTTTTATGTTAGGAGAATTGATTAAAAAGCACATTATGCTTAAGCCTGCACAGGTTAAGGATTTTGTGGATGCTGCAACGAAGTGTGATTTTGATGTGGACATCTACTACAACAGATATGTTGTTGACGCTAAGTCAATCCTGGGCGTATTTGGTCTTGATCTTACACAGCCTCTTACAGTGGAGTACAGAGGTTACAACAAGAACTTCGAGACATTTCTTAACGCCATGGCTGTTTGATAAGGCTTGCATTAGTTAAATAGGGAAATAGGAGGAGGCTCTCTATGGTATAATCTTTGAGTGAAATACCATAGGGAGCTTTTTTATGGAAATCAGAATATCAGTCAGAGGCCTCGTGGAATTTATCCTGAGGTCCGGTGACATAGACAATAGAATACATCAGGCAAGTGCAGATGCCATGCAGGAAGGCGGAAGGATCCACCGTATGATCCAGAAGAGCATGGGACCTGATTACCACGCCGAGGAACCTCTTTTATATAAAAAGAGCTATGAAAAGTATGATCTGATCGTGGAAGGTCGTGCTGACGGAATCCTGGACAGATATATGGATCAGCCTGTAAGCGCACTGGAGATGGGGCAGAGTTCTTTTTTGCCTACAGAGCGCTATGCGCCGATGATCGACGAGATAAAGGGTACCTACAGGGAACTTGCCAAGATGAAAGAGCCTGTATCGGTGCATTTGGCTCAGGCCAAGTGCTATGCAGCCATGTATCTTCTTGACCGTCACTATCCGGAAGTTGACGTCAGGATGACTTATTGCAACATGGACACAGAGGAGAAAAAGTTCTTTGACTTCACCTTTACCTATGCCGAGATAACGCAGTGGTTCTTTGATCTTATCGAGATGTACAGGAAATGGGCAGATTTTGAGTGTGATTGGGGATATGATCGCACCATGTCCATAAAGGCTGTAAACTTCCCGTTTACTTACAGAGAAGGGCAAAAAGACCTTGCAGCAGCGGTATACAGAACCATTGTCCACAAGAAAAAGCTGTTTTTGGAGGCGCCTACAGGCACAGGTAAGACCATTTCCACCGTATTTCCCACGGTAAAGGCCATGGGGGAGGGGAAGGTCTCCAAGATCTTTTACCTTACAGCCAAGACCATAACAAGAACTGTGGCCGAAGAGGCCTTTAACATCATGCGCTCATCTCAGGGGCTTAAGTTCAAGACCGTGACTATAACAGCAAGAGATAAGATCTGCTTTATCGATGAAACTACAAGGAATTGTAATCCCGTGGCATGCCCCTATGCCAAAGGGCACTATGACCGCATCAACGACGCCATATTTGATATGCTAACACATGAGGATAACTTCGACAGAGACACCGTCACAGAGTATGCCAAAAAGCATGAAGTATGTCCCTTTGAGATGTCTCTGGACATGAGTCTTTGGAGCGATGCCATAATCTGCGACTACAACTACGTCTTCGATCCTTTTGTATACTTAAGGCGCTTTTTTGCTGACGGAATAAGGCACGACTATGTCTTTTTGGTGGATGAGACCCACAATCTCCTTGAGAGGGGCAGGGAGATGTACAGCGCTGTTCTTCGAAAAGAGAGCTTTTTGGAACTCAAGAATGCGATAAAGGACTATCATCCAAGAATCGTATCAGCCCTGACCAAGTGTAACAGCGCTCTTTTGGAACTGAAAAGAGAGTGCGACGAGATGAAGGTATATGGTTCAATCGAAAGATTTATTCAGCCTTTGGACAGACTCTCCGCAGTAATGAACGAATACCTTGAAGACCACTCGGAAGGGCCCTTCAGGGATGAAATACTGCAGTTTTACTTTGACATATCGAGATTTCTTACCATATATGACCTTTTGGACGACCACTATACAATCTACGGAGAATACGCAGAGGACGGAAGCTTTCTGCTTAGACTTGCGTGCATAGATCCGTCAAGGAATCTCTCTGCCTGCATGAGCAGAGGCGTATCCTCGATACTCTTTTCCGCAACACTTCTGCCCATTCAGTATTACAAGGGGCTTCTTGGCGGGGATGACAAGGACTTTGAGATATATGCCAAGTCCATCTTTGACCCTGCAAGACTTGGAATATTCATCGGCTCAGATGTGACAAGCAGATATTCCAAGAGAAGCGACGATATGTATTACAAAGTTGCTAATTACATCCACAGCGTTGTCAGTGCCAGAAGCGGAAACTATCTGATATTCTTCCCCTCGCATCAGTTCCTTGAGGAGGTTTATATCGCTTACGAGGATAATTTCTATGATCCCGATTCGACTGATCTCCTTGTGCAAAAGAGCTATATGACCGAGGAAGCAAGAGAAGACTTCCTGGGAAGGTTTTCTGAGGGCAACAGCCTTGATCTGTCAGAGATAATCCACATGGACATGGAGATCGTAGAGGATAAAAACGTCCTTGGCTTTTGTGTGATGGGCGGAATCTTCAGTGAGGGGATCGATCTTAAGTATGACAGCCTCATAGGCGTTATAGTTGTGGGCACGGGAATCCCCATGGTATGCAATGAGAGAGAAGTCATAAGAAATTACTTTGATCAGAAAGGCCTTGATGGCTTTGACTACGCCTACAAATATCCGGGAATGAATAAGGTCCTTCAGGCAGCTGGAAGAGTAATA
The DNA here is from genome assembly GCF_000423965.1 of Butyrivibrio sp. VCB2001. Classification (NCBI taxonomy): domain Bacteria; kingdom Bacillati; phylum Bacillota; class Clostridia; order Lachnospirales; family Lachnospiraceae; genus Butyrivibrio; species Butyrivibrio sp. VCB2001. The sequence goes on along the minus strand of NZ_AUIZ01000002.1, from coordinate 203,720 downwards.
AGGACCAGCGAGGACGTTGGCGTTGTTGCACTGCTTGATGACAGGTTCCTTCAGGCTACTTATAAGGCTCTTTTTCCAAGAGAATGGAGAGGATATAAGATGGTTTCGACCACTTCAGTCAATAATGAGATTTCCCGCTTCTGGAGCGGGTTTGAAGGCGATTTGGGCCCTCAAAAAACTCCAAAATCATAAAAAATCGGAAATTAAGTTTACATAAATCAGAAATCAATAAATTTATGTAAACCATAATTTTGGCCCTTTTGTTTCAAAGTGTGAGAAAATACACTAAATTATCAGATAAATGATACAAAAGACATAGATAAATGACACTAGGGTCATGTGGATAACTCTGTGGAAATTGGGGATTATTGTGAGAATAGTTTTCAAAATACCGCATAAATAGGCATTCTAAATCGGCTGATAAAATAACCCCGACCTGGGGCATAAATCAGGTGTATGACTAATATAGTCAATGCATATATGTAAACCAATCAAAATAATGACATAGGTGTCAATAAAAGCGCTGAAACCCAGTATTTATGGGCACTTTCGTAATGAAAATAACTTTCTTGATAGTGCTAAAGAGTTGTTGTAAAATAAATTCTAATATGTCGTAAGAAGGAGGAGCAGGGTATGAAGATACAGGACTATGGTCAGGATGTAGTTCTTCTTAATGAAGAGATGCTTTCCGAAAGAGCCAAAATGTCAGGTAACCTTATAGGTGCATGCAACAAGCTTCTCAAACGTGCCAAGGAAATTGATAATATAAATCTTCTGGGCTACAGCTACTATTATGTGGCTGACGCCTATTATCTTTTAAGTACTGACTATCGTAAGTTCAATACCAATCTTCTCAAGGCAATCGAATACCTTCAGACCTGCGGAGACAATGAGCATCTGGCAAGATGCTACAACCTCCTTGGTATTGATGCGCTCAATCACGGAAATCCTGAGCTTGCTCTTGATTTCTTCCTGAGCGGTCTTAAGTATTGTGAGGCCATCGACAAGAACAGCAGTATTCCCGGCTTTCTTAAGTTCAACATTGGACAGATCTATTACGACAACGGAGAGATCAAGCAGGCGCTTGGTTATATCCGCTCTGCTTACAGAGATATTCGCAAGAACAAGAAGGACAGTCTCTATTACAGAAACCTTCTTTACTGTTACTGCTTCCAGGCAGACTGTTACATCATTCTGGACAAGAAAGACTCTGTTGAAAAGTGCCTCCAGGGCATAGAACAGCTTGAACAGGCCGATGGCGTGAACCTTGATCTGTTTCAGGATCTTCCGGTACTTGATATCAAGATGCGCGGATATCACTATCTTGGTGAGATGGAACTCTACGAGAAGTACTCAGATATGCTCTCTTACCAGCTCCAGAACAACAAGTTCCCGCTTGACAGCATGGAAGACATTTACGTGGTCTGCAGATTCTTTATGAAAGTGGGCAGATACGGAGAGGTCAAGAGGATAATAAAAAACTCGGAGCGAAGCCTTAAAGAGCTCAATATTCCAAACCTTGCAAAAGGGCATGCCAAGCTCAGAATAGAGTTTTACGAGAAGATGAAAGAGACTAAAGAGAAGAATCAGGCTCTTTTGGACTATTACAACGCATCCCTCGAGCAGGAAAAAGAGAGTATCGTCAACTACAAGTTCTTTATGAATATAAGGAACAGACTCTCTTCCATAGAAAAAGAAAATATCATGCTGATCAAGCAGGCTGAAACCGATCCGCTTACAGGCCTTGGCAACAGATACGGACTTAACAAGTACGCAGATAAGGCATTTGAGGAAGCCTACGCAGGTCAGTATTCACTGGCTGTGGAAATTCTGGACGTGGACAACTTCAAGCTATACAATGATACCTATGGTCATCAGGTGGGTGATCTGTGTCTTAAGAAGATATCCGAGGTCATAAGCAACCTCTGCACCGTGAGAAAGTCTGTACATGCTTACAGATACGGCGGCGATGAGTTTGTTTTGATATATGAAAATATGAATGACGAAGAGATAATGGAATGTGCCACATCCCTTCGTGACCAGGTGGCATCTCTTAAGTTTGACAGCAGACGCTATCCGTCCGGACCTGTCGTCACCATCTCCCAAGGCATAAGGAACTCGGTACCTAGCGAGACCAACAAGCTTTGGGATTACATGTATGCTGCCGACAACGCGCTGTATGATGTCAAGGAACACAAGAAGGGAGAGGTAGTGCTGCTCCATAAGGCAATAATTTCTCAGAAGTCACTTGACGAAGCACAGCACAGCTGATTATTATTATTTTTTACCATAGATGAGGAGAATATAATGAAGAAAGAACTCGAAAAAACCTATAATCCCAGGGAAATAGAGGATCGCCTCTATCAGAAATGGGAGGAAAAGAAATATTTCCACGCTGAGGTAGATAAGACTAAAAAGCCTTTTACCATCGTAATTCCACCGCCAAATATCACAGGTAAGCTCCACATGGGCCACGCCTTCGACCAGACTTTGCAGGACATTCTTATAAGATGGAAGAGAATGCAGGGCTACAACGCACTCTGGCAGCCGGGAACAGACCATGCCAGCATTGCTACTGAGGTTCGTATCACTAACGAGCTCAAGAAGCAGGGCATCGACAAGAGAGAGCTCGGCAGAGAGAAATTCCTTGAGAAGGCATGGGAGTGGAAGAAAGAGTACGGCGGAACCATCGTATCACAGCTCAAAAAGCTCGGCTCTTCCTGCGACTGGGACAGAGAGCGCTTTACCATGGACGAGGGCTGCAATGAGGCAGTTACCGAAGTCTTCGTTAAGATGCATGAGAAAGGCTACATATATAAAGGAAGCAGAATCGTAAACTGGTGTCCTATATGTAAGACTTCAATTTCCGATGCAGAGGTTGAGTACGAAGAGCAGGCCGGACATCTTTGGCACATCAAGTACCCTCTTATCGAGGATGACGGATCAGTTTCCACAACCAAGTTTATCGAGTTTGCAACCACAAGACCTGAGACAATGCTTGGTGATACTGCTGTTGCAGTTAATCCCGAGGATGACAGATACAAAGATTTCAAGGGTAAGAAGGTTCTTCTTCCTATAGTTAACAGAGAGCTTCCTATTGTTGAGGACTCTTATGTAGATATGGAGTTCGGAACAGGTGTAGTTAAGATCACTCCTGCTCACGACCCTAACGACTTTGAGGTTGGAAAGCGCCATAACCTTCCTGAGATCAACGTCCTTAACGACGATGCCACGATCAATGCAAACGGTGGCAAGTTTGAGGGCATGGACCGTTATGAGTGCAGAGATGCAATTGTAAAAGAGCTTGATGAGATGGGCCTTCTTGTTAAAATCGAGGACTATTCTCACAACGTTGGAACTCACGATCGTTGCCACACCACAGTAGAGCCTATGATCAAGGCTCAGTGGTTCGTAAAGATGGATGAGCTTATTAAGCCTGCTGTAAAGGCAGTTAAAGAGGGCGAGATCAAGCTTATTCCTCCGAGAATGGACAAGATCTACTACAACTGGACAGATAATATCAGAGACTGGTGTATTTCAAGACAGCTCTGGTGGGGACACAGAATCCCTGCATACTACTGCGATAAGTGCGGAGAAGTTATTGTATCAAAAGAGGCACCTAAGGTTTGTCCTAAGTGCGGATGCGAGCACTTTACCCAGGATCCCGATACTCTTGATACATGGTTCTCATCAGCACTCTGGCCTTTCGAGACTCTTGGATGGCCTCATGAGACTGAGGACCTTAAGTACTTCTTCCCTACAGACGTACTTGTAACAGGCTACGATATCATTTTCTTCTGGGTTATCAGAATGATCTTCTCAAGCTACGAGCATATGGGAACCTACCCATTTAAGACAGTTCTTTTCCACGGTCTTATCAGGGATTCCCAGGGAAGAAAGATGAGTAAATCCCTTGGAAACGGTATTGATCCTCTTGAGGTTATTGATAACTACGGCGCAGATGCACTCCGTCTTACCATCGTTACAGGTAATGCACCGGGTAACGACATGCGTTTCTATAACGAGAGAGTAGAGAACAGTCGTAACTTTGCAAACAAGGTTTGGAATGCTTCCAGATTTATCATGATGAACATGAAGGAAGATGCTCCTTCTGCTATTCACCAGCCAATGCCTGCAGGTCTTGAACCTGTTGATCACTGGATTCTCTCTAAGCTCAACAAGGCTGTAAAAGAGGTTACCGAGAACATGGAGAAGTTCGAGCTGGGTATCGCAGTTCAGAAGGTTTATGACTTTATCTGGGATGAGTTCTGCGACTGGTACATTGAGATGGTTAAGCCTCGTCTTTACAACTCAGACAACGAGGCGTCTCATGAAGCAGCTCTTTGGACACTTCAGACCGTACTTATAAATGCACTTAAACTTCTTCACCCATACATGCCATTCGTTACAGAGGAAATCTTCTGTACTCTTCAGGACGAGGAAGAGTCCATCATGGTTTCAGACTGGCCTGTATATAAGGATGAGTGGAATTTTGCTGCTGATGAGAAGGCTATCGAGACCATAAAGGAGGCAGTTCGCGGAATCCGTAACGTACGTACACAGATGAACGTAGCTCCTTCAAGAAAGGCCAAGGTATTTGTTGTTAGTGATAACAAGGAAGTTCTTGATATCTTTACAACAGGTAAGCTGTTCTTCGAGGCACTTGCCTATGCATCAGAGTCTGTTTGCCAGTCCGGCAAGGATGGAATCGCTGATGACGCAGTATCTGTAGTACTTGCAGATGCTACTGTATATATTCCTTTCTCGGATCTTGTAGATATCTCTGCAGAAATAGAGCGCCTTACCAAGGAGCAGAAAAAGCTCGAAGGTGAGCTTAAGAGATCCCAGAATATGCTCAGCAATGAGAAGTTCCTCTCTAAGGCTCCTGCTGAGAAAATCGCTGAGGAGAAAGAGAAACAGCAGAAATATCAGCAGACATACGATCAGATAACAGAAAGACTTGCTCAGCTTTCAAAGTGATTGGCGGCAAGTAGGTTACATATGGACGATTTGCTACTGGCGCAGGTCGGAGAGCTCCTTGAGAGAGCCGATAACAACGCCAAGATTACAATTTCAGAGTGTGACAGATTTTTAAATCAGATTCCGAGCTTTAGCGATAAGCACACCATAGAAGACACCAAGAGTTTCCTTGAGTATTTGGGAAATCCGGAGAAGAACATTCAGATCATCCACGTTGCGGGAACCAACGGAAAGGGATCGGTATGTAATTACCTCTCTTCCGTGCTGACCAAAGCGGATTATACCGTCGGAATGTTTACTTCTCCCCACCTGGTGGCTGTCAATGAGCGTTTTGCCATTGATGGTAAGCCCATTTCAGAGGGTGTCTTTGTGGAAGTCTTTATTGAAACTCTGCGAAGGATCATGGAGTTTGACAAGGATGGGTATTTCCCCACCTACTTTGAATTCCTTTTCTTTATGGCAGTGATACTTTATGACGTTTACCCCGTTGACTATCTCATACTTGAGACGGGACTTGGGGGAAGGCTTGATGCCACAAATGCTGTGGAGAATCCTATTCTTACAGTCATAACCGAGATAGGATACGATCACATGCAGTATCTGGGCACAACCATCGAGGAGATCGCTGCTGAGAAGGCAGGTATCATAAAGCGCGGAGTTCCCGTAGTCTTTTTTGACAAAAGACCTGAGAGCACCGGCGTAATCAAAAGTAAAGCCTTAGAACTTGATTCAAGAGCTATCGCAGTAGAAGCAAAAAACATTGAAAACATAGATATCACAAGGGATGAGAGCGGTAACAAATACATTGCTTTTTCATATAATTCCCTTTATGATAAATATGCTGATTTAAAGCTCTCCACAGAGGCTAAATATCAGGCTCAGAACGCAGCTGTAGCTGTTACCTGCTTAGAGGTGCTAAGAGATAAGGGAGCAAATATTTCCGAACTGGACATCAGGGAGGGGCTTCTTACTTCCAAGTGGGATTGCAGGATGGAAGAGATGAGACCCGGTATATATGTGGACGGAGCTCACAATCTTGACGGAATCGAGGCTTTCCTCGACAGCGTTGAGGATATTGGCTGTGACGGCCGCAAGATGCTGCTTTTTGGCATCGTAGGCGACAAACAGTACAAGGATATCATATACGAGATCCTAAAAAGAGGTCTTTTTGATTCCATATATGTGGCAACACTTGAAACTAGCAGGACGGTATCCACATCGGACCTCAAGATAGCCTTTGAGGACTGCAAGGATGAGCTTGGCATAATCGGCCTGCCCATCAAGTATTACAGCAACGTGAGGGATGCTGTAACGGATGTAATAGCTATGAGAAAATCCGGTGACTATGTATTTGCCGCAGGTTCACTTTACCTGGCAGGGCAGATAAAGTCAGTCATTTGATTTTGTATTTTTAGAGGGAAAAGGAATGCTAAATTTTGACGAAGAGCTTAAAAAGTTCAGACCCAGCCTCGAGATTGAGGATGCAGAGGAGATAATCTACAACCAGGATATTGATGATATGTCCGATGTTTTGGTCAAGCTCCTGAAAGAGGCAAAAGTAGAAGCAGATACTGCAAAGAGGTCTAAGCAATAATGGCAACCACCAAGAAAAAGCTCGAAAGCTTGTCTAACCGATATTACAACGAGGGACTTGAAAAGGCCACAGTAAGAGATATGACAGGAGCTGTGGAGTCACTTCGCCAGAGTCTTAAGCTCAATAAGAACAACATTGATGCAAGAAACCTTTTAGGTCTTGTCTACTATGAGACCGGTGAGGCTGTACCTGCCCTTTCCGAGTGGGTAATCAGCAAGAACCTTCAGCCTGAGGATAACCTGGCCGACAGCTACATGGACATGGTCAGAAGTAATCCCGGTCAGTTCGATAATATCAATCAGACCATCAAGAAATTTAATATAGCGCTCAACTACTGCAATCAGGGCAGCCTTGATCTTGCAGTGATCCAGCTTAAGAAGGTGCTTTCATTAAATCCCGGATTTATTAAAGCGCATCTTTTGCTTGCGCTTTTATACCTAAAGAACGGCAATTTTGACAGAGCCAAGATCGAGTCTCAAAAAGCACTTAAGCTCGATACAGGCAATCTCATGGCCAAGCGTTACCTCAAGGAAGCTGATTCAATGCTGCTTCCGGGTGAGAGTGGCAAGCTCGTATCTGACGTTGCTTCCTCTGAGAATGATGAAGTGATCAGATACAACAGCGGCAATGAGATGATCATTCAGCCTGTCAAGAAGTCTGCTATCGCAAGAAGTAATTCCATCTGGGGAATCCTTCTTGGAATAGTACTGGGAGTTGCAGTTGCATGCTTCCTCATACTTCCTCAGCGTATCCAGAGCATCAATACCAAGAATCAGGAAAAGATTGCTCAGATCAGCGAGGAGTCAGATTCAAAATCGGCACAGATAGTAGCTTATGAGCAGCAGATCGCATCTCTTCAGGAAGAGATCGACAAGCTCGGAGCTACCGTTACAGAATATGAAGGTGTGGATTCAACATCTGCAGCCATGAATTCACTTATGAAGGCAGTAAACATCTACATGGAGGACTCACAGGACTACGAGGGCATGGCAGAAGCTCTTGCCAGCATTGACCTTGATGTCATCAGTTCAGATGTGTCTTCGGAATTTACTTCACTTTACGATTATCTGATGTCACAGGTTGGACCTCAGCTTGCCAAGTCCTATTACAATACCGGCTATGAAGCCTACAAGAGTGAGGACTACGAGACGGCAATTGCCAACCTTTCAAAGGCTTATCAGTACGACAATACTAACGTCAACACATTGTATTATCTGGGAAATGCTTACAATGACAGTGGTGATATTGATAAGGCCAAAGAGGTCTTTGATGCTGTGGTTACCAATTTCCCGGACACAAAGAGCGCTGCAGCAGCTGAAACTAAGCTTGCGGAGATAAACAACTCAAATGGTTAATTTTTCTGACCTTAATTTTATATTCAGGTTTTTACCTGTATTTTTGGTGGCTTTTTATCTTACACCGGTTAGATTTAGAACATGGACTCTTCTTTTTGGGAGTCTTTTGTTTTATGCGGTGGGAGACCTAAGGATGTTCCCTGCCCTTTTAGCGGCAGTAGTAGTAAACTTCCTCTTTGCCAAGGCACAGTTTGGAGAAAAGAGTAAGTCTCTTTTATTCTTCGTCCTTGCAATAGACGCAGGAATGCTCATAGAATTCAAGATTCTTGGTCAGTATGTGGACAAGTCTCTTTTGCCGATTGGCATCAGTTTCTACATCTTCAAAATGATCAGCTATCAGATGGATGTATATAGGGGCAAAGTAGAAAAAGACGCATCATTTGTCGATGTTGCGGCTTATTTTTGCATGTTCCCGCAGGTGGTATCGGGCCCCATCATGAGGTTTGACAAGTATCTGGAGAATACTGCCCTTAGGGAAAAGACATCCTTAAGTCAGATAGCAGAGTCCATAGAGGACGGACTTCGCTTCTTTGTGGCAGGTCTTGCAATGAAGGTTCTTCTGGCCGACCACCTGGCCATGCTCTGGAAGGATATCGGAACCATAGGCTATGAGAGTATTTCAACGCCTCTTGCCTGGCTTGGAGCCGTTACCTATTCACTTGAGCTCTACTTTGACTTCTGGGGATATTCCCTGATGGCAGCCGGAATCGGTGTCATGATCGGATTTCCCTTTATCACAAACTTTGACCATCCTTACGGAAGCGGCAGTGTATCAGAATTCTACAGAAGATGGCATGCAACCCTTGGCTCCTGGTTCAGGGATTATATCTACATTCCTCTGGGCGGCAGCAGAAAGGGAGAAGTAAGGACAATCTTTAATCTTCTGGTTGTCTGGCTCGTTACAGGCTTTTGGCACGGAATAACCTTAAACTTTATCATTTGGGGACTTTCACTGTGCTTTCTTATCATCTGCGAGAGGCTCTTTGTGCTTAAGAAATTTCCTGCGCCTCTTTCAAAGTTTGTTGGCAGAGTGAATGTGCTTATTCTCATTCCGCTTACCTGGGTAGTGTTCGCCATATCTGATTTCGAGATGCTTGGAATATACTTTTCAAGGCTGTTTCCCTTTACTGGTTCGGGAATAGCGGTAAACCAGGGCGACTTTATGAAAAATATCGGTATTTACTGGACTGTTCTGCTTCCATCACTCCTTCTTCTGATTCCGAAGGTCTATGACTTTTGGGTAAATCGCAGGAACAGATGGATATTTAACATCGTGTGGATAATCCTGTTTTGGGCATGTGTTTACAGCCTCGCAGGGGCAGCAGGCAATCCGTTTATGTATTTTAAGTTCTGAGTGCGAGCTGAGAAAATCAGCCGCGCAGCGGATGATTTTCCTCAGCGAGCACGGGGCGCCGTGCTTGTTGAGAAGCTGCTTTATATACAGTAGGTTAAGCCTATCGGGTAAGGACTGGCTATCCACCCGTACCGAGCATTTGGGTCTGAACTGGTAACATAAGGACTAAGCGTAATGCAGGGAGTGACAGAGCCGAAACGCAAGTGAACTTATTGAGCCGGGAAATAGAAATTAATGTGTCGGAAATGGCCGATGCCTTTTAGAAGGTAGCAGGCAACATCATCTGAGCGATACTAGCAAGTGAAAGATGGCATCCCCCGGTCATTAGGAGTTGGCGAGGTCAATGATAAGTATATAAGCGGAACAGTTGAGATCCTACCATCTCCTCACATCGGAAGGTGGAGGGGTAGACAAAATCAAGAGCAGAAAGAGCTCAAGACGTTTCAACGGATGGTAGGAAGTCCGATGTGTTCATAGTACCGTTGAGGACTGTGAAAGCGGTCAGAGGGAAGGAACACACGCATTTCGCCTCAGTTAAGGAGGCACTCATGCAGACAATGGAGAGCTGAACAACATGATGGCTGAATTAGCTGAGATACAACGCAATATCGATAAGGCAGACAGGACGGACAGACGAGTTCAGAATCTTGCCTCATACATCAACGTGGACACTCTTAGAGCAGTTCACAAAAGAATGAATGGTAAGAAAGCAGTAGGAGTCGATAAAGTTACTAAGGACGAATATGGTGCAAATCTGGAACAGAACCTGACAAGTCTTGTTGACCGCATGAAAAGAGGTGCGTACAAACCGCAACCATCCAAAAGGGTTTACATCCCCAAGGATGGCAAAGGCAAAATGAGACCGCTTGGCATATCAAGCTATGAAGACAAGCTTGTGGAAGCAGTTATTGCTGAAATACTTACTATGGTCTATGAACCGAAGTTTTATGATTCCAGCTATGGATTCAGACCAAACAGAAGCTGTCATATGGCAGTCAGAGAGGTAGTGAAGGATATACAGCTTCATAAGACAAGTTGGATTGTGGAAGCTGATATAAAAGGTTTCTTTGACCATGTTTCCCATGAGTGGCTGATGAAGATGCTGGAACATGATATAGCTGATAAGAGATTTCTTGATATAATAAAGAGATTTCTTGACGCAGGTTTCATGGATGACGGTATCTACTCTGACACGATTGAAGGAACCCCGCAGGGTAATGGAGCAAGTCCTGTGCTTGCGAATATCTTCCTACACTATGTGCTTGATAACTGGTTTGACGTGGTAATGCGGAGGCAGAGCCATGGAGAATGCTATATGGTAAGATATGCTGATGACTTCATATGCTGTTTTCAGTATCCAAATGATGCTGAATGGTTTGTTAAGGCACTAAGGAAGCGCTTTGAAAAGTATGGATTGTCGCTTGCAGAAGAAAAGACAAAGATTCTTGAATTTGGCAGATATGCGGCAAGAAAGCGGGCAGAGCGTGGAATGGGAAAGCCAGAGACATTCGACTTTCTTGGATTTACTTTCTATTGCAGCATGAACACGCAGAGAACCTTCTTTCGGTGTAAAGTGAAAACCTGCAGGAAGAAGCTTCGCGGTAAGATAAGGGCGATGAAGGAATGGATACGTTGCCATAATCACATGCCCTTGGAATGGTTGTTTGGTAAAATCAATGAGAAACTTCGCGGGCACTACCAGTACTATGGTGTTAGTGACAACATTGTTGAATGCAAAAGGTTTCTCAGACAAACTATATGGTATCTATTTAAATATCTGAACAGACGTAGCCAAAAGAGAAGCTATAATCATGAGACTTTCTTCAATGGCTTACTGAGAACATTTCCACTTGCCGAACCACGCACTTGTGTGAGTCTGTATTATCGGTAATGTGGAGGAAGAAAATGCGAGGAGCCGTATGCGTTAATAGCGCACGTACGGTTCTGAAGAGGGGTATGGGGGAGTAATCCCCATATCTACTTAAGTGAAAGGCAAATGATTTGAAGATCCTGAAGAAATGCCCGATCCTTGTGGGGATTGTGGTCATTACAATTGCATTATCGATAGTGTCGCTGATTTTCAAGGACACTATATATGCCGGATATGCCGATAAGTACGAGTCCGGTGATATACCTCTTATGGCTCTGGCGCTTAAGGGTGCGACAGACGAGATTTTCCCGTGGAGTAGCGCGCAGGAGGAATCTCTTTTACCTGAGGATACACAGGATCCTGATGAGGGAAAAGAGCTTACTGAAGAGGAGAGTGAACCGGAAGGAAGCGAAGAACCTTTAGAGGTTGTTGATATCTCCGGAAATGACATCTCAGGAAATGATATTTCAGGTAACGATGTTTCGGGAAATTCTGAGGATATTACCTATGAGTTTACAGAGGTTGACGATGATTACTTCACAGATGCAGTATTTATAGGCGATTCCAGGACCGTTGGACTCTCTGAGTACTGTGAGCCCCTTGATACCCGTGCAACCTTCTATGCCAAAGTATCCCTGACCATCTATGATGTGTTCAAAAAGGAGTACATCAAGACTGATGATGGCAAGATGGGCCTTGAACAGGCGCTTACAGAGAATCAGTATGGCAAGGTATACATAATGCTGGGACTTAACGAGATAGGTACCGGTGACAACGAGTATTTCAAGAATGCCTATGCGGAGGTTATAAACAAGATCAGAGAGCTTCAGCCGGATGCAATAATCTATATTCAGGGCATTATGCACGTTACGGCGGCTAAGAGTAACGTCGACAAGAACTTCAACAATGAGAAGATCAATTCAAGAAACGCATCACTTGCGGAACTTGCGGACAATAAGACCATCTTCTTCATAGATATGAACGAGTCCGTGGATGATGGGGAAGGAAACCTTGATTCAACGCTTTCTTCAGATGATGTTCACCTAAAAGCATCATCTTATGAAAGATGGCATGAGTTTTTACTTCATAATGCTATAGTGAGGTGATAAAATGGCTAGAGAGATGGTTTTTAAAATGGAGCGACCGGGACTGCTTAAAGAGGGAGACCACGTAACGGTAACGGAGGGAGTGCTTCCAAGTAACTATTACTATACCATCGACCCATCCCTTGCAATGAGCGGCAATTTCCCGTTCCGCGAGAGGATGCTTGAGAGAAAAGGCGTAGTGACAAAGGTAGAAGAAAACGCCAGAGGGTTCTATGTTACAGCTGTTTTTAGCAGTGAGGATGAATCCAAGGCCTAAAAAGGAGGAGAAATCATGGAATACATTTCAACAGACAAGGCACCACAGGCAATCGGCCCTTATTCACAGGCCATCAAGGCAGGAGATTTTCTCTATGCATCAGGACAGATTCCGATCAATCCCGAGGACGGAGAAATCGATACAACAACTATTGCTGATCAGGCTGACAGAGTCTGCAGAAATATCGGTGAGATCCTTCACGCAGCAGGCACAGACTATGAGCACGTTGTAAAGACAACCTGCTTCCTTGCTGAGATGAGCGATTTTGCAGCATTCAACGCTGTTTACGAGAGATACTTTACAGGAAAGCCTGCAAGAAGCTGCGTAGCAGTTAAACAGCTTCCAAGAAACGTTCTTTGCGAAGTTGAGGTTGTAGCGTACCTTAAGTAATAACCTGCGATATACATGGGGGAATCAATTTGAGATATCATATTATTGCCTGCACGGCGCTTGCAGCGGTACTTTTAACCGGATGCGGAAGCCTAAACGGCAGACACAATATTGATTCGGGATTTAGCTATATCGAGAGCCATGAGTATCAGAGCGCTCTGGAGAGCTTTGATGCGGCTGAGAAGGGTGAGGAGGATAAATGCCTTATTTACAGGGGAAGAGGCATTGCATACCTTAACAGGGGAGAGTACGACAAAGCTATTGAGAATCTTCTTGCTTCTCTTGCTGCAGATGAGGGAATAGTTGATGATATGGACTTTGACACCAACTATTACCTGGCAGAAGCCTATTTAAACACCAAGGACTATAACAAGGCAAAAGAGGTGTATGACGCCATTTTGTCCCTTAGAAGTAATGACAGCAACGCCTATTACCTAAGGGGCACAGCAGAACTGGCTTCAGGCAACCACGATGCCGGATACTCGGATTTTACCAAGGCTATAGCACTTAATTCCCGAGATTATTCAATGATCATAATGATTTATAAGGCACTTGATGAGTATGGCTATACCGATGAGGCTACAGCTATTCTTCAGACTGCCATCGACAACGGCAGGGAGTTTATGTCCAATTTTGAAAAGGGACAGATTTCCTACTACCTGGGTAACAATGCAGAGGCTCAGAGCTATTTGGAGGCTGCCAACAATGAGAGGAACCAGGAAAAAGAGCCTGTTGTCATTCTTCTTGGTCAGACCGGAGAAAAACAGGGCGACTATAACTATGCCATCAGTGTTTACAGGAACTACTTAAGCGAAGAGCCTGACAGCGCTCTTGTTTACAATCAGCTGGGTATGTGCCAGATCAGACAGGGGGATTATTCGTCTGCTGTTTCTTCCTTTGAAGCCGGACTAGCCCTTGATGACAAGAATCTCAATCAGGCGCTTATGCTCAATGAGATCACTGCCTATGAGTACAGCGGTGATTTTGATGTGGCGCAGAGCATGATGGAAACCTATCTTGCCAAGTATCCTGATGATCAGGAAGCTATAAGAGAAAATATATTCTTATCCACAAGATGATGTATAAGCCATGCAAAACTGCATGGCTTTTTGTGTTCGTTTAATTGACAAAAAAATATCAATATGTTATCATATACTAGTGTCCGTAAACGGGCACGGGGATTACAAAATTTTTCAGGAGGGTATGTAAAAAATGGCAAAAACAGCAATTATCACAGGCGGCTCCAGGGGAATTGGAGAAGGAATGGCACTTAAGCTTGGAGAGCTTGGGTACAACGTAGTTATCAACTACAGAAGTGAGTCTTCAAAGGCTCTTTCAGACAATCTTGCAGCTAAGATTTCTGAGCAGTATGGAGTAGAGACTTTGGTAGTTAGAGCTGACGTTAGTAAGTATGAGGATTGCGAAGCACTTGTAAAGGCTGCAGTAGATAAGTTCGGTGAGAATATCGACGTTCTTGTAAACAACGCAGGTATCACAAACAACTGTAACTGGATCGACATCAAGAGAGAGCAGTATGAGAACGTTATCAATACAAACCTTATGAGCTTCCTTCACATGACACACCTTGTTCTTCCTCACATGATCAACCACTCAAGCAAGGACAACCAGTGCTGCATCGTTAACACATCTTCAGTCGGAGGACTTACAGGTGTTATCAATCAGGCAGACTACTGCGCATCCAAGTCAGGTATCATCGGTCTTACAAGAGCTCTTGCTCTTGAGTTCGCAGGAAGAGGCGTTAGAGTAAATGCTATCGCTCCCGGAATGATCATGACAGATATGCTCCGCGGCGTTAACCAGGATGAGCTCAATGCTCTTGCAGCAACTATTCCTGAAGGATTCATCGGTGATGTTTCAGATATCGCAGGTGCTCTTGGATATCTCCTTACAGCACCTTACGTAACAGGACAGGTTATCTCACCTAACGGTGGATTCGTTCTTCAGTAATTTAATAACAGGCATATAATAAAACCCTACAGACTCAAGGCAGTCTGTAGGGCTTTTTTTATTTTGCTTTATTCTTTTTTGGGCTTATCTGTGTGGGCTCTTATTATGCCCCTAACGGTTTCTGCAAGGTGGGGCTTAAGTTCTTCGAGGCTTACGGGATCACTGTACATTATGGAGCTGTAGCCGGTTGAACCAACCAGCTCAATTATCATAAAGAGCATTACCTCAGGGTCCTTAAGGCTTAGTCCCGACTCTGCGATCATATTCTCGTAAACCTTGGTAAAGTCCACGTCTTCATCACTCATAGGGGTGGTGAGAGCTCTTTTAAAAACTGCCCAGGACAAATCCTTGTAGATGAAGGATAAAAGTCCCTTGTTGGCAGCAAGTTCATCAAGGACATGGTCCATTATAAAGATGATACGCTCTTCAAAGTCTGTTATGCCCGATTCCTGCAGAGCATTGTAGGCCTGCATAAAGAGCTGCGAGGACTTGTGGGCGATGAGCCTGTTCCTTATATCATATTTGTCTTTAAAATAAAGATAGAAGGTTCCCTTGGCAACCTCTGCCTTATTCACTATGTCGGAGATAGAAGTCTTGTTGATGCCCTGAGATGTAAAGAGCTCAAAGGAGGCATTTAGAAGGTTTTCCATCTTCAGTTTCTTGTTTAGATCTGCTTTTCCCATTTGTTCACTTCCCTTTTAAACATATTATAGCATAGCGTCAAAGCGCTCGTTTCCATTTATTTCAAATGTAAATTATTAAAATGAAATAAAATTATGACTAACGGTCAAAAAAATATTGACCAGTGGTCATTTATGTGATATACCATAATACAGAAAGTGACCATTAGTCAATAATTTATTTCAAAAGAGGAGTGAGTGTTATGAATAAACTTTCAAAGCTGATAGTAAAGCTGAGATATGTAATCCTGATCGCAGCTGTAGCACTTCTGATTCCATCAGCAATCGGTTACTTTAACACAAGAGTCAATTACGATATCCTGACATATCTGCCTGAGGATATCGAGACCATGAAGGGCCAGGATATTCTTCTTGACCAGTTCGGAACAGGCTCTTTTGTCTTATTTGTAGCTGAGGGCATGGAGGAGAAAGATGTTGCAGCTCTGAAAACTAAAATAGAGAATGTGGACCATGTAGCCAATGTACTCTGGTACGATTCCTTCATGGATCTGAGCGTACCAATGGAGATGCTTCCAAGTAAGGTCTATGAAGCCTTCAACTCAGACACAGCAACGATGATGTTTGTAATATTTGATTCCGGAACATCTGAGGACTGCACCATGGATGCCATTGAGGAGATCAGAAGGATTTCCGACAAGCAGTGCTTCATGAGCGGAATGAGCGCCATCGTTACAGATACCAAGAACCTGGCCATGAAGGAAACACCTATTTATGTGGGCATCGCAGTTCTTCTGGCAGTCATAGTTCTTTCACTGACAATGGATTCCTACCTGATTCCGCTGTTCTTCCTTCTTAGTATAGGAATGGCAATCGTCTACAACATGGGAACGAATATATTTAAGGGAGAGATTTCTTTTATCACCCAGTCACTTAGTGCAGTACTTCAGCTGGGAGTTACCCTTGATTATTCAATCTTCCTCTGGCACAGCTATCAGGAAGAACTGGAAAAGACATCTGACAAGAAAGAAGCCATGGCAGCAGCAATTTCAGCCACCTTCCAGTCAGTTATCGGCAGTTCAATAACAACAGTCGCAGGTTTCGTTGCTCTGTGCTTTATGAGCTTCACACTGGGAATTGACCTGGGCGTTGTAATGGCTAAGGGCGTTGTCTTTGGTGTAATCGGATGCGTAACAATCCTGCCTAGTATGATCCTTATATTTGACGGCCTTATTGAGAAGACAAGACATAAACCTTTGATGCCTGAGTTTGAAAAGCTGCCCAAGTTTATTGCAAAGCATTATCTTGCATTCTTTGCAATCTTCCTGGCACTGATCTTCCCGGCACTTTACGGAAACAACCATACAAAGGTTTACTACGACCTGACTCAGACACTTCCTGACAGCCTTGAGAGTGTTCAGGGAGCAAACAAGGTCGATGAGAACTTTGATATGAACTCCGCATATATGCTTCTTGTTGATAAGAACCTGGATACAGCATCCATGAATGAGATGATATCCGAGCTTGAAAATACAGACGGAATTCTTTCCGTTCTCGGTGAAGATTCTGTTGTGGGACCTGCTTTCCCAAGAGAGTTCATTCCTGAAGATCTTCTGGATGATCTTCAGAGTGACGAGTGGAAGATGATTCTTTTAACAACTGATTACAAGATTGCTTCCGATGAGATCAATGCTCAGATCACGGAAGTAAACAATATTGTAAAGAGCTATGACCCGAAGGCCATGGTTGTGGGCGAGGCCCCTTGCACCAAGGACCTGATAAGCATAACCGACCACGACTTTCAGGTTGTAAATGCAGTTTCCATAGGGCTGGTATTCCTGATAATAGCCTTTGTACTGAAGTCGGCATCACTACCCTTTATCCTGGTTGCTGTCATTGAGTTCGCGATTTTTGTAAACATGGGTCTTCCATATTACACAAATACCACGATACCTTTCATCTCATCAGTTGTTATCGGAACCATCCAGCTGGGTGCAACCGTTGATTATGCAATCCTGATGACAACAAGGTACTTAAATGAGAGAAACTCGGGCCATGATAAGAAGGAAGCTACTCTGATAGCTCTTTCAACCAGCATGAAGTCAGTCATAGTAAGTGCACTGAGCTTCTTTGCAGCAACCTTCGGTGTTGGACTTATCTCCAGTATCGATATGATCGGATCTCTGTGTATGCTTATGGCAAGAGGCGCCATTATCAGTATGTTTACCGTACTTCTGGTTCTGCCGGCTATGTACATGTTATTCGACGGACTCATCATGAAGACAACCTTTGGACTTAATGTAGAAGAGAAGGAGCATCATCACATCGCAGATATGCTCCATAGACATAAAGTAGCATAAAAGTGAAATAGGAGGAGAAAACAATGATCAGAAAGAATTTAATCAAATCATTATCATTAGTAATGGCTACAATGCTGGCAGTTATGACAGTTGCCTGTGGCCACGCTGAGACAGATACACAGATTCAGGAAGCAGTATCAGAGACTGCAGAGGAAGCGGCCCTTGAAGAGAGCATGGTAAAGAATTCCCATGTTACAGGTACTGAGTCGGATGCCAGCAAGGTTGAGACAGTTTATGTTACAGCCGATGCCAACGGCGCAGTAAATGACGTGATCGTAAGCGAGTGGCTCAAAAACGCCACAGCTTCATCTGAGATCGCAGACACAACACAGCTTAAGGACATCGTCAACGTCAAGGGCGATGAGACCTACAAGGATAACGGAGATGGAACCCTTACCTGGGATGCAGAAGGGTCAGACATTTTCTATCAGGGAACTACTGACAAAGAGCTTCCTGTAAACATGAAGATCACATATACCCTTAACGGAAAAGAGATTTCTCCCGAGGAACTTGCAGGAAAGAGCGGAAGAGTAACAATCCGTTTCGAGTATGAGAACAACGCCAGACAGACGGTAAATGTTGACGGAAAAGACATTGAGGTTTACACACCCTTTGCCATGGTATCCGGTATGATGCTGGATGCCGATAAGTTTACAAATGTGGAGATCTCAAACGGTAAGGTTATATCAGAAGGCGGTAACTACGTTGTTATGGGTGTCGCACTTCCCGGACTTAAGGAGAGCCTTGATATCTCTGATGATAAGTGGGACAAGCTTGATGATGCCGATGAGATAAAAGAGAAGCTCTCAAACTCTTTTGAAATCACAGCAGATACATCAGATTTCGAGCTTGGTATGACCATCACTATGGCAAGCTCAGATATTCTCTCGGATTTCGGCCTCACTGATATTACAGGTTCTGATAAGATCGCTGATTTAAAGAGCGATATGGGAGACCTTAATGACGGTGGAAACAAGCTGGTTGACGGCGCACAGGCTCTTATGGACGGCGCAGTAGAGCTTAAGGATGGAACAGGCAAGCTCTATGATGGAACAACACAGCTCTATGATGGAACAGGCAAGCTCTACGACGGAGCAGGAACTCTTTCTGACGGCACAGGTAAGCTCTATAGCGGAACAGTTACACTTCGCGACGGAGCAGGTACACTTGCCAGCGGAACAGCTACACTCAGAGATGGTATCTCTGCTTATACAAACGGTGTTTCACAGGTTAATGACGGTGCTGTAGCTCTTTCAAAGGGTGTTAATACAGCAAAACAGGGATCAGAGGCACTTAAGGCCGGTGCAGGGCAGCTTGCAGAAGGCGCTACAAAGATGAATGAAAAGGTAGGCGGTATTGGACAGCTTCTTCCTGCTTATAAGACCAAGATCAACGGACTTACACAGGCAATGAATGCTAATGTTACAGCTCTTACAGCAAAGAGAGCTAAGCTTGTTAAGACACAGAACTTCCTTGCAACTGGAACGGACTGGGACTCAGACGTTGCTGAGATGATGGCTCTGATGGCAGGCCATGAGGTATCTAAAGCAGATGCTATAAAGCTTGTAAAAGGCGCACAGGATACTCTGGCAGCAGCTGCTGAGGATACACCATATCTTCCTACTCCGAAAGAAGCTGCAGCTGCAGCAGCACAGGCAGCACAGGCAGCTCAGGCAGGACAGGCTAGCCAGGGTGGAAATGCTGCTCAGACAGGGGCAAGCACAGATACTACAAATACTACTGAGACTACTGAAACAGGCAGTGTAGATACACCGGATAACTTCGATGAACTTGTACAGGAAGTTGAGACAGAGACAATTACTGAGGATGACAAAGAGCCTGAGGTAACAGAGCCGGTTGTAACAGAGCCTGTTACCATTGTTGAGGAAGAGGCACCTAAGGCTGACACACCTGCAACAACAACTCTTGATCTTACAAATGTAGAACCTGTAGGTGATGATACAGTAGTTACAACATCTCTTGCTTCGGAGTCAGACGGTGAAAAGAGCGCAGCTGAGTACGAAGCACTTATCGCTGAGCTCCAGGGACAGCTTCAGCAGGCAGTACAGGCTGCTAAGACAGCACAGGCAGCGGCTGAGGAGTACGGAGCTAAGGCTAAGGCAGCAGCAGATGGAATGCAGTTATACTATGATGCAGCTAGGCAGTACAGAGATGGTGTTGTTACCCTTAAGGCTGGCGTTGGAGCAGTTTCACAGTATGAGCAGCTTGTAGGTGCTACAGATGCTGCAATTAAGGCAATTGATGAGACACTTGCAAGTCTTGGAAATATCGGTCTTAATCCTGAGGAACTTGCAGGCATCATGACAACAATTGACTCAAAGGCCGTAGAACTTATGGATGGAACTAAAGCTCTTGCAGATGGTGCTAACCAGGTATACGGCGGAGTTGCTCAGCTCGATGGAGGACTTAAGGAGATCGGCGCAGGTGCTGATAAGCTTGCAGCAGGAACAGGTACTCTTGTTTCAAAGAACGGTGAACTTAACGATGGTGCAAACAAGCTTGCTGAAGGAGCAAACAAGCTTAGCGATGGAACTGCAGAACTCAAGGATGGCGCAGGTCAGCTTGACAGTGGAGCCAAGGAGCTTTTAAAAGGCGCAGGCGACCTCAATGACGGTGCAAAAGAGCTTAATGACGGCGCTAAGCAGCTCGATGACGGTGTTGTTACACTTGAGGACGGTATGCAGCAGCTTCTCGATGGCGTGATCAAGCTTGATGAAGAAGGAATCAAGAGACTTTACGAAGCATTCGACGGTGACCTTTCAGATTTCGCTGACAGAATGAGCGCAATCCAGGAAGCCGGCAGCAATTACAATAGCTTCGGCGGATCAAGCGAAGAGGAGAACAGCAGCGTTAAGTTCATCTTCAAGACAGACAGTGTTAAGAGTCTTTGATAGGGGAACAAGGCTGTGATGCAGTGATCTCTAGACTCCAAGCAGAATTTGTGGCAGAAGAGGGGAATAAGCCTCCGGGACATGCAAATGTCTTGCACAGAAGCTTGGTTTTAGGCAAATTTTGTGGCAGGAGAGGGGGTAAAGGCCTCTGGGACATGTAAATGGCTTGCGTACAATCTAAATTTTAGACAGATTTTGTGGCAGGAGAGGGGGCAAAGGCCTCCGGGACATGTAAAAGACTTGCGCACAATCTAAATTTTGAGCAGAATTTGTGGCAAAAGAGGGGGTAAAGGCCTCCGGGACATGTAAACATCTTGTGTACAATCTAAATTCGAGTGGAATATTGGGTTTTATGTGCGTAAATCTGCTAATTATTTAATGCATTTTTCTTATTTACAAACATGACATGGCATGCTATACTAATTTTCGTTGACGCGCTCATGCGCTGATACGGAATAGGGGAATCATACAATGGCTAGTATCACGGTCTCCAAAACCGTTCATGCGGGTTCGAATCCTGCTTCCCCTGCTAAATATGAAGAGCCTGAAAACAAATGGTTTTCAGGCTCTTTCTTTGTCTTCAAGTATAAAAGCATATTTTCATATTTCAACACAACACTTCAAACTACTGTTTATGCAATCTATACGCTATATTATTCTTTATGGGATATAATAAAAGTAATCATAATTTTAGGAGGATATATGCTATGAAGTGTCCAAGTTGTGGAGCTGAGATTGGTACAAGTAAGACCTGTGAATACTGTGGTGCTACTATTTCTGCGGATATGCTGAAAGAACAAGAGCAGCTTAACAAGAGAGGTTGTCCTAAATGTGGTAGTACAAACATAGAATTCAAAAGAGAAAACCAAGGAGAAATACGAGGAAAGAATTCTAAGCGAATAGTTCATATTACAGTTGGATATTGCAAAGACTGTGGTTACACATGGTATCCAAATGAAAGCGATGCTGCCCCTAAGAAAAACAACATGATATGGTGGGTTCTTGGTTGGATATTCTTCTTCCCGGCACCAGTAATGGTACTGATATGGAGAAAAAAGAATACTTGGGATATTAAAATTAAAATAGCTGTCACTGCAGCATTTTGGATATTGATATTTGTTTTAGGCTCAGTAAACAATAATAATACTACAAATACGCAAACTACAACTACCAATACTCAGATAGAAGAGCCTAAAGAAGCGCATATATACGATAATGCAGACGTTGTCGATCTTATGAGTGGTAGTGGTAATAATAAAATTGGCACTATGACACTTTGTCATGCAAATAAAACTGACTGTACTGAAGAAGCACTTTCAGATTGGTATACAAATTATGTGATGAAACATAGCGATTCAAATTTCCATGTTATCGTTTACGACGATGTGGCTGATAAAGGAGTATATACTGGTGGAACGGGATTTATTCAGAAAGATATTGCTATGACGAAAGAAACTGATGGTACTTATGCAATCGGTGATGATGCGGGATCAACAATATATACGGTGAATGATGATGGAACATTAACTGTTCAGATTACAATGGCTGATGAATCTGTGATTGAGCCTATTAAAAAGCAAGTAGATTCAATAATTCCAGATGAGTATAAAAACAGTGATATGTATATGGTCGATGTTGCTGGTATGGAAGGTCAAATGGAGTGTAATCTTACACTGGTTTCGGATACATTTGAAAATGCTGATTTACAAAGTATAGCCGTTGATCTAGGAACTCAGGTAAAGGAATTGAATTTAGGAATACAATATTTTTCTATAGCATTTCAAAAAGATGACTACACATTAACTGCAATATCCAATATTGATGATTTAAGTGCACAAGAAGCAACAGAGATTACTACTAAGACTTTTGATAGTTGATGGCAAAATGTATTATGGGGCAGTTCTTACGCTGCCCCATAATGCTAAATGATTTGCAGTGAGGGGGATTTATAAATTATTTATATGCTGTTTATTGCTTTAGACGGTGGGTTAGGTATAATTTATGTAACTAAAATGATAAGCAGTTATTTGAATATTTGTACAGGGTAAAACCGAAGTGATTCGGCGACACAAAACTATAGGGACTTTATCAAAGTTAGCCAGTTGCAAAATTGTTTATGGGCATTGCTGGCAGGGCAGTGCTTTTTTATTAAAATGAAAGAGGTGTAGTCATGAAAAATATGAATAGAAGACTTATAGCCATAATTGCTTCATTTGCAATTCTTGTAAATATATGCGTTCCGGCAAAAGTTACTTATGCTGCGAGCGGAGATGCTGTAGTATACATTACTAAGACTGGTGAATGCTATCATTCTTTAGGATGTAGTAGTTTGAAAAAGAGCAAAATAGAAACTACGCTTCAGAGTGCTATCGACAGAGGCTACAGAGCTTGTTCAAAATGTAAACCTCCAGTTCTGGATGCTAGTAGTGCGGCTGAAACTGTTACTAAAAATGCAAGTCAGATTACTACAAACAGTGCTGCTGTACAGTCAGAAGTCACATATGTAGGTAATGCAAATACAAAGAAATTCCATAAGTCTTCTTGCTATAGTGCTTCACAGATAAGTCAAGAAAACTATGTTGAATTTACTTGTGATAGAGATGATGTTGTTAATCAGGGATATGTTCCGTGTAAAAAGTGCAAGCCATAATGGTGAGTTTTCATTAAGATAAGCATGGCATTTTCAATGCTCTGAATAATTTTAATCCGGAGAGGTATATACTCTCCGGATTTACTATGGGTTAACATATTTCCAATGATATCCGCCACATCTTTCTGCTTTACCTTTGGCGCATTGTGCTAATGAACCGATGTTGAGATTATATGCTCTAGCTGCCTCGGAAATAGAATTAAAAACATCGCCTGTTTCAATACAGACGATTGGCTTTGAATTTAGTTTTGCATAATTCTTGACTCTTTCGACTTTCTTTTCTTCTGCGCATTTAGGGCAACCTACACCTTTGTTTCTGGTGTGGATGACTGATTGCCAACTATTTCCACATGTACGGCATATCCACCAGGCCTTTTTGCTGCTTCCAGCGCTAACATTAGTAGGTGTTAGATCGCCATTCTTTTTAAAGTCCCATTCACTAACCAAATCTGGATTAGTTGATGCTAAGTCGTTATATCCAGCAAGAACTCTCTTGTTTGTGCAGAATGGACAGTTACAGCCTCGCTCTGATACATGGCCGATAGATGATGCCCATTCATGTCCTTTTTCACATGTCCACCATATTTTTTGAGAACTTCCCGACACTACTTCTGTTGGTAGTACAGTGTTCTTTTTATAATTCCATTTTTCCAATAATTCAGGATGATTATCAGCGAATGAACCTTTGCTTTTTAATACATAATCATGATGCTTGGCTCCACAAATCTGCTTAGAGCAAACTGGACACCCGTTTTTATCCTCACCGGTTCGATCACTAATTGCAGCTTTCCATTCATGCCCGCATTTGGAACATGTCCACCACACTTTTTCGTTTGAACCGGGATGAAAAAAAGATGCTCTTAGATTACCGTTTTTGGTTCTGCTAAACTCAGATGCTATTTCAGGAAATTCTGATTCAAGAGACTTGTCTAATGCCCCTAAATACTCTAGAATTTTGAATTTGTCTCGTGTAATATTGACATTTACCTCGCTAAGTTTTCCTAAGTGATAAAGCAACTCACATATTGTGTTTTCCAATACCATATCGGACTGATTCAGTAGCTTAATTGCATGGTCGTATCTGATAATTGGAGAATCATTTTCAATATCGATTATCCTAATTAATTGTATTCCTTTCTCTTTGCAAAGTTGGTACTTTTTTGCATCACGGAGTAAGTTTTGGTGACTTCTGTGATATATCTTTCCATCATATTCTATCCCTGTTCTTTGGGATGGTATGTAAATATCGAGTTCCATTCCCCTAGAAAAGTCGCCTTTATAACTGTTGATTGCATCGGGAAAAACCTGTTTTAAATAGTAGTAAAAAGCTTGCTCAGGGAAAGATGTTCGTCTTCTTCTTGAACAAATGGGGCAACCTTTTCCTTTTGTCATGTTGTAAACTGCCATTTGATACTCGTGACCGTTCTTACAAATCCACCATATTCTCTTTCCTGATCCATAGGGCGTTGTTTCGGGAGTAGCGTGAGTATTCTTGGTGGGATGCCAAAATTGCACCAAATCAGGATAGACAGAGGCCAAGTCCTTTTTCCCTGTATTAGATACTATAGTATTATTGCTATTGCAATATGGGCATTTGGAATTAGTGTATGTTCTAAGTTTAATTGTGGCTTTCCATTCATGATTGTTGGCGCATTTCCACCAAACACATTTATTGCTGCCATAGCTTACATCATGTGGGGTTAACGAGCCATTCTTTACATAATTCCATTCGCTGGCAAATGATGGATGTGTTGTAGATAGGTCAGTTTCACCAATAATAGTTTTTTGCCCAGCACAATAGGGGCAACCATGACCTTGCCGGGTGCGATCACTTATTTTTGTTTCCCATTCATGACCATTTGAACAGACCCACCACACTTTTTTACTGCTATAACAAGCAACTTCGGAAGGCTTGATGATATTTTTGCTGTAATTCCATTCGTATAATAATTTGGGGAAATGTGTAGCTAAATCATTATAGCCACTAAGTATTTTTTTGCCAGCACAGTAAGGACATCCATTTCCGGAAAAAGATCTGTTTGCAATTACAGATTGATAACTGTGACCTTTGGGACAAATCCACCATGCTTTTTTGTTGGAATGAGGAGCATAGTTTTCAGGTGAGTCGGGATTTTTATTATAATCCCATTCTTTACACAATTCTGAAAACTCTGAAAGTAAATTTTTATCCATTCATTCACCTATTAAAAGTTTATTGATAGTGTGTTGTTTCAAGGATTCTTTTTTCTGAATTCTTCGAGTTCATTCTGGTATCCAGCAATTATTATTCCTGCTGGTAATGCCACTATAGCGATTCCGAGTACAGCAGAAATCATAGTTATAAATTTGCCAACAGAGCTTGTGGCATAAACGTCACCATATCCAACTGTCGTTAATGAAATCGTAGCCCAGTATATGGCATCATACATAGTAGGAAACGTCTCTGGTTCTGCATTGAAGATAACTAATGCGGAAATCAAGACATATGCGATGGCAAATCCGCATACAACAATAAGGCTGTCTTTCTGCTTTTTAAAGACGTTCACTATCATTGTAATGTTCTTTGAATATCTAAATGCTTTAAATATTCTAAAGACTTTAAATGTTCTCATCAATCTAAAAATCTTTAGTAAGCGGAAACCTCTTCTTAGTACAGTAACAGAAGGTAATATAGACAATAAATCAATTAATGCCATAACTGTAAACGGATAGAGTAGGAATGAAATTGCACCTCTTTTAATCTTTAGGTCGGCTGTCAGCAATCGCAAAATGTAATCCGCTATGAAAACTATAACTGTTATTTTATCAATGATGAAGAATACTCTAGTTTCTTCATGTGACCACAAAGGTATGATGCTAATAATGATTGTAGCCATCATAAAAAAGTCATACGCGCGACTGAGTTTATCATTTTCTTCACCGATTTCAATTATTTGAAATAGACGTTCTCTCATACATATACCTCTTGCTATCTTTCTTAGAAATATTATATCAACTAATTACACGTTAATATATGCTGTACTGTACGCTGATTGAAGTGTTTATAAATGCTATATATAAATGGCATTATCATATTACAAGGACATATACCCAATATATTCTCTATTTTGAAATGTTCGTAAATTACAGCATTGATAAACTTATTTTTTATAGGTAGCAATTATCAACTGGTTATTTAATAACTCAATAGAATCATTTTATACATTGATTTTTACACGGTAAGACAGTAGACTTATAAAAGTGTAAATTTCTGTTCTTAATGTGTTTTGTAAAAATAATGGATTTATTACAAACTATTGATTTTGGTTAAAGAATCTATGGCGTCAGCTTTTTTATAGGTATTTGTTGGAAGGAGAAGCGCTCAAATGGTTTATGAGAACGTACTTGATGCAGTCGGGAATACTCCGCTGGTTAAGCTTGGAAGAATGGCAGGAGAGGACAGCGCCGAGATACTGGTTAAGTTTGAGGGAACCAATATCGGCGGATCCATCAAGACCAGAACTGCTCTTAACATGATATTAGAGGCTGAGAAACAGGGCCTTATACATAAGGATACGATAATTATTGAGCCTACCAGTGGCAATCAGGGAATCGGCCTTGCGCTGGTTGGAACGGTTAGAGGCTATAAGACCATAATCATCATGCCCGACTCTGTCAGCGAGGAGAGAAGAAAGCTCATTAAGCATTACGGCGCTGAGGTTGTTCTTATCCATGACGACGGAGATATAGGCAAATGCATAGACGAGTGCCTTAAGACTGCTCTTAAGATGCGCGATGAGAATCCAAAGGTCTTTGTACCTCAGCAGTTTGAAAATCCCAACAATACCCTTGCACACAAGAACGGTACAGCTCTTGAGATCCTTGAGCAGGCAGATAGACCTATCCACGGCTTCTGCTCAGGAATCGGCACCGGTGGAACCCTCACAGGTATCGGTGAAGTGTTAAAAGACAAATACCCGGATATCGAGATCTGGGCTGCCGAGCCTGAAAACGCTGCGATCCTTGCAGGTGGCAACATTGGAACCCACATGCAGATGGGCATCGGAGACGGCATTATTCCCGATATCTTAAATCAGTCTATTATTGACCACATCTGTGTTGTGACTGATGATGAAGCCATCAATACATCCAAGGACCTGGCAAGGCTTGAGGGATTTATGTGCGGAATATCCAGCGGAACCAATGTGGCAGCAGCCATGAAACTTGCTAAAAAGCTTGGCCCCGGCAAGACAGTAGTGACCGTGTTACCAGATACGGCAGAAAGATATTTCTCCACACCACTATTTGATGATTAATTAAAAATCTTTATTGCTTTAATGCAGTGCAGTATGATATACTATCTCAAAACAAAGGCGTTTCGATTCATTTCGTGCGCCTTTTTGCTTTATCGTGGCTTTAGGAGGAGATGTATATGGGCAATTTACTAAGTAACGTTGAGAACGTCAACAATGCTGTAAACGGTTTTGTCTGGGGACTTCCCATGCTGATTCTGCTTGTAGGAACCGGCATCCTTATGACAATTCTTACAAAGGTATTCCAGATCTCACATTTTAAGCACTGGATCAGGAGTACTATCGGTGGAATCTTCAAGGATAAGCATGTCACAGCCCACACAGGCAAAGATGACACGCAGATCTCTCAGTTCCAGAGTCTTTGTACCGCGCTTGCAGCAACCATCGGAACAGGTAATATCGCCGGTGTTGCAGCGGCTATTCTTTCAGGTGGTCCCGGAGCGATCTTCTGGATGTGGATCGTAGCATTCTTCGGAATGATGACCAACTTCTCTGAAAATGTCCTTGGTATTTACTATAGAAGAAGGAACGAGCGCAATGAGTGGTGCGGAGGCGCCATGTACTACCTTAAGTACGGCCTTGGCTCCAAGAAAGGCTTTGGCCATATCGGTGCTGCGTTGGCAGTTATGTTTAGCTTGTTCTGTGTGATTGCTTCCTTTGGTATCGGCAACATGAGCCAGATCAACTCAATTGCGGTCAACATGAATTCTGCCTTTGGAATTCCGCACGTCTTCACAGGTGCACTCCTTATGGCACTGGCAGGCCTCGTTATCGTAGGCGGTCTTAAAAGAATCGCATCCGTAACCGAGAGACTGGTGCCTTTCATGGCAGTTATTTATCTGGTCTGCACAATCGTTATCATTGTTCTCAACTTTGATAAGGCAGGTGCTGTATTTGCATCAATTATAAAAGGCGCCTTCGGCATGAGAGCAGTTGGCGGCGGAATCGTAGGAAGCGGAGTTGCTTATGCTATGCAGTGGGGAATGAAGCGTGGCGTATTCTCAAACGAAGCAGGTCTTGGATCTTCCGTTATGGTTCACTCCTCTTCAAACGTAAGAGAGCCTGTAGTTCAGGGAATGTGGGGCATCTTCGAGGTGTTTGCAGACACCATCATCGTATGTTCACTTACAGCTTTCGCGGTTCTTTCCAGCGGACTTGTTAATCTCGATACAGGTGAAGTTATTTCCGATGCAGTATCAACAGCACTTGTTGCAGAGGCATTCTCAACAGTATACGGTCGTGCCGGAGCAGCATTTATTGCCATTGCGATCCTGTTCTTTGCTTTCTCAACTGTACTTGGCTGGAGCCAGTACGGAAGCAAGGCTTTTGAGTATCTCTTTGGTACCAGGTCAGCCAAGATCTATCAGCTGATATTCGTAATCTTCATCATGGTTGGTGCAACCATGGACCTTACACTTGCCTGGGATCTTTCAGATACCTTCAATGGAATGATGGCAATTCCAAACCTTATAGGTGTTCTTGCTCTTTCGGGAACAGTAATGAAGATAACACAGAACTATGTTGACAGAAAAATAAAAGGAAAGCACGTTAAACCCATGCTTTCCGCAGTAGATGAGATTCAGGAACTTCACGAAGAAGAACTCAAAATGGCTTCAGGAGAGTAAAATCTTCGTACTCTGAACAGATAGTTATCTGATAATCATTGATTTCATACGGCATTAGATTAAGCGCCTCACAGTCGCACGCGGCTGATGAGGCCTTTATTTTGCCGTTTTCAAGCCTCAAAAGAATGTTCTTTGGACTTAGGGAGATTCCCTTTCCGCAGTGTTTCATGATGCTCTCTTTGACGGTCCAGAGCCTCGTGTAGACTTTGTCTTTATCACTTTCGCTCTCCATCAGCTCTTTTGCCAGATCCTGATCCTGTGGCATAAATACGTAATTGACAAGGCTTTCCTTAAAGTGCTTGACCTTCTCGATATCCACGCCAATCTCCTTATCAGAAATGCCAAGGCAGACCACCTCACCAGAGTGGGATATGTTGAAAAAGACATCTCTCATCCCTTTAATTCGTGGCTTCTCATTCTCTAATAGCTCTATTTCATAGCTGCTGATGCCTGCATCTGTCATGGCTGTATCCAGTAAAATTCCAGCCCCAAGAGATAACAGCTTAGATCTATGAGGTTTGATGGCATCTATTTTTCTCTTCCTGAAATCAGGCATCTTATCATACCAGAGATCAAACTGCGCCTGATCCTCAAGTATATCTATATTCATAATGTATAATGTGTTTTCTATCTTCATAATACACACATTATAGCAATAGAAATGAAGAATGCAAAAATAGTGTATAATAATTCGTAACAGAGACAGGAGAGATTACAGATGATAAATCTTGCAATCGTAGAGGACGAGGATTCCTATGCTGAGCAGCTTATCGAGTTTGTGAATAAGTATCAGCAGGAGAGCGGTAATTATTTCAAGATCACCAGGTTTAAGGACGGAGATGAGATAACAAACGGCTATAAGGGTCAGTTTGATATCATTCTCATGGACATAGAGATGAAGCTCATGGATGGCATGACGGCGGCGGAGGAGATCAGAAAGCTTGATCAGAACGTGGTCATCATGTTTATCACCAACATGACTAACTATGCCATAAGAGGGTATCAGGTTGACGCCCTTGACTATGTCCTTAAGCCCGTGAGTTACTTTGCTTTTTCGCAGAAACTCGACAGAGCGCTAGGCAGAGTCAAAAAAGAGGATTCCAACATCATTTCAATAGAGATGTCCTCCGGCGTAAAAAAGCTTGATATCGACAATATCTTTTATATAGAGAGCCAGGGACATAACTTAAATTTCTACACCGGGGCAGGAGAGTTTACCATAAGAGCCAAGCTCTCGGACTTTGAGCAGCAGCTTGCACCCTACAATTTCTTCAGGAGCAACAAGGGGTATCTGGTGAACCTAAAGTATGTGGACGGCGTTGAGAAGGGTGCGTGCATCATAGCAGGTAAGCAGCTTCTTATCAGCCGCGCCAGGAAAAACGACTTCATGGCGGCGCTGACGGATTACATGGCAGGATCATAATATGGAAAATTATTATCAGGATATACCAAGACTATACACAGCCATAGCAGAGTGGCTGGCCTGTTTTATATATTGCCTTGTCCTTAAACGCAAGGTGAGCAGGAACAAATTTATATTGATCTCAGTAATTGCACTTGTTGTGCAGTCTCTTTTTCTCGTGTTTACAAAAGACCTTCCGCTGTTCATGTGGGTCCCCTGCATGCTGATGGCTGTGTTTTTTATGTTCGTATTCATGTACAGCGTCTGCGAGGACACGGTAAATGTCATTGGTTATTACTGCGCAAGAGCTTTCCTTCTGGCAGAGCTTGCTGCGTCCCTTGAATGGCAGCTGGCATGCTTTTTTGCAAGGATCAATGACTCGCAGATACTTCAGATCATCATCCTCGTTGCTGTGTATGCCTTTGTATTTATCTGGGCACTTCACATGGAGAAGAGCATTACGAGGGGAATCTTCCAGCTGGAGATAAACACCCACGAACTGTTAGCAGCAGTGGTCATCGCTGCGGCTATCTTTGCATTCAGTAACCTCAGCTTCATTTTCTCAAATACTCCGTTTTCTGCAGGTGTAGCTGCGGATGTATTCTACATAAGGACGCTGGTTGATGTTGCGGGAATCATGATCCTCTACGTTTATCAGAGCCGTATCTGTGAGCTCCTTGCGGAAAAAGAGCTGAGTAACATCCACTCAATGTTAAAGGCCCAGTACGATAAGTACAGAAACTACCAGACCACCTTTGACATGATCAACGTCAAGTACCACGACCTTAAGCACCAGATCGCGGGACTGCGTGCGGAGATGAGCGATGAACAGCGCCAGAAGTGGATTGATGACATGGAGCAGGAGCTTGAGTCCTACAGCCCTGAGCTTGAGACAGGAAACAGCGTTCTGGATACGCTGATTGCAGGTAAGATGATGAACTGCAGGGCTAACAACATCAAGGTGACCTGTGTTGCGGATGGCAATATCCTGGATTTCATGCACGTGGCAGATATATGTACGATATTCGGAAATGCCCTTGATAACGCCATTGAGAGCGTATCGCTCATAGAGGATCCGGAAAAGAGACTCATTCATTTGTCAGTGTCTACGAAGAAGAATTTTGTTATAATACAGATAAATAACTATTGCGAAAATCAGATAAAGATCAAGAATGGTTACCCTGTGACAACAAAAGCCGATAAAACAAGTCACGGTTTTGGGTTAAAGAGTATACGTTATACTGTCGATAAATATCATGGAACTGTAACTTTTGACGTAAACAAGAATTGGTTTGAGCTTAAAATACTAATACCTCGCGGAGGCACTTTATGAATATAGGAGCTGTAGCAACATCTGATTTTATGGGCTTTATACTGCTCATTGCTCTTCTTATCAGCAGCAAGATCAGAAGGACCGATGACAAACACCCGGAATTCAAGCTATATACCGTAATAGCTATTCTTACCATGGTGGCCTGTGTCGTTGACTTTATTTCATTTTATGTGGATGGGATAAATAAACCCGGCATGAGGCTGGTCAATATTCTGACCAATACGTTTTGTTTTGCGGCGAATCCTCTTTTTGTTGCTTCCTGGTGCCTTTATGAGGATCTTAAGCTATACCGTTCCATGACCAGGGTAAAAAAGATTTATACCTACGCCTTTATTCCGGCAGTAATTATGGTACTTATAGCAATTGTCAACATGTTCGTGCCGATCATCTTCAGGATTGATGAGCAGAATGTTTACAGCAGGCTTCCCTTTAGTTATGTGTACTATATTGTAGATATCGGATATGTTCTTTTCAGTATCTTTATTTATAAGGGCTATGAGAGAAGATACGGAAAGATCAGGTTTTTCCCTCTTTATCTTATGATCGGTCCAATAGTTTTGGGCTGTGCCATTCAGGTGGTTATTTACGGGGTATCACTGATGTGGATATCCACAGCTGTCGGACTTACAGCAATCTATATGTCCATTCAGAACGAGTTTTCATATCTTGATAAGCTTACAGGTCTTTACAACAGAGCTTATCTTGATTATTTGCTTGAGACCAGCACAAGGGAGAAAAACAACCTTGGCGGAATCATGATCGATGTGGACTATTTTAAACAGATCAATGATACCTACGGACATTCCTATGGTGATGAGGCACTTATAGATGTGGCAAGAATCATTACTTTCGGAAAGCCTGACAAGGCAGTTGCTCTGCGATTTGCCGGAGATGAGTTTATAATTCTTATCAAGGGAGTCTCGGAGAAACAGCTTCAGAGCATTATCACCAGCATCAGGGACGAGTTAAAACTTTTCAATGAAACTGAGGAGAGAAGATATAAGCTCTCATTATCTCTTGGGGGCAGCATTTATGAGCCGGCTCACGACTCCATCGATAACTTCCTAAAGCGCATGGATGACGCCATGTATGAGGAAAAGAAGGAAAAACATTCCAGATAATTTAATTACCGTTCATGACAAAAATCGTACCGTTTGTGACAAAAACGGCACGATTTTTTTTGCGTGCTAGGATAAAGTCATGAGAAAGGAGTAAGATCGTGAAACATCAGGACATTATCTCAAAAATGACAATAGAAGAGAAGGCAGCTTTCCTTAGCGGAAAGGGCGAGTGGGAGACAAGAGATTTTGAAAGAGTAGGAATTCCTTCAATCTTTTGTTCAGACGGACCTCACGGTATCAGAAAGCAGGCCGGAGCGGGAGACCATCTTGGACTTAACGAGTCACTTCCTGCCACATGCTTCCCTACAGCAGCCACAATTGCAAACAGCTGGGACGAGGACTTGGGCGAAACCCTTGGTGATGCACTGGGAGAAGAGGCTATGGCACTGGGCGTGAACGTTCTTTTGGGACCCGGTCTTAATATAAAGAGAAGTCCTCTCTGCGGAAGGAACTTCGAATATTTCTCAGAGGATCCGTACCTTGCAGGCAAGATGGCAGCTTCCTATGTGAGAGGAATCCAGTCACAAGGCGTATATGCCTGCCCCAAGCACTTTGCGGTAAATTCACAGGAGCTTCGCCGAATGGCAATGAACTCCGTTGTGGATGAAAGAACCTTAAGAGAGATATACCTCACAGGCTTTGAAATAGCAGTTAAAGAGGGCGGCGCTAAGACAATCATGTCGGCTTACAACGAGGTCAACGGCACCTACGCCAATGAGAATAAGCATCTGTTAAAAGAGATCCTCAGAGATGAGTGGGGATTTGACGGAATCGTAATTACCGACTGGGGTGCAAGTAATGACCACGCACTCGGAGTTGCAGCAGGTTCAAACCTCGAGATGCCAAATCCGGGTCTTGATTCAGCAAGAGAGCTTGTTGCAGCAGTAAGTTCCGGCAAGATTTCGGAAAAAGACCTTGATGAGAGAGTAGATGAACTCCTGGATGCAGTTATTACTCTATCTGCAAATGCAAAGGGCAGAAAAGAAGATTTTGATAAGAATGCACATCACAATATCGCCAGAAGGGCAGCAGCTGAGAGCGCAATCCTGTTAAAGAACGAAGACAGTATTCTTCCTCTTAAGAAGGGAGCCAAGGTTGCAATAATAGGTGACTTCGCCTTTGTTCCAAGATATCAGGGAGCCGGATCTTCACTTGTTAATCCAACCAGGGTTGAGACCATTTCAGAGATGGTTAAAGGCTATGATCTCCAGGTTGTGGGCATGAGCCGCGGATATTCAAGGAGCGGAGAAGAGGATGCACAGACCAAAAAAGAAGCTCTTGATCTTGCTTCAAGAGCTGACATAGTTCTTTTCTTCTTTGGACTTAATGAAAACTCAGAATCTGAGGGAATGGACAGAACTCATATGAGAATTCCTCAGAATCAGATAAATCTTCTTCAGGAACTTGGACAGGTCAATTCAAACCTCGTAGGTGTTATCAGTGCAGGCTCAGCAATCGAGATGCCCTGGCACCACTACTTCAAGGCGCTTCTCCACTGTTACTTAAACGGACAGGCTGGAGCGGGAGCTACTCTGGATATCCTTACAGGAGCGGTCAATCCCTCCGGCAAGCTCTCAGAGACAATACCGAGAAGACATGAGGATACACCTGCTTACCGCTACTATCCAAGCCAGGAGAGGAACTCAGAGTACAGAGAGAGTCTTTACGTAGGCTACAGATACTATGACACAGCTGATGTTCCTGTGCTTTATCCTTTTGGCTTCGGACTCTCATACACGAGCTTCTTATATACAGACATTACAGCAGATGAAAGCGGAGTGTCTTTTACCTTGACAAACACAGGTGATAAGGACGGAGCAGAAGTAGCACAGCTCTATGTATCCCTTCCGGACGGAAAGGTCTTCAGACCTGCAAAAGAGCTAAAGGGTTTTAAGAAAGTTTATTTGAAAGCCGGTGAAAGTCAGAAGGTCACAATCTCTTTTGACGATAAATCATTCCGCTATTACAACGTAAAGACCGGTAAATGGGAAGTTGAAGGCGGAAAGTACAGGGTGATGATAGGAAGCAGCAGTGCAGACATAAGAGCATGCGCTGATGTCGAGATCAAGGGAACAACGCTGGATTACCCTTACGATAAAGAGAAGATGGCTGCCTACTACTCAGGAAAGATCGAGAATGTTAAGGACTCCGAATTTGAGGAGCTTCTTGGTAGACCGATACCTGATGGAAAGTGGAGCGGAGAGCTCACAAGGAACGATGCTCTGTGCCAGATGTATTACGCAAAGAGCGGACTTGCGAGATTTGCTTATGGGCGCCTGACAGCCATGAAGAAAAAGGCTGACGAAAAAGGTATCCCTGATCTGAACACTCTTTTCATCTATAACATGCCTTTCAGGGCAATGGCCAAGATGACAGGCGGAGCCGTTAGCATGGAGATGGTGGACGGAATCGTAAATCTTGTGAACGGACACTTCTTTAAGGGACTTGGAGCCGTAATAGGCGGATACTTTAGAAACAGCAAGAAGAACAAAGCCTATGAGGCAAAGATGAAAAAGTAAGGGGATTAAAGAAATGAAATTTTGGAATGATTTTGCTACAAAGCATCCTGCCGTAGCCAAGTGGGTAAGAGAGGGCGGACTCTTCGTTATCGTAAGTAACGCCATCACGGTATTTAAGTACCTGCTGCTCACGTTCCTGCCGGCTGCATTTGCTTTTCTTGGGAATCGCAGCTTTGGCTGGCCGGGAATTCCGCTGACACTCTTCGGAGAGACTTTCCAGTGGAATATCCTGGGATACGACCAGGCTCATGGCGGACTTGCTTACTTCACAGCTTACATGATCGCAATGATCATCGGAGAGTGTATAAATTTCCCTATCCAGAAGCTCTTCGTGTTTAGAAATCACGACAAGCCGGGAAAGCAGATTGCATGGTATGTGCTGGCATTTATCGTTATAACCTGCATAGTAAATTCCATCAACTGCATCTGGGTAGCTGTTGCAGGAAAGTTCGTTCCTGCATGGGTTTACAATATCGGAACTACGGTTTTAAACGGCGGAGTGTCGATGGTGGTATTCTTCTTTGTTAACAAGATAATATTCCCTGAGACACCAAAGAGCGCCGAGTAAAATAACAAGCTTTTTTTAATGGGAAGGAGAAAAAGAATATGTTACAAATCAACATTGCGGACGTCATTGCAGTACTTAACACAATGATCCCACAGCTGGTGATTATCGGTGTGGTACTTGTCGCAGCAATCATCTGCACGATCGCAGCAATCAAGATCAAGAAGCCTTTGAAGGGCTTCGTAAGAAAGCAGGCATGGCTTGTATTTCTTTTGACACTGGTACTTGTTGTTACCAATATCTTACTTGTACCTATGTATTCCATGGTAAACATGGCAATGGGCGGCGGAAAGATTTCCGAGGAGTCCTCTGAGCAGGCAAAAGAGCTCTGCACACAGATCGCAGAGGAGGGAATAGTTCTTTTAAAGAATGATTCCGCAGCACTTCCTCTTGCATCAGGAACAAAGGTAAATGTATTCGGATGGTCTTCAACCAATCCTATCTACGGCGGAACTGGTTCAGGAGCGCTCTCAGCAGCATATCCTACAGTTGATTTCCTTCAGGGACTTACAGATGCAGGAATCGAGTACAACCAGGAACTCGTAGATTTCTACAAGGGCTGGAGAGATTCAAGACCTTCAGTTGGAATGATGGGTCAGGACTGGACAATTCCGGAACCTACAATTGATGAGTATGGGGACCTCTTTACATCAGCAAAAGACTATTCTGACACAGCAATCTTCTTCATCGCCCGTTCAGGTGGTGAGGGCGCCGATCTTCCTGTAAACTACGACGGCGTTGACACATATAACTATGATCCAAACAGCTGGTTCGGAGGAACAGGAACACGTTACTCAGAGCAAGCTGATGACCTTGATGCAAACAAGTCATACCTTGAACTCTCAAACAGAGAGAAGGCTCTTCTTGACAAGGTTACATCAGATTACAGCAAGGTTATTGTTATCGTAAATTCAGCTAACGCTATGGAGCTTGGCTTTGTAAATGACTACTCACAGATCAAGTCAGTTATCTACTGCCCGGGTACAGGTCAGACAGGTTTTGACGGACTTGGAGAGATCCTTGCAGGTCAGGTAAATCCTTCAGGTAAGACAGCAGATACATTCGTTGCTGACCTTCATGCAACACCTACAGCCAACAACTTTGGCGACTTTGATTACACAAACATGACAGAATTCGGATATGAGAACATGTTCGCTGAGGGCGGAATGGCTTATCCTACATTCGTTAACTACGTAGAGGGTATCTATGTTGGATACAGATTCTACGAGACAGCTTTTGCTGAGGCAGAGGCAGGCAACATGGAGTTTGATTATGACAGCGCTGTTGTATATCCTTTCGGATACGGCCTTTCATACACAACCTTCACTCAGGAGATGGGTCCTGTAAACAACGACGGCAAGACAGTTTCTTTTGACGTAACAGTTACAAACACAGGCAGCGTTGCAGGTAAGGACGTAGTTGAAGTTTACTACAATCCTCCTTATACAAACGGCGGAATTGAGAAGTCAGCAGCAAACCTTATTGCATTTGAGAAGACAGACCTTCTTGAGGCAGGAGCTTCTCAGACTGTAAATATCTCTTTTGCCCTTGAAGATATGGCTTCCTATGACACATACGGTGAGGGATGCTACGTACTTGAGGCAGGAGACTACGAGATCTCAATCAACACAGATGCTCACAACAAGATCGCAAGTGAGAACGTAACAGTAGATACAAAGGTTGTTTACGACGAGTCAAACAAGCGTGAATCTGACTTCGTTGCAGCAACAAACCAGTTCGGATTTGCTGAGGGAGATTCATTTACATATCTCTCAAGAGCAGACGGATTTGCAAACTATGATGAGGCAACTGCAGCACCTGCAACAACTGAGATGTCAGATGCTTACAAGGCTACATACTTTAACGAGACAAACTATGATCCTACTGCATACAACAACGATGCAGATGTAATGCCTACAACAGGCGCTAAGAACGGAGTTAAGCTTAAAGACCTCCGCGGCGTAGATTATGATGATCCTAAGTGGGATTCACTGCTTGATGAGCTCACCGTATCAGAGATGAACACCCTTATCGCACTCGGCGGATATGAGACATCAGCAGTTGATTCTATAGACAAAGTCATGACTTATGACTGTGATGGACCTGCTTCCATCAACAACAACTTCACAAGCCAGGGTTCAATCGGATTCCCTGCAGCAGTAATGATCGCTTGCACATGGAATAAGGATCTTGCTTATGCATTCGGTGATTCAATCGGACAGATGGCTGACGAAATGGATGTTTCCGGTTGGTATGCACCTGCTACCAACACACACAGAAGCGCTTTTGCAGGACGTAACTTCGAGTACTACTCAGAGGACGGCGTTCTTGCAGGCTGGATGTGCGCTAAGGCAGTAGACGGAGCAAGAGCTCACGGTGTTTACTCATACGTTAAGCACTTTGCAACCAACGATCAGGAGACCAACAGAACAGGCTTCCTTTGCACATGGCTCAACGAGCAGTCACTTCGTGAAGTTTACCTTAAGTCCTTCGAGATCGCATTCAAGAAGGCAAACCCTGCAGCAACCATGGTAGCTTTCAACAACATCGGAACAGTTCCCGCTGAGGCTTGCTCAGAGCTCCTTAACACAGTACTTCGTGGCGAGTGGGGCTTCAGAGGTCTTGCAGAGACTGACTACTTCGGTGGCTACGGTTACCAGGATTCAGACAGAATGATCAGAAACGGCTGTGACCTGATGCTTGCTACATACGAGACACCTCAGTCAACAGTTACAGATCAGACTTCTGCTACATCAGTTATTGCCATGAGACAGGCTTCCAAGAACATTCTCTACACTGTTGTTAACAGCCGCGCTTATGACAAGAACATCAGCACAGGACTTCCTACATGGGTTAAGATCCTCTATGCTGTAGATGCACTTCTTCTTGCTCTGATCGCCTTCCTTGAGTACAAGGCAATCAAGAAGTACCTTGCCAAGAAGAAAGAGATGGCTTCTGAGAGCGTAAGCGCAGAAGTATAAAACAAAGATAATTATTCCAGAACTCCCCGGGTTTTACCGGGGAGTTTTTTTGGTTATAATGTGGTAGAGGAGGAAAGTGTATTATGAAAAGACGTGTACTTTCGATGCTATTATCTATGACCATGCTGTGCACTGCATGCGGAGCAGCAGGGAACAGCGCAAATGAGCAGCCCGGGGGACAGGATCAGGCGGCGCAGGAAGCAAGTGAGGATGCAAACAGCGCAGCACAGGCTGACACATCTGCTGATACCCAGCAGAGCGATTCTTCAAGCACTGCAGCAATCGGTAAACTTCCATCCCTTCTTGGAGATGAGGAGGAGATATATTACGATGAGGCTTTGGTTCCAAGCGTGGAGCCATATACGATCGCTCCGGATTTTTCAAATGTAACCTATCATCCGGATTATGCATATCTGTTTGAACCTCAGTACAAATCTGAGTGG
Source organism: Butyrivibrio sp. VCB2001 (assembly GCF_000423965.1). Classification (NCBI taxonomy): domain Bacteria; kingdom Bacillati; phylum Bacillota; class Clostridia; order Lachnospirales; family Lachnospiraceae; genus Butyrivibrio; species Butyrivibrio sp. VCB2001. Next base: position 164,006 of record NZ_AUIZ01000002.1, on the reverse strand, counting down.
AATGATCCGACGCTCCTTAGGGATGCGCTTGTAAAGAACGGCTTTGCTATAAAAAATCAGAGCGGAGCTGATGAATTCTACGAGATTTATGAGGACAATCGTTATTTCTTTTTCCCAAACTTTGTAACTGTAGATTCTCTGATGCATACTTATCACCTGTACTTTGCACATCTGATGAAGAACACGGAGAAAGACTATCTTGCTGACAAGCTCAAAGAGCTCAGCGCCCAGATGCTTGCAAAGAGCACAGAGCAGTACAATGCCTTAAAGGGCACAAAGTGGGAGAATGCAGCACTTAGGAACTTAGAGCTCTTTTACGTAGGAGCATACCTTCAGGATGAGACTGTAGCTGCTCCTGTAGATGACGCGGATTTCGCAGCAGCGGTCAAAGCTGAGATTGACAAGATCAATGGCGCCGAGGCTATTGATGACTGCGTTGTTTCGGGTCTTAAGGAGGACTACACCCAGTACAAGCCAAGGGGCTACTACGAAGGCGATGAGCAACTTGAGAAATACTTTAAGGCCATGATGTGGTACGGTCGCATCCCTATGGCACTTGATGACGAGGATATGGTCAGAAGCGCATGCCTTATAAGCAGCGCCCTTGCAAGCGATGATGAGGCCTGGAAGAGCATTTACTCAGTTACATCCTTCTTTGCCGGCGCATCAGACGATCCCGGATACGACCAGTTTTCAGCAGTAATCGAGCAGTGCTACGGCTCAGTGCCTGATGCTGCGACCCTTTCTTCAGACGATGCGGCTTTTGCAAAGGTCTTTTTGGCAGCAAAAGAGCTTGATCCTCCAGCAGTGAATTCCGTTCCCGTCATGGAAGGTGATGATCCCGTGATCCCATCTTTCCGTTTCATGGGCCAGAGATTTACTGTGGATGCAGCGATCATGCAAAAGCTAATCTTCAGCGCGGTAAAAGAAAACTCAAACGGCGATAGAAGATATCTGCCCGATACCCTGGATACCGCTGCAGCACTCGGCTCCGACCAGGCTGTTGCAATCTTAAAAGAGCAGGGCGCATATGAATTTGAGAATTACGAGAAGAACATGAACGCTGCCACAGAGCACTTTAACAACGAAGATCCCAAGATCTGGAACAACAGTCTCTATGCAGGCTGGCTGAATACCTTAAGACCTCTGTTTGAGTCTAAGGGCGAGGGCTATCCTATGTTCATGCAGAGTGCTGAGTGGGATAAAAGAAATCTCGAGTGCTTTGCTGGTTCATTTGCAGAGCTCAAGCACGACACCATCCTCTACTCAAAGTCAGTAATGGCTGAGATGGGCGGCGGATACGACACTCCACCGGATGACAGAGGATATGTTGATCCTGAGCCCAAAATCTACAGCAGATTCATCTTCCTTTCAAACAATACCTTAAAAGGCCTTGCAAACCTTGGAATGCTCAGCGAGAGAGATGAGGATAATCTTAACCGTCTCTCAGAGATTGCCCAGAGGCTCCTTGAGATTTCAGAAAAAGAGCTAAAGGCTGAGGCCCTCACAGATGATGACTACGAGTGGATTAGAAACTACGGCGGATATATCGAGCACTTCTGGAATGAGGTAAATAACCCTGATGATACTCAGGAGCAGGTTTACCCGGAGAACGTGCCATGTCCTGTTATTGCTGATATTGCAACTGACCCCAACGGAAGCATCCTTGAAGTCGGAACAGGCTACGCTCAGACCATGTACGTGGTATTCCCTATCGATGGCGAACTCCACGTTGGAAGCGGAAGTGTTTACAGCTTCTACCAGTTTGAAGCACCTATGTCCGACAGAATGACCGACACTGAGTGGCGTCAGATCTTAAAGGGCGGATATGTCGATGATAACTGGGATTGGGTTGAAACAGAGCCTGCACCGGACCAGCCTGAGTGGACTCAGAGCTACAGAGTAGGAGAATAATGGAGAGGCCGGCATCTATTAAAAACCGGAAAAAGATATTGTGGCTGCTACTGCTCATCGGAGCAGTGGCGGCCTTTTGCTGTTTATTTGCTCTAAACTATATCCCGGGCGGCTTTACCTGGCAGGAGAAGAGGTTAGAGCTCGCAGACCAAAAGACCCTTCTGCTCTCGGGAAAAGAGCTGACTCTGACATCAGCAGATGGCAGAACCCTCTATAAGTCCGATGATGGCTACAAAGTCCAGGACGCCTTTGTAACTGACCTTGACGGAGACGGTGATGAGGAGCTGATAGCTCTTTTGTGGAAAAGAGGCAGATTCGGCCCTGCAAGACCCTACTGGATCACATCCGATGTAAAGAACTACAGCCAGCACATCTTCATCTATGATATAAATAAAGACGGGAGCGTTACCCAGAAGTGGTGCGCATCTGACATTGGCCCTCTGGTTGTCAGGATGAAGGTCATGGAGAAGAACAGCGCTTTTCTCCTGACGGAGGATGTTAACGACAAAGCCTGCCTTTGGAACTGGCAGTCCTTTGGCCTTAAGAACATGGATAACACGGTGAGCTTTGCCTGCTTTGGTGATAATATAATCCATGAGGATATCTATCTTTACGGCGAGAGCGTAGCAGGCGGCAATTACGACTTTTTGTACAAGCCTTTTGAAAAAGACATTAAGGAGGCTGATGTTTCTGTGATCCAGCTTGAAACCATGCTGGTGGACAAGGCATCTGCTGTTGGAGGGTACCCTTCCTTCGGGACTCCTATTGGTGTCGGAAGAGCCATAGCCGATGCGGGCTTTGATGTGGCAACCTGCGCAAACAACCACAGCATGGACCGTGGGCTGTATGGTATCGATGTGACGACAGGTTTTTTGCAGCAAAATAACATTACCTGCGTTGGGCTGCACAGCGCCTATGATTCCGATAACAGGGCTTATAAGATCATCACCAGGAACGGCATGAATATTGCGCTGTTCGGATATACTTATGGTATCAACGAGCAGGGGAATGAGAATGATTTCTCTTTCCTACTCAATAACTTTCCGGAGGGAGAGGAGCAGGAAAAAGAGTTTGTGGAAGAACTTAAGAGTGCCAGAGACGAAGCGGATTTCGTCATTGTATTTGCCCATTGGGGACAGGAGTATGAAAAGGAGCCAAATGACTATCAGAAGCACATGGCACAGCTCATGGCTGAGGGCGGCGTCGATGTGGTGGTGGGTTCTCATCCCCACGTGGTGCAGCCTGTAGAGACAGTGAAAAGACCTGACGGCGGAAACATGCTTGTTTACTACAGCCTTGGCAATTTCAGAGCGGGTCAGGCATTTAGCGAGGACACTAAAACCGGGGCGGAAGCTCTTTTTACAATTGAGCACTGCTATGATGGGGTAAGACTTGCCGGTTATGAGATAAAAGAGATTGACGCATATTGGAAAGATGCTTTGGATAAATAGTGACAGTAGGAGGAGTTTGAGATGTCTTTTAACAAAAAAGTGATATCCCTGGGAGTTGCCGTGGTTCTTGCTGCGGCGGTTGTGGCTGCAGGAATTAGGGGCGGAAAAATCGGTTTGAAAAATGCCGAGGAACACGCAGATGTGCAGAGCACTGAGAGCATAGCGCAGAGCGCAGAGGGGACTGCGAATGTGCTGCCTGTAAATGTGATTGACGATAAGTTCAGGACCACTTATGAGGTTTTTGTGTATTCCTTTAGCGACAGCGACGGGGACGGCGTCGGAGACCTGCAGGGACTCATAAATAAGCTGGACTATATTAGTGATGGAGACCCGGCCACAGATACGGACCTTGGGTGCAACGAGATATGGCTCATGCCAATTTCGCCATCGCCTACATATCACAAGTATGATGTGACCGATTATAAGGATATCGACCCGGAGTATGGCACCATGGAGGACTTTGATGAGCTTATAAAGGCCTGCCACGACAGGGGAATCCGGGTTATCATCGATCAGGTTTATAACCATTCATCTGTTGAGCATCCCTGGTTTAAAGACGCAGCGGAGTTTTTGAAAGATCACCCCGGAATCACGTTTGAGAATGGCAATTATAGTGCTTCGTTTTACATAGACTGCCCAAAGCTGTCCTACTACAACTTTGCAAACGAGCAGCTTGCAGGCTATGAGCCACTTCCGGGAACGGAGTATTTCTATGAGGCAAGATTCTGGTCGGGAATGCCGGATCTTAATCTGGATAGTGATGCTGTTAGAAGAGAAATCGCAGATATCACGGGATTCTGGCTGGAGCATGGTGTGGACGGCTTCAGGCTTGATGCTGTGACCTACTACTACACGGGAAATGATTCTGCAAATATAGATTTTATGGCATGGCTCAATGATACGGTGAAGTCTGTAAATCCCGATGCCTACATCGTTGCTGAGGCATGGACCAATTCTGCAACATATCACAAGTATTATGCCAGCGGAATCGACAGCTTCTTTGACTTTGACTATGCGGGAAGTGAAGGCGTTATCGCAGGTGTGGCAAGGGGTACAGCTCCGGCTTCGAGGTACGGAGAAGCTCTTGAGATCACCCAGAAAGCACTTGAAGCAAACGGCCCGGGAACAGCCATTGATGCACCTTTCTTTGTAAATCATGACATGGCAAGAAGTGCCGGTTACTTCACGGGAAAAGGCTCCGAGGACAAGCTAAAGCTCTCCTGGGGACTTAACCTTCTGATGCCAGGAAATGCGTTCATATACTATGGCGAGGAGCTTGGAATGAAGGGCTCCGGCAAAGATGAGAATAAGAGGGCGCCCATGTACTGGACTGAAGACTCCGGCGCAGAGGGCATGTGCAAGGGTCCCAAGGCCATGGACTACTTTAAGATGAAATATCCGGCAGCAGATGAGCAGTATGATGATCCTGCTTCTATCTATAACTACGTTAAGGCAGCCATCAAGGCGCGCAACACCTTCCCGGCAATCGCAAGGGGAGAGACCACTACTTTGTCTGAGATTTCCGATAGTGACATCTGTGCGTTCTTAAGGACTCTTGAGGCAGATGCTGAAGGCAGATGGGAAGATCAGAATCTGCTTGTGGTCATCAACTCTTCTGATGAGGAGAGAACTGTGGATCTGTCGATGTCTGCAGCTCTCAAAGATGCTGTTGGGGCAGCTTCGCTACCCGGCATCGCTTATCAGCTTACAACCGGGGAGGATTGGTGCTCTATTGAGAATGATATGATTGTGCTGCCTGCTTACGGCATTGCAATCATTGAGTATTGAAACTCATAAAAACAGACGTTAGATTTATGAGTCACTGGGGACGTTTCACTTTGACTCAAAATGAGTCAAAGTGAAACGTCCCCAGTGACTCATTTATTGCAACATTTTTCTATTGCTATGTGTTATAAAGATGAAGAGAAATTTTGAATACTGAAAGGTATGGATAATGGATAAAGAGATAGTCAAGGAGATGCGAGCAGCCATTAAGGCAGCCGATCTGGATCATATCAGAGAAATGATAGATAAGCATGCAGGGATACTGGATGAGGTAACAATCTTCGGTACTTTTTTAGCTGATGCAGCAAGTACCGGCCCAATAGAGTCTGTCAGGTTTTTGGTAGAAGCAGGAGCTGATATAAATAAAATAGGAGGCTATCACGAAAGTGGGCCTTTGACTGTTGCAGCGTTTGATGGGCGTCTCGATGTCGTCAGATATTTATTTGAACATGGTGCAATATTGGATGTCAGCTCTTTTTCCACAAATCCTCTGTTTGGAGCCATATATAATGGACACACCGAGGTTGCTAAATTCCTGGTGGAAAATGGAATCGACCTTACAGCAACATATCCAATTGCAAACATAGACGAGTGTGATGCCTACGAATATGCCAGAATGTATGGAAAAACAGAAATAGCAGAATATTTAAAAGATATTATGGGTAAGCTTGACATGGTAAAAGAGCCTGATCCGGATGAAGAGGAGAGCCCATATGCAGACGGAGTAGAGCCGATATTTCCATATGATTCTTTTGAAAAAGATCTGTATGATGAGGTTTGCAAATGCTTGAGAAATCATGGCGATAATAAGGATATTTATGCTGTCTCTATCAGCTATTGGCCCGAATTTACCACGTTTATCGGTGTCGCATTAAATACGAATTCGAATCTTAAGAGCATGCCTTCGAAGGATGAGTCCGAATACATGTATTACAAATACTGCGAGGAAGAATGGGCAATAGGCGAAGAGTTCAAAGGTCTGTCAAAAGAGCTTGTTGATTATTACAATGCTTTGAAGCAGTGGACATCGGATGATGATGATCTGTGGGAAAAGACATATGATGATCATGTAAAAGGAATCATCGAGATATGCAAAAGAGTTTTGCTGAAAGTTAAGCAGTCTCCGGAATATGCTTTATATCCGTCTTTGAATCTTAATGTGTATGTCAGGGAATTCTTCTCAGAAGAGGAGGAGATAGCAATATTCAAAGAGCTTAACACTGAGCAGGCTGTACATGAATATGAAAGGTTTTTGTACGGCTAATAAGGACGTTTCACTTTGACTCATTTTGAGTCAAAGTGAAACGTCCCCGGTGACTCACTTCAAGACCTGTTAAGTACCTCAACCAAAGCGCTCATATATTCCGGGATATCCGGCGGCCTTCTGGCAGACACCATGTTATCATCGACGACAACAGGCTGGTCAAGCCAGATTGCACCAGCATGAGTCAGGTCATCCTTAATGCCTGGAGTACTGGTAACTTTTCTGCCCTGAAGAACCTCGGCAGATGCCAGAACCCAGCCGGCATGACAGATCTGACCTATGAGTTTGTTATCGCGGTTCATGTTCCTTACAATTTCAAGCACTTTGGGGAAACGGCGAAGCTTATCGGGAGCCCAGCCTCCGGGAACCAATACTCCGTCATAATCCGCATCGTTTATATCGTTAAAAGACATTGTGACTTCGCAGGGTACACCGTATTTTCCGTGGTACATTCCGGGCTTTTCCGCAACAAGATCCACGATGCAGCCTTCTTCCCTAAGTCTCATGACAGGACACCACAACTCAAGGTCTTCGAAATCGTCGCTAACAAGCTGTATGATTTTCTTCATTCGCATATCCTCCTGCAAAGTTTTTTAACAAATATATTGTAACATAGTAAGAATATAGAGGAAGTAAAATGATAACAGATAATTACATCTTTGACCTATACGGCACGCTGATAGATATACACACCGACGAACAGGCACCTGAGCTCTGGGAGGCAGTGTGTGATCATATTGCAAAAGAGCTTTCGCAGTACATAACAGCATCAAACAAAGCTATACTCACAGACCCTGCAAAACTCAAAGAGGTCTTTTTCGAAATGGACAGACAGGAGCGCGTAGCACTAAGTAAGCGCCTTGGCACGGAGCACCCTGAGATCCGTATCGAGTGGGTATGGGAGAGACTGCTTTCAGACAAGCCTGAAGACAGGGTAAGACCAAAGGCAGAGCATGTGCCGCTTCCCATCTACGAGTTTGAAGATGCGGATGAAACCGTAGCTCCGATGCATCTGGTAAGACTTGGCAATTTCTTTCGCCGCACGTCCAGAGATGTCTTCAGACTCTACCCGGATACCCTGAAAATGTTGCAATCCCTAAAGCGCAAAGGTAAGAAGATATTCCTTCTCTCCAACGCACAGCGCATTTTCACCAGGGAGGAAATCCTTGAGCTGGGCATAGCGGAACTCTTTGACGACCTGTTTATGTCCTCGGACAAACTCATCATGAAGCCGGATACAAAATACATGCAGATGCTCCTTGATAAACACAACCTCGATAAGGCAAAATGTGTTATGATAGGAAACGAAATCGGCAGTGATATAAAGATTGCCGACGATATGGGAATGGAGAGTATCCTGGTCACAGACGGGGATTTTAGTAAGATATTATGAAGTACTTTTTGTTGTATATTAAGCAGACCCTGAGGTTTGTTTTAAAGCCGCTGTCCTTTGTACCTGCCATCATAATGATGCTGGTGATATACAGCTTCTCGGCGCAGGAAGGGGATCAGAGCTCACAGCTTAGTTACGAAGTGGGAGTGAGGGTCTTGACGATCGCAAATGAGACTCTGGACAAGGGCTGGAGTCAGGAACGCATCGAGCAGATGTCTGAAAAGGGACAGTTCTATATAAGAAAAACAGCGCACTTTACGGAGTATTTTCTACTGGCTGTATCGGTTGCATTTCCCCTTTATGTATATGGGGTCAGGGGATTGTGGCTTTTGTTTTCGGCAGGAATCTTCTGCGTGGGCTATGCCTGTCTTGATGAATATCACCAATCCTTTGTGGCGGGAAGGAGCCCCGGAAAGCGTGATATTTTCATCGACAGCATGGGCGTTTTCTTTGGGATAATAGTTACGAGAATAATCGGTTGGACCGGCAGGATGACCATTTTCAGGCCGCTTTCAAACCATAAAAATGAAAAAGGGTGATACGGGGTTATGTTAAAGGTATTTTTGGCGGAGGACGAGTTCGTTGTCCGCGAGGGGATTAAAAACAATGTGGACTGGAAGGCCCACGGTTACGAATTCTGCGGAGAAGCAGGCGATGGGGAGCTTGCTTATTCCATGATCCAGACTCTAAGGCCTGATATTCTCATCACGGATATCAAGATGCCATTCATGGACGGCCTCACACTCAGTAAGATGGTCCGGGCCGCTTTCCCAAACATAGAAATAGTACTGCTAACAGGCTATGAGGATTTCGAGTACGCCAAGGAAGCCATCAAGATCGGCGTATGCTCTTATCTCTCCAAGCCTATTAGTGGTGAGAATCTGTTAAAAGAGATTGATGCAGTAGCAGCTAAGATCGAAGAAAAAACAAAAGAACGCGAGATCGCAAAGCGCTACGAAGAAGACATGAAGGAGCGCACAGAGCTCGATAAGCATGAGTTTTTCGAAAACCTTGTAACGGGCGAGAAGGACCTTCCGTATCTTCTTAACAGGGCAAAAGAGCTATCGCTGAACATCACAGCTCTCAGATACAATGTACTCATCTTAAGGATCCGTTCCATCAAGCACGGGACAGATGAGTATTCAGGCAGTGTAGTTGGCGTGTCCGACAAGCTGGTTGATATAGTATCAGCCAACAAGGCTCTTTTATTTGATCTTAACCTTGATGGCAAGGCAATTCTCTTTAAGGGCGATTCCGACGAAGAGATAACTCAGAACATCGACAACGCTATTGCGCAGATGAAAGAGCTCTTTTCCTCCTATCCGCACATCAGATATTTCGGAGGTGTGGGTCAGGTAGTCGAGAGAATTTCGGACATCCCAAGCTCTTTTACCTGGGCAAACAGAGCCTACGCTCACCAGTACCTGACAAGCGAAAGCGACTTCCTTTTCGGCTCAGAAGAGGGACTTCACTCCCAGAGGGACGACGTCATCCTCTCGGAGATAGACCCAAGACACATCGACAGAAGGCTTGTTAAGGAGTTTCTCAGGATGGGAGATGAATCCGAGACCGAGTTCTTTTTGGATGAGTTTTTCAAGGGCATGGGCAAGAATGCAATCCGCTCAACCATGCTAAGACAGTACATTTCCATGGACATCTATTTCACGGTGTCTGACTTTGTCATGAACGAACTGGGACTTTCAAAGGAAGAAGTGGATGCCCAGGTTCCGCAGTCAGACATGCTTTCGGATGAAAAGACAACCTACGATTACCTTGTCGGCATTCTCAAAAAAGCCATCGCTCTCAGAAAGCGCAGTTCACAGAGCCACTACCGCGAGGTCATTGGCGAGGTTATTTCTTATATTGACCAGCACTACAGCGACGAGGAACTTTCTCTTAACACGCTGGCAGCTCACGTTAATTTCTCGCCCAATCATTTGAGCGCGGTATTCAGGCAGGAGATGGGCCAGACCTTCATCAAGTACCTCACGGATTACCGTCTTGATAAGGCAAAAGAGCTGCTTCTTTCCACCTCAAGAAAGAGCAACGAGATAGGGGCTATGGTGGGTTATAAGGATCCGCATTATTTCTCCTATCTGTTCAAAAAGACTACGGGCATGACCACAACCCAGTACAGGGGAAAAGGACGTGCGGAGGATGAAGAATGAGTACGGCTTCCAAAGAAGGCCGAAAGCGGAATAAATCCCGTCTGGCCACTCAGATCCGAATATCATATCTGATACTTCTTTTGCCCAATATCGTGTTCATGGTCTTTGCCTTCTACAACCTCTGGAAGCTGAGTGTGCGCTACGACGACATGCTCAATTCCGTTGTGGTGGCGTCGGAGTTTTCCCTGGATTTCAAAAATGACTTCGACTATGAGACATATCTTTTGATAGTGGGTAACGTTGCCCCTGCGGATTCCAAGATTCCGCAGCTTCTTTCTGATGCCCGCGGCGTCGTTGACAGCTTGAAGGATGTTACGGATACGCCGGATAACAGAAAGAGACTTCAGAGTGCGGATAAGTATCTCAACAACCTTCAGGGCTACATTGACAACATCACAGAGAACCTAAATTATGACGACCGGTATGAGGCAAACATGCTGATCTGGGAGAACGACGTTCAGATAGTGACAGCTCTTTTACAGGAGACCATCAATGAGTACATTTACTACGAGAACCGCCAGATCCAGATCGCGCAGGCTCAGAACCGTCAGTTCTACTTAAATACCATCAAGGTTTCTATAGGTATATTTGCCTTTATTGCAGTGGCTATCATCGTCGTTTCCATCGTAGGACCGCTGTGGATCACGCGCCCCATCGAGGAGCAGGTTACAAGGGAGCAGAAGCAGCTTCGTAAGGCTGAGTTTGAACTTCTTCAGGCCCAGATAAATCCTCACTTTTTGTACAATACCTTGGATGCCATTGTATGGTCTGCTGAGGCCGGAAATCAGAAACAGGTTGTTAAGATGGTCGGCTCTCTTTCCGAGTTCTTCAGGTCTTCTCTTAATAAGGGAAAAGAGCTTGTAAGAGTGCGTGAGGAATTATCCCACGCCAGGAGCTATCTTGAGATCCAGCAGATAAGGTATCAGGATATCTTAAGCTATGAGATTGAGGTTCCTGAGGAACTGTTTGAGTATGAAATCCCCAAGATTACCGTTCAGCCCATTGTCGAGAACGCTCTTTATCACGGCATCAAGAACAGAAGGGGCGGAGGTAAGATTACCATAAACGGTGAGGAAGGCGATAATGATTACAGGATCATTGTCACCGACGACGGAATCGGCATGGATAGTGAGCGCCTTGCCCAGATAACGGAAGGCTTATCCGGCAAGAATCCCGGGGATGTCAAAAATTACGGACTGTATAACGTAAATGAGCGCATAAAGCTCTTTTACGGGGAAGAATACGGTATCAGTATCGAGTCGGAATATGACAAGGGTACCAGAGTTGTAATCCGTCTGCCGAAAAAATCAACCGAAATCGTAGAAAATTGAAACTGAATAAAAAATAAATAAAATATTCAACTCTTTTTCTTTGTTTATTTAATGGGAATTTTATGGTTTTTCTCTAGAATTGTAGTTAGTAAGGAATGGTCCTTACACATACATCCATTCTAGGAGGAAAAATTATGATGAAGAAAGTATTGGCAGTTCTTATGGCATCTGCAATGACCTTAGGTCTTGTAGCATGTGGCGGCGCAGCACCTGCAAGCTCAGGCTCAGCTCCTGCAGCATCAGGCGGAAAGATCAAAGTTGGTATCATCAACAACGATCCTAACGAGTCAGGTTATCGTACAGCTAACGACGCTGACCTTAAGGCTAAATTTACAGAGGCTAACGGCTACGAAGCATCATTTGCTTACAGCTTAAAGAACGACGAGCAGATCCAGTACGCTCAGAACTTTATCCAGGACGAAGTTGATTACCTTCTTCTTTCAGCAGCTGATACAGCAGGCTGGGATTCAGTTCTTAAAGATGCACAGGCAGCAGGCGTAAAGGTTATCCTTTTCGACCGTACAATCGATGCTGATCCTTCACTCTATGAGGCTTCTATCGTTTCCGATATGGCTAAAGAGGGACAGACAGCTGTTGACTGGCTCGCTGGACAGAACCTTTCAGAGTACAACGTAATCCACATTCAGGGTGTTATGGGATCAGCTGCTCAGCAGGGAAGATCAGGCGCTCTTGATGCTAAGGTTGCTGCAGAGTCCAATTGGAACATCGTTAAGCAGCAGACAGCTGAGTGGAACGCAGAGAAGGCTCAGCAGATCGTTCAGTCAGTTATCGACGCAGGAACACCTTTCAACGTAATCTATGCAGAGAACGACGATATGGCTAAGGGCGCTGTTGCAGCTCTTGACGCAGCAGGTATCTCTCATGGTGTTGGCAAGGACGTAGTTGTTATGGGATTTGACTGCAACAAGTGGGCACTTGAAGAGCTCCTTGCTCAGAACTGGAACTACGACGGACAGTGCAATCCTTTCCAGTCAAGCTACATCGATGACATCATCAAGAAGCTTGAGGCAGGTGAGACACTTTCACAGAAGACCATCATCATGGACGAGAAGGGCTTCGATGCTACAACAATTACACAGGACGATGTTGATAATTACGGCATCTAATAAATTAGTAATGAAAGGCGCAGCGGCGTTGTCTGCTGCGTCTTTTTTAAAGAAATGAGGAGCAGCCAATGAATGAAACCACATTACTAAAAATGCGTGGCATTGTTAAATCATTCCCTGGCGTCCGTGCGCTTCAGAATGTGGATTTCACCCTTAACAAGGGAGAGATACATGCGCTGATGGGGGAAAACGGTGCAGGAAAATCAACGCTTATAAAAGTACTTACAGGTGTTTATCCCAAGGATGCGGGGAATATAGAGCTTGAGGGGAAGGCAGTAGCGATCCATTCACCTCAGGATGCACAGAATCTTGGAATAAGCACTGTTTATCAGGAAATCACTCTTTGTCCTAATCTCACTGTTGCTGAGAATATGTTCATCGGAAGAGGCGATGGAGTTCTTACAAACTGGAAGCAGATAAATGCTGATGCGGATAAACTCCTTCAGTCACTGGACATTCCGGCCAGGGCAACTCAGCAGCTCTCCAATTGCTCCATCGCAGTTCAGCAGATGGTGGCGATCGCAAGAGCAGTGGATATGGATTGTAAAGTTCTTATATTGGATGAGCCCACATCATCTCTTGATGAGCAGGAGGTTGAAAAGCTCTTTGGCCTCATGAGAGATCTTAAGGAGATGGGAGTAGGAATCATCTTTGTAACACACTTCCTTGACCAGGTATATGAGGTGTGTGACAAGATCACTGTTCTTAGAGACGGACAGCTTGTAGGTGAATATGAGATCAAAGATCTTCCGAGAGTTCAGCTTGTTGCCAAGATGCTTGGTAAAGAAATGGATGATCTTTCAGATATAAAAGGAGAGACGAATGAATACAAAGGAAATGACGCTGGAGAGATCGTGTTCGAAGCTAAGGACCTTCAGTCCGATGCCGGAATAAAGCCCTTTGATTTCTTTATCAAAAAGGGTGAAGTCAACGGCTTTACGGGACTTCTTGGTTCAGGCCGAAGCGAGTGCGTAAGGGCAATCTTCGGAGCTGACAGGATCCTTGGAGGTAAGGTCAAGGTTCATGGCAAGGATGTCAAGATAAATAAGCCTATTGATGCCATGAGAAACGGTATTGCTTACCTGCCTGAAGACAGAAAGATAGATGGAATAATAGGAGACCTTTCCGTAAGGGAGAACATAATCCTTGCGCTTCAGGTATTGACGGGATTCTTTAAGCCGTTTTCAAAAGCTCAGGCCAATGCTTTTGCAGATGAATTCATAGAGAAGCTCAATATCAAGACACCATCAGCTGATAAGCCAATCAAGGCACTCTCAGGCGGAAATCAGCAGAAGGTTATCCTTGCAAGATGGCTTCTTATGCATCCTGAGTACCTGATCCTCGACGAGCCTACAAGAGGTATCGACGTAGGAACCAAGGTTGCCATCCAGAAGCTGGTGCTGGAGCTGGCATCTGAAGGTATGAGCGTGACCTTCATTTCATCTGAGACCGACGAGATGCTCAGAACATGCTCAAGACTTGTAGTAATGCGCGATAGAAAAGTAGTCGGAGAACTTACCGGTGATGATCTTACACAGAACAAGATCATGGCTACTATCGCAGGAGGGGAGTAAGGTATGACAAAAGATAAAAAAGGAAATGCTTTGGGCGTGATAAAGACGATAGCGTCCAATCAGCTGTTTATACCGCTTCTTGCACTTGTCCTTCTGGCGGTGGTAAACCTGATAAACGACCCGACATTTTTCGAGATAAAAAACGTAACTAACAACGCAGGCTATATCGTTAAGTCCGGAGCTCTTATCACAATTCTGGATTACGGCTCAGAGCTTGCAATCCTTGCTATCGGTATGACGCTGGTAACTGCAGCTTCAGGCGGACAGGATATTTCCGTAGGTGCAACCATTGCGATCGCAGGTTCAGCAATGCTGAGAGTCCTCTGCGGAGGCAATTCAAGACCTGATACCATTCAGGCTCCTATCATCGTTGCTTTCCTTGTGGCTTGTATCGTAGGTATGCTCTGCGGAGCTTTCAACGGAATGCTGGTTTCAATATTCAAGATCCAGCCCATGATCGCAACACTGATCCTGTTTACTGCAGGAAGATCAATTGCAGCATGGATCAACAACAACGAGCTTCCTATCGTTCCGGATCCCAAGTTCGCGTACTTCGGCGGATTTATCCCCGGAATACCGATCCCGACCACGGTTTTCATAGCAGCGATCTGTATCGTGATCATCGCTCTTGTGCTTAAGTTCACAAACCTTGGTCTTTACACACAGGCAGTTGGTATCAACGAGAGTTCATCAAGACTCAACGGTATCAACCCCACATTTATCAAGTTCCTTTCATTTGTAATTTTGGGACTCTGCGTAGCAGTAGCAGCTCTCATCAAGGTTAGCCGTCTTTCAACAATCAACTACTCGGTTATTGCAAAAGACATTGAGATGGATGCCATTCTTGCCGTTGCCCTTGGAGGTAATGCCCTTTCAGGCGGTAAGTTCAACATCTGGGCTTCAATCCTTGGAGCATACGTAATCCAGTTCCTTACAACAACTCTTTACAAGTTCAACGTTCCTTCCGATGCGCTTGCAGCATACAAGGCCGTTGTAGTTATCATCCTTGTTGTATTCTCAGCTCCCAAGGCAAGAGAGTACATGGAAATGCTTGTAAAAAAGCTGAATCCTGCAAGAAAGGAGGCAGCTTGATATGAAAGAGAAAAATAAAGTTAGCATCTTTAACAAGATGAATGATACGAGCCTGCTTCTTACCATCACCATTGTTATTTTCTTCCTGATGTACATCGGAGCAGTGCTGTTTCAGGGAGGTGGATTCTCAAAGCCTCAGATGTTCTTTAACATCTTAAATGCCAATGCAGCACTTATCATTACAGCCTGTGGTATGAGTATTGTAATGATCTCAGGCGGAATCGATATTTCCGTGGGCGGTGTTGTTGCTCTTGTATCAATGTGCTGCGCAGTATATCTGGACAAAACAGATTCTCCAAGCCTTCTGGTTTCAGTGCTTATAGCAATTGGTATCGGAGTTGCTTACGGACTTGTGCAGGGCTTTTTGGTTGCTGTACTTGATATTCAGCCATTCATCGTATCTCTCGCCGGAATGTTTTTTGCAAGAGGTATGACAACCATAGTTAACACAGCACCTTTCAACGTAGAGAACCAGGCCTTCATGGCACTTAAGGACACACGTGTAAATGTACCTTTCCTTGGTTCTTACAACAAAAAAGGCATATATGTTCCCGCATATATTGAAATTGGTGTTATTGTGGCTCTTGTACTTGTGATATTATTATTTGTAGTGCTCAGATGGACCAAGCTTGGAAGGAGCTTTTATGCAGTTGGCGGAAACAAGCAGAGCGCTCTAATGATGGGTATAAACGTAAGAAGGACCAAGTTCCTGTCACACCTTATCTGCTCTACACTGGCAGGTATCGGAGGATATGTATACTTCCTTCATGTAGGTTCAGGATCTGCAAGCCATGCCATGGGTATGGAGATGAACGCAATTGCTTCATCCATCATCGGTGGAACACTCCTAACCGGTGGTGTCGGCAACATTATCGGAACATTCTTTGGAGTGCTTTCACTTAGCACCATTCAGAACATAGTTGCCTCTGCAGGACTTGACGAAGCGTGGTGGACAGGTATCACCATTGCAGCAATGCTCTGCATCTTCCTTCTTATCCAGAGCGTAGTTATGGCTCAGAAAAAGAAAGCTATCAAGGCCTGAGGATAATTAAGGGAACATGAAAAGATTTTTTAAACTGATACCTTTGCTACTCCTGATACCGGCTATTCTGGCCGGTTGCGGGAGTAGCGTTCCTTCCGAAAATGCGGAAGAAATATTAGAAACCCCAAAAGCCGACGATCTCGTTACCGTCGGCTTCTCTCAGTTGGGGGCAGAATCGGACTGGCGAAGTGCAAACACAGACTCAATGCTTAGTGCCTTCACAGAAGAAGCCGGATACAACCTGATCTACAAAAACGGTCAGCAGAAGCAGGCAAACCAGATCACTGCCATAAGGATGTTTATCCAGCAGGAGGTGGACTACATAGTTCTTGCACCTTCTACGGAGGACGGCTGGGAGACCGTGCTGGGAGAAGCCAGAGAAGCCGGCATTCCCGTTATTCTTGTTGACAGAAGAGTAAACACAGCTGATAAAAATCTCTATTCCTGCTGGGTCGGTTCTGACTTTGAGCTTGAGGGCAGGAAGATGGCAGCCTGGATCAAGGCCTACACCGAGAGCAAGGGAATTGCACCCGAGGATCTTCATATAGTAAACATTCAGGGTAACATCGGCTCAACAGCCCAGATCGGAAGGACCAGAGGCCTTGCAAACGCAGCAAGAGACAATGGCTGGGATCTCATGGCTGAGGTCAGCGGAGACTTTACCGAGAACAGAGGAAGAGAAGTGATGGCTGCTCTTCTTAAGAGGTTCGATAATATAAACGTAGTCTACTGTGAGAACGACAACATGGCCATCGGCGCCATTGACGCCATCGAGAGCGTTGGAAGAACAGCCGGTCCCAACATTCAAAATGGTGAGATCATGGTTGTATCCTTTGACGGCGTCAATAAGACAGCCCTCGACTATGCAAGGCAGGGCAAGATCTCCTGCATCGCAGAGTGTAACCCTCTCCACGGACCAAGAGTCAGAGCCCTTATTGAAGTGCTCAAGATCGGAGAGACTCCAGAGAAATTCAACTACGTCGACGAGATGCTCTTTAGTTCAGTTCCCGGCGTGGACGCCATCGTTGTAGACGACAAGACCTACAAAGTTGAAAGAGAATACTAATGTGAGTCACCGGGGACGTTTCACTTTGACTCACTTAGTGTAATCGAAAAAAAGAGACACTGGGGACGTATCATTTTGACTCATAATTGCAGAAGATGTGGTAAAAGAGTGCTTTTGCCACATCTTTTTGTTTTATCTGCCCGCCGCCACGAGATTGTAGTTCACATAAATACCGGAGTCAAGTGCTGCCCGGGCGCCAAAGGGCAGCGCCCAGCGTACTGTCCCTTGACTCCGGTATCTATGTGAACGATCAGTCACTAAGGCGGGCCGATTAAAAGGGGCTGGATAGAAGATGCATCCAGGCGCAGCCGGTGTTTTCATGTCCCGGATGCGATAGAGTGCACATTTGCCACAGATATAGGCTAGATGAAGCCTCTTGTGCAAGCTTTTCTCATGTCCCGGAGACGATAGAGTACACATTTGCAACAGATTTAGGCCAGATGAAACATCTTGTGCAAGCTTTTCTCATGTCCCGGAGGCGATAGAGTGCACATTTGCCACAGATATAGGCCAGATGAAACATCTTGTGCAAGCTTTTCTCATGTCCCGGAGGCGATAGAGTACGCTTTTGCCACAGATTTAGGCAAGTAGACACTTTAGCCAAACCCCTGCTTTGGATTGTGGCAGAGAGGTGCTTTTTAGGTGGATTGACAGGTAAAAAGTAGGCATAAGATCTTTTCCAAGCCTGGATTTTTTGGCAGGAAGGAACTTTCTTGGTAGATTGACAGGTAAAAAGCTTGTACAAGATCTTTTTCCAAGCCGGGATTTATGGCAGGAAGGAACTTTCTTGGCAGATTGACAGGTAAAAAGCTTGCACAAGATCTTTTTCCAAGCCATAGTTTATGGCAGGAAGGTACATTCTTGGCGAATTGACAGGTAAAACACATGAAGAAAAATGTTCTTCTGATCCGATTACGGAGGACGTAAAAAATGAGTCAAAGTGAAACGTCCCCAGTGTCTCATAGAATCCCACAGTGGAACATGGTATAATTATTCAAAACCATGGAGGGCGGGATATATGAAGAAAGCAGCTGCTATGCTACTTACAGCAACACTTTCAATCAGCATATTGGCAGGATGCGGAAAGAGCGAACAGCCATCCGAAGATCAGCAGACGGCAGATACTCGGAATGTTGAGATTCAGGCTACTGCGCAGACCACGGAGATTATTTCTCCCGAGGATGACCTAATAAACTATACGGTCAAGGACCTGGAGCTTAATGACGTGGCGCTTGCAGATTACGTAAAGGGTAACAAGCTCACCATGATCAACATCTGGGGAACCTTCTGCGGACCGTGTATTTCAGAGATGCCGGCGCTGGGCGAGATTGAGAGAAGGTACAAGGACAAAGGCTTTGAAATCGTGGGTCTGACCTGTGATGTATATGATCTGCACGGAAACTATGATGAAAGCGTCATTGCCGACGCCAGAGCAATTATAGAAGATACAGGAATCACCTATCCTGTTCTTATTGCTCCGACACAGCTTATGTTGGATATTGGACTTCAGTATGTTCCCACAACATATTTCCTGGACTCAGAGGGCAATGTCCTGGGAAACGCTGAGATAGGAAGCAAGACCAGCGTTGAATGGGAAGATGTTATCAACATGTATCTTTCACAGGAATAATAAGAGAGGTCATTATGAAAAAGACTCTGCCTACCTATGTGACGCTGATACTCCTGATACTTGCCATTGCCTCCTGCATATTTGGCATCAGCAGGGGAGAAGCAAGTACCGTAGGTAAAAAAGCAACCACCATCTGCATGGAGTGTATTGGAATTGGCTGACAATGGCTTAAAGAAGCACAAAATAATAAGAAAAGGCATCCAGGCCGGTTGGGGAATCCTTACAAATAGCTATTTCAAAGGCTTTCTTACCGCTTCAATCTATAGAGGCCCACTTAAGCACTTCTGTGTTCCAGGAATGAACTGCTATTCCTGTCCGGGGGCTTTGGGAGCATGCCCCATCGGAGCCATGCAATCCATCTTCGATGGCAGGAAAAGAAAATTTGCCTTTTATGTAGTTGGTTATCTCGCTGCAATAGGACTACTGGTCGGACGTCTCATCTGCGGATGGCTTTGTCTCTTTGGCCTGATAGAAGAGCTTCTCTACATGATCCCTACACCGAAGATCAGAATTCCGGAGAAAGTAGACAGACCCTTAAGATACCTTAAGTATGTATTCCTCTTCCTGTTTGTATTTGCACTTCCGTTCTTTTACAGGACAAGTCTTGGTACAGGAGATCCATTCTTCTGCAAATATATATGCCCTGTGGGAACGCTGGAAGCAGGAATTCCCTTGGTTATTCTGGACAAATCCATAAGATCTGCACTGGGAGCACTCTTTAACTGGAAGCTGACTATACTTATTGCCTGCATTCTTGCTTCAATCTTTATTTACAGACCCTTCTGCAAGTATGTATGCCCGCTGGGAGCATTTTACTCACTGTTTCAAAAGATAAGCCTTCTCAAGATGTCTTTTGACGAAAATGCGTGTGTGAATTGCGGAACATGTGCCAGAATCTGCAAGATGAATGTGAATCC
Source organism: Butyrivibrio sp. VCB2001 (assembly GCF_000423965.1). Lineage (NCBI taxonomy): Bacteria > Bacillati > Bacillota > Clostridia > Lachnospirales > Lachnospiraceae > Butyrivibrio > Butyrivibrio sp. VCB2001. Next base: position 144,252 of record NZ_AUIZ01000002.1, on the reverse strand, counting down.
TATAAAGAGCCCAAACAGCACAGAGTGCATCAGGTGTGGCGAGTGTGTAAAGGCCTGCCCGAAGAGTGCGCTGAAGTTTAATGTAATCGAAAAAAAGAAAAAAGTGTTGACATGACCTTGCGGTTGTGTTAAATTATATCAGTGTTTGAAAACAAAGCAGAGTATCCACTCTCACCCTGCGGCTTGGCCAGTAGCGGTTAATATCTTTTCAAATCCAAGCCCGGCGCGAGGATTCTGTAATTGATCATCAGTGGATACATTTGCGAATGTATCCATTTTTTTATTCATTTTTGGAGGGTAAAGCCATTAGCGAGTTATTTATTAACGAACAGATCAGAGCTAAAGAGGTCCGTGTAATTGGTATTGAGGGAGATCAGCTTGGTGTTATGTCAATTCAGGATGCCAGGAAGATCGCAGAAGACGAGGGTGTTGACCTTGTCATGATAGCTCCAACTGCTAAGCCACCTGTTTGCAGAGTAGTTGACTATGGTAAGTTCAAGTATGAGCAGCTTCGTAAAGAGAAGGAAGCTCGTAAGAAACAGAAGACTGTTGAGATCAAGGAGATCAGACTTTCTCCCAACATTGATACCAACGATCTGAACACTAAAGTTAATGCAGCCAAGAAGTTCCTTGAGAAAGGAAACAGAGTTAAGATCACACTTCGTTTCCGCGGACGTGAGATGGCACACATGGGAGCCAGCGTTCACATTCTCACAGATTTTGCAGAGGCACTTTCTGATGTTGCGGTTGTAGAGAAGCAGCCTAAGGTTGAGGGACGTTCAATGACCATGTTCCTTGCCGAGAAAAAGAACTGATCATTAGCCAGAAATATTTGGTTAAAGATAAATATGATATAGGTTAATACAGAGAAATCCGTATATCATAACTAAGCGTAGAGTATAGGAGGAAATAGCAATGCTGAAGATGAAGACAAAGAGAGCAGCTGCCAAGAGATTCAAAGTTACAGGCACAGGAAAGCTCATGAGAAACAAAGCGTATAAGCGCCACATCTTAACAAAGAAGTCCACAAAGAGAAAGAGAAATCTTAGACATGCCGGACTTGTTGACGCTACAAATGTAAAGACAATGAAGCAGATTCTTCCTTACGCATAATCTTTGCAGGAAGAAACTTAAGTCAGGTATATTTTTGATTATTTATAGGAGGATTTAAAGATGGCAAGAGTTAAAGGCGCATTAAATGCCAAGAAGAAGCACAATAGAGTACTTAAGCTCGCTAAGGGCTATAGAGGAGCAAGATCAAAGCAGTACAGAGTTGCTAAGCAGTCTGTTATGAGAGCACTTACTTCAGCATTCGCTGGACGTAAGCAGAAGAAGAGAGATATGAGATCTCTTTGGATCACACGTATCAACGCTGCAGCAAGAATCAACGGCCTTTCATACAGCAACATGATGCACGGCCTCAAGCTTGCAGGTGTTGACATCAACAGAAAGATGCTTGCTGAGCTTGCAGTTAACGATCCTGATGGATTCAAGACACTTGCAGAGCTTGCAAAAGAGAAGATCGCATAATATTATTGGAAACTTTTATTGAATAAATAGTTTTTTAATAGTAAAATTAAGGAGTCTGAAGATATAAATTCAGATTCCTTTTTTATTTGATCAATTGATAAACGGAGGCGATACTATGGCACTTGAGAATTTACAGCCAAAGGAAGTATTTACATTTTTTGAGAAGCTGTGCAGCATTCCACACGGCTCATATAACGTACAGAAGATCAGCGACTATCTCGTATCTTTTGCAAAGGAGAGAAATCTTGAGGTTATTCAGGACAAAGAGTTAAACGTTATCATCAAGGCTCCCGGCAGCGCAGGATACGAGGATAAAGAGCCTGTTATCCTTCAGGGTCACATGGACATGGTGGCAGTTAAGGATGACAAAGCAGATATTGATATGAAGACTGAGGGCCTTAAGGTCACAACAGACGGAGAATATGTCTGGGCAGAGGGCACCAGCCTTGGAGGAGATGACGGTATCGCAGTTGCATACTGCCTTGCTCTTCTTGATTCAAAAACCATTCCTCATCCACCACTTGAGGTTGTTATAACAACCAATGAAGAGACCGGAATGGAAGGCGCTAATGCGATTGACCTCTCCGGCCTTAAGGGCAGAAAGATGATCAACATCGACAATGAGGTTGAGGGTCAGTTCATCACCAGCTGTGCAGGCGGAGCAAGATTTTACTCATACCTTCCTGTTAAGAGGCAGGCTTTTAAGGGAATAAAGCTCAAGGTAACAATCGACGGTCTTAAGGGCGGTCACTCAGGAGAGATGATAAAGTGCGGAAGAGGAAATGCCAACGTGATCCTCGCACGAACTCTTTTGGAAGCAAGTGACGTATCAAAATTTGCAATTATCGACATGCGCGGTGGTGTTGCCGACAATGCAATTTCTGCATCAGCAGTAGCCGACATCGTTGTAGCAGCAGAAGATGCATCAGCATTTGTAAAGAGCCTCGCAGGAACTCTTGCTGACCTCAAGGGAGAACTCGAAATCAAAGACCCTGATGTCATGATCAGTGTTCAGGACAAGAAGGCTGAAGATGCAGCTGCAATCGATGAGATAAAGAGCCTTCCTGAGACCGAGGAGATGGCCATAACTGTAGAAGATTCCTTGAAGGCAATCTCACTCATCGCTGTAATGCCGGATGGAGTACAGGCCATGAGTGCTTCTGTAGAGGGACTTGTTGAGACATCACTTAATCTCGGAGTCCTGAGCACAGACGAAAACCGTGTAATACTCGAGCAGTCAGTAAGAAGCAGCGTTGAGACTGCCAAGGAAAATCTTCTTAGAAAGCTTGAACTCATATCAGGTGGCTACGGAGCAGAGACCGTTATCAACAGCCGTTATCCCGGATGGAAATATAATCCAAACTCTGACCTCAGAGAGCACATGGTTTCCGTATACAAAAAGATGTATGGCACTGAGCCAAGGATTGAAGCTATCCACGCAGGTCTCGAGTGCGGAATCTTAAGTGACAAGATAAGTGGACTTGACTGTATCTCAATCGGACCTGACATGGATGATATCCATTCACCCAAGGAGAGGCTCTCAGTTAAATCTACAGCAAATGTCTGGGAATTTTTAAAAGAAGTCTTGAAGTGATAAACAGGGCAGTCGAAAAGGAGGCGTTACATGAATACCATCAGAAAAAGCATAATGGATGCTGTTGTTGATCTTTTCAACGAAAAGGGCATGAAGTTCACCATGGATGACATATCCAAGAAGCTCCATATTAGTAAAAAGACCATATACAAGGAGTTTGATGATAAGGACGAGCTCTTTTACGCAACTGTTGACTATGGCTTTGCTGCCATTAAACAGAAGGAAGCAGAGATCATTGCGGATGATTCCTTAGATCTTATTGATAAGATTGCCAAGGTCATTGTATGTCTTCCCGACAACTACAGAAATATCGACTTCAGACAGGTTTATCAGCTCAGGGAGAAATACCCTGTAGTCTACAGCAGAATTGCCGGCAAGATCGAGACTGACTGGGAAGAGACCGAGAAGCTCCTCTCAGAGGCCATGGATAAGGGCTACATCAAGAACGTGCCTATTCCCGTTATCAAGCTTACCATCGAGGGCGCCATCGAGAAGTTCCTCAGCACACAGGAACTTGCAGGAACTCAGGTTACTTACGAGCAATCCCTCAACAGTATGATAGATATTATTATGAACGGACTTCGCGCCTAAGCGCCATTTGGAGGAAAACAATGATCTACGCTGATGGACAGATATTTCTTTTACAGACCAAAAACACATCCTACATCTTCAGAAAGACTGAGACAGGTCATCTTGAGCACATTCACTTCGGAGGCTCCATCTTTTCTTCGGAGACCTACGCGCGCCTCAAGACAGAGATAGAGCTTGAGAGTAGGGATAAAGAGCTCCTTGAAAAAACAGTTCAGGCCATGGCACCCAAGCATTTCAACGGCGGCGGCAACATGAACTATTATGATGATGAGCATGAAAAGCTCTGCCTTGAAATGATGGGCCTTGAGTTTTCATCCTTTGGAAAGGGTGACATAAGAGAGCCTATGATAGAGCTATACTATCCCGATGGAAACACCACGGTAGATATGCTCTTTGATGATTATGAGATCAGAAAGGGTAAAAGAGCTTTAGAGATCCTTCCATCTTCCTACGATGATACAGACAGTGCTCAGCAGCTTATCGTAAAGCTCTCCGACAAAGGATATGGCGCAAAGCTTGACCTTATCTATACCGTATTTCCTGACTGTGACGTGATCACAAGAAGTGCAGTCCTTACAAACGACGGAGAGGGCGATATAAGGGTTGAGAGACTTCTTAGTACCTCTGTTGACTTCTATGAGACAGGACTTAAATTTACCTCCTTCCACGGCAGATGGGCCTATGAAATGGGTAAATCTGAGTCTTTATGCAAGGCAGGCAAGGTCGTATCGGAAGAGCTTGCTGCCGGAGAATCCGGTTCAAGATCCAATCCCTTTGTTATTGTCAGCAGCCCGGATGCAGATGAAAACAAGGGAGATTGCTACGGCTTTAACCTTATTTACAGCGGAAATCACTACGAGGCTCTTTCATCAAACGGTTGCAGCATAAGCAGATTTGTTACGGGTATTCAGCCAACAGGATTTTCCTGGTTGCTTTCAAAGGGAGAAAAGCTAGAGTCTCCCGAAGCTGTAATGGCTTATTCCGGCAAGGGCTTTAACGGAATGAGCATGGGCATGCATGAGTTTGTAAGAAAGCATGTGGTAAGGGGCTCATGGCGCGACAAGGAGCGCCCGATCCTCATCAACAGCTGGGAAGCCAACTACTTTAACTTCAACCAGGGCTCTCTTTTGAATCTTGCAAAAGAAGCAAAGAAGTGCGGAATTGAGCTCTTTGTAATGGACGATGGCTGGTTTGGCGAAAGAAACGATGATCACAGATCACTGGGCGACTGGGAAGAAAACAAGAAAAAGCTCCCCGGCGGCGTAAAAGAGCTGGCAGATAAGATCTCGGATCTTGGAATGCTCTTTGGAATCTGGGTTGAGCCGGAGATGGTAAACGAGGATTCAGATCTGTACAAAGCACATCCCGACTGGGCTGTAATGGTTCCGGGGCATGCCCACACCAAGGGAAGATTCCAGTTAAACCTTGATCTTACAAAGACTGAAGTTCAGGACTACATCATAGATTCCATGAAAAAGGTCTTTTCCTCAGGAAAGATATCTTACGTCAAGTGGGACATGAACAGGATATTCTCAGACCGCTTCTCGACAGGACTTGCTGCGGACAGACAGGGCGAGTTCCAGCACAGGTATTACATCGGACTGTACAGGATCATGAAAGAGCTGACAGAGAGCTTCCCTGATATTCTCTTTGAGGGATGTTCTGCCGGCGGAAACAGGTTTGACCTTGGTATCCTTTCTTACTTCCCACAGACCTGGGGAAGTGATGATACAGATGCCTTTTGCAGGCTTGATATCCAGAGAGGCTACAGCTATGGATATCCTGCAAGTACTGTGGGAGCGCATGTTTCAGCCTGCCCTAACCATCAGACTCTTGGAAATGCAACTCTTGAGACCAGGTTTGAGATCGCTGCAGCAGGATGCTTTGGCTATGAACTCAATCTCTGCGACATGAATGACTCTGATAAAAAGATAATTTCAGAGCAGGTGGAGTTCTACAAGAAGTGGAGAAAACTCTTCCAGTTCGGCGATTACTACAGACTCCCTGACGACGGATACATGATCGTTTCAAGGGATAAGAAAAAGGCCATTGCCTTTGCGGTGGAGAAAAAAGCTACTCCTAACTGTGATTACAGGTGCATAAGGACTCTTGGCCTTGATGATTCAAAGATCTACAATATTTCAAACAGGGTGGTGCCTCTTAGCGTAATGGACTTCGGAAGCCTTGTAAATACCATGGCTCCCGTACATGTTAAACAGGATGGTATCATTCACCACCTTATTGATAAGTTTACGAATTTCACCGGAGAAGAGCAGAAGGAGACAGCTACAGGAGCTTCTCTTAAAAACCGTGGCCTCTCACTTAACGGCTCCTTTGCAGGAACCGGCTACAGTCCTGAGACCAGGATCATGAGGACCGGCGATACCAGACTCTATCTCTTTGAAGAAGCTTAGTCGCTGTAGCTTACGTCCATGTTTGCGATGACTTCGAAATCGGGATAAGCTTCTTTTACAGCATTTATAGCGTTTTTAAACACATCCGTTTTGTTTGGTACGAAATCAACTACCAGATCAAAGCGGATGTTCTTTTTTTCAAAATCAACAAAGAATCCGTGCATCTGAAGGACGTTGTCAAAGGAGGAGACGATCTTTCTTACGTTGTTTCTTACTTCGGTGATCTTGTCATCTTTGGTATTTACGGAGTAGATACCGATGGAAATAATGGATACGTTGTGCTCCACATAGACTCTGTCCTGGATTTCTCTTGTTATCTCATCAATCTTGTCAGCAGTGAAGGTGTCGGGAATCTCGATGTGAACGGATGCCATTACACGGTCGGGACCATAGTCGGAGAATATCAGATCGTAGGCGCCCTGAACACCGTCTACATCGACGATTGTCTTCTTGACTGCTGTTGATACCGCTGAATCAATACGCTCTCCGAGGATTTCGCTTATGGTGTCTCTTAACATTTCAAGAGCTGACTTTATCATGATGATAGCGATGATGGCTCCGAGGTATGCCTCAACAGAGAGGTGTGTGAATATAAAGATGAAAGCAGCCAGCAGTGTGGCTGCGGAAATGATGGAGTCAAATCTTGCATCGGTGCCTGATGCGACCAGGGATTCTGAGGATACCTTCTTGCCTGTGTTTATGAAGAACTGACCAAGAAGGAGTTTGACCACAACGGCCACAGCTACGATGATAAGAGTAACAGTGCCGTACTGGGCAGGCTCGGGATGAAGTATTGATTTGCAGGACTCAACCAGTGATGTGATACCGGCATAGAGCACGATGATGGATATGATCATGGCGCTTAAATACTCGATCCTGCCATATCCATAAGGATGCTTTTTGTCGGGAGCCTTGCCTGCAAGAGCGGTTCCTATTATGGTGATGACCGATGAGAGGGCATCACTTAAGTTGTTGACTGCATCTAAAACGATGGCGATGGAGCCGGATATCATGCCTACTATCATTTTAAAACCGGCCAGAAGTATGTTTACCACGATGCCGATGATGCTGGTTCTGATGATGACTTTGCCTCTTGTAACTACCTTCGAATCTGCCATTTTTCTTTTACCTCATAATTGCTTTTCTGTTTATGAATTGTACCATAGATTTGGATGGGTCATACCACAATAATACAAAAATATGATAAAATTAATAGAGTATGGGCGTATTTTTCTTATTTTGAGGGGCGAAAATGAAAAAGAGCATCACAGCAGGTCTTATAACCTTTATTGCAGCGCTGGCCATCACAACCGTGATCGCAATTGTATATATTACAACTGCAGCAGGCAACAGAAGGGAAAGGGCTGAGTTTATTGCGGAATCTGTTGCAGACAGAATAGAAGCTGAGATCCAGAGGCGTGATTACATAACCCGAATGCTGGAGATTGAAGTTTCCAGCAGTAAGGAAGGAATCACCCCTGAGAAGTTTGCCATTACTGCCGATGAAGTGTTCAACGACTACATGGATATCGTTGACATCACTTTGGCACCGGGTGGTATAGTCAGCTACAAGTATCCGCTGGAAGGCGGCATTGCGGAGAGGGAAGATCTCTTTTCCGACGGTGTTGACGGTATCTATGCGGACTACAGCAAGATGAGCGGACTTGGAATAATCATGGCGCCGGTTACACTATCAGACGGAAGCTACGGCATCATACTCAGAAGACCTATTTATCTGGGCGAAGTATCAGAAGAAAACTTCTGGGGATTTGCTTCAGTTAAACTCAATCTCTCAAGCTTTTTGTCCGATGTAAATATAAGAGCCCTTGTTGACGGAGGCTATGAATACAAGCTTCTCGGTGATAACCCTATCACCGGTGAGAATCGTATGATAATGGAGTATTCGGAAAAAGAGCTGGCATCTCCCGTATCGTCAATGATAAATACGGTGGGTGGCAGTTACTGGACACTTCTTATTTCTCCGACCAGCAGCTGGATGAATCTCTACGAGATAATTGGTGCTCTGGCAATAGCCGTTGTTATCAGTGTCCTTGCGGCTTTGGCAGCGGCAGCTTACGTTTCGATGAAGGCATATTCCAAGGAACTTGAAGTTCTCTCCTACAGAGATGCTCTGACTAACATCAACAACAACAGAAGTTATCAGGAGCACATGGAAGAGCTCAGCAAAAAGAAGCTTCCATACGGTCTTATATTTATGGACCTCAATGACTTTAAACAGGTCAATGATACCTATGGCCATGAAGCCGGAGATACGCTCCTTAACATCGTTGCCAAGAGACTTCAGAACAGTATAAGAGAGAAGGATAAGGCTTTCCGTATCGGCGGTGATGAGTTCGTTGTAGTTATCCACGGAACTCATGACAAGCAGTTCTATGAGGGCGTTATAGAAAGAATGCGTCATAATGTGGCAAGGGATGTAACCCTGAACAACGGTATCATCCTTAAAGTGTCCATTAGTGCCGGATTTGCACGTTGTCCTGAGGACGGAGCTAAGTTCGAGGACGTTGTAAAGAAGGCGGATGACGCGATGTACCATAACAAGAGAGCCTTCAAGGCTCAGAGAAACGGTGGCAGCAGAGCGGGGGATGCGCCATCAGGAAGATAATTAAGCGGAGAAAGGTAAAATGGCGGGAGGAAATTTTGACACAATCAACAGAATCTTTGACACCTTTGCGGTAACTTCAAGAAGCCGCTATGTCTATGTATATGACATGGAAAAGAATGTGTCCAGGTGGTCTGCAAATGCTGTTGATTATTTCGGTTTAACCGGGGAGTATGTATACAATGCAAGTTCGGTATGGGAGATTCGTATCCATCCCGACGATATAGACAAGTACAAGGAGTACATTAATGCCGCTTTTTCGGGCCAGAAAGTTGATCCCAACTTTGAGTACAGAGCCAGAAACAAGAACGGCGAATATGTAATCTGCTCTGCAAGGGGCGTTGTGATAAAAGACTATGTCGGAAGACCTGTCTTTTACGCATGCTCTATCATAAATAAAGGTATCGTTGATAACAACGATCCGATAACTCTTTTGCCAAATCAGTATGAGATGCTCAACTACATGAGGCAGCTTAAGGCTCAGATGAAAGAGTATATGGTCCTCATGATCAATTATATTGATTTTGGTGGCATCAACAGAAGATATGGCTATACCATGGGTAATACCATTTTAAGAGCAACAGCCCAGAGGCTTGTTGATGAGGGTGGGAACCTCGGAAGAGCCTTCAGGGGCGATGGAACTACCCTTGCTTTCATTTCAGATTCCATGAATATAGATGAGATCAAGAAATTCTACGGGCGCATGAGAACCTACGCCAGGGAATCTCTTATGGTGGATGAAAAGAAAGTGGGAGCAGAGCTTGCAGGTGGCGTTATCGTCTCAACAGATCACAACGTAGATGAGCATTCCATCTACACCAGCGCCAAGTACGCTCTTGATTATTCCAAGACGCAGAAGCACGGAAATCTCATTATTTTCCACAACGATGCACTGGACAACAACAAGAGCAGCATTGAGCTTGTAGACGCAGTCAGAAACAGCGTTTTAAATAACTTTGAAGGGTTCCATCTTGAGTATCAGCCAAGAGTGTCCTCTGTGGGCGGCAAACTCGTAGGAATGGAAGTCTTTGTAAGATGGAGCAAGGAACCTTACGGAGAGGTGCTTCCTTCTGAATTTGTGCCCTGGCTTGAGCAGGATCCGGTATTTTACTCTCTTGGTAACTGGATCTTAGAAAAGGCACTCACGGATGCCCTTGAGATCAGGAAGAACAACAAGGATTTCTATGTCAGTGTAAACCTTGCATTTATGCAGCTTGAGAGATCCGAGTTCAGAACAACCCTCCTTGATATCTTAAGAAAGACTGGTTACCCTGCTACAGGTATCTGCCTTGAGATGAGCCAGTCCAGCAGCAGACAGCTCTCCATGGAGCACTTAAAGAGCCAGATTGAGTTCATGAAGTCCTGTGGTATCAAGATAGGAGTTGATTGTTCGAGCTTTGCTGCTCTTGATATGGTAAAGAGCCTTCCTGTTGATATCGTGAACCTCTCACCGGCACTGACGGGAGTGGTTGCAGACAACCTTACTGTCAAATACATGATCGAAGCCATCACCTCTTTTACCCACAGACTGGGTATCAGAACATGCTTTTCAGGCATAGAGGATCAGGCGACGGATGCAATAGCAAGGCAGTACCCTGTATCTGAGCTTATGGGCTACTACTATGGAAGACCTTGCAGAATAGAAGATTTTAAGAAACTTGAGCTGCTTGGACAGTAACTGCGTCCTTCAGCCCGGAGGAATAGATGAGCAAGTTGTTTCGTTTCGTACAAGATGATGATGTGCTTAAATCTTTTGAGGAGTTCAAGAATTCCGTGCTCCTTGAAAGGCCTGTTGTTATTGCGCGCAACGGGGACTATACGCTCTTCCTTCGCAGAGTATCCGACGATGAACTGGAACTTACGACCGAGAATACCAAGAAGAGCCAGGTTACTGCCAGCAGGACCTATGTAGTCTCTGATACGACAAAAGAGCTTGTGGCAAGAGGCACAAGACATGCCTGCCAGAAGATGTCGGAACTCTCTGATGATGATGTAAACAGAAAGAGGCTTCAGATCTGGAAATGGTACATCATGGATTGGCAGCTGGAATATAAATCCAATACAAAAGAGCTTGTTGAAAAAGAGCTTCACTGGCAGGAGGATGTAAATGATAACAGGCAGGAAATCCTGGATATGGAGTCCTTCCTCCACGGGGATTACCTGAACCTTGGAAATACTCTTTCTCTCATAGACAAATATCTGGCTGATGATGAGAAGCACAAGGAGGAATTTCGGAAGTTTGCCATCGAAGATATCATGGAGATGACAAGCGAGGATACCAGGGACAGGTCCCTTGCCGAAGCGGAGCAAAAGAGGCAGGAAGACGGTGTTAAGAAACACACCTACAGATTCACCGTTAGCGTGGAAGCAAGCGATAAAGAACACGCCAGAGCAGCGCTGCTGCGGTATCTGGCAGGAGACGACAGGATCAAGGTGCAGAAATAATAAAAAAAGTCTAAACCACTTTATAAACTTTTAATGGTTTAACGTAAAAAAGTGTGGCTTATTCTCTATCTTTTAAGGGGTATAAGAGATATAATGTACCCATTAAATGAAATTTTATTGTGAAAAGCAAAGGGTTGAGGGGCCTTTTTATTTCACCGGTCATTTCATTTAAAATCATATTTCTTATGAGATGGAGGAATTGAATATGAGACGTTCCGCAAAGAGCAGACACAAAGTTAGCCAGAGCAGCATCGCAATCATGGCAGACGCAATCAAGGCAAAGGAGCAGAACCTTTCATACGGCAAGTTCAAGGCGCTAGACCTTCTTGGAGCCGGAAGTATGGTGGATGAAGACGAGACATCAGAGTATGCAGTACACAGCTCAACACTGGTTCGCAAAACTGTACACGCTGAGGAAAAGAAAGCAGTTGCTTACGTTAAGGTAAGAGCAGTATAAACCTTAAGAGCACAACTGAATACAGAATAAAAACGGGAAGGACCTTTAAAAGGTACCTTCCCTTATTTTTGCTATTTTATTTTGAAAGCTTGCTCTCTCTGTAGATGATATCTGTTCTTGCAGGGCCGTTACTTACCATTGTGATAGGATAGCCGATATGCTCTTCGATGAACTCGATGTACTTTCTGCAGTTCTCAGGGAGATCTTCATAGTTCTTGATTCCTCTGATGTCGCATTTCCATCCGGGAAGAGTTTCAAACACGGGCTTGGCCTTGTCAAGAAGATGAGTTACAGGGAACTCTGTTGTAACTTCGCCGTCAATGTCGTAGCCAACGCATACAGGAATCTCATCAAGGTATCCTAAAACGTCAAGTACTGTGAAAGCAACATCTGTTGTGCCCTGAAGTCTGCAGCCGTACTTACTTGCTACGCAGTCATACCAGCCAACTCTTCTGGGACGTCCGGTTGTTGCGCCATACTCGCCGCCGTCACCACCGCGTCTTCTGAGTTCTTCAGCTTCATCACCAAAGAGCTCTGATACGAAAGCACCTGCTCCTACAGCTGATGAATAAGCCTTGGATACAGTTACGATCTGCTTGATCTCATAAGGTGGAATACCTGCGCCGATCGCACCGTAGGCTGCAAGAGGTGAAGAACTGGTAACCATAGGATAGATTCCGTGGTCGGGATCCTTCATGGTTCCGAGCTGACCCTCAAGGAGGATTGTCTTTCCCTCCTTAATTGCCTCATCAAGATAAAGAGATACGTTTCCAACATACTCTTTAACCTGATCTCTCCACTCGACGATCTGATTAAAAAGAGCTTCCTGATCGATAGGATCTGAGTGGTAGAGATTAACAAGAAGTACATCCTTGATTTCAGCGATCCTTGCGATCTTCTCTTTGATTACATCATCATCCTGGAAGAACTCGTTTATCTGCCAGCCGATCTTAGCAAACTTATCTGAATAGAAGGGAGCGATACCTGACTTGGTTGAGCCAAAGCTCTTACCTGCAAGTCTTGCCTCCTCAAGTGTATCGAAGAGTACGTGATAGGGCATCATGACCTGTACTCTGTCAGAGATCATGATCTGTGGCATCGGAACGCCCTTTGATGTGATCTCATTAAGCTCTTTCATGAACTTTGTGATATCAAAGGCAACACCGTTACCGATGATATTCATAATGTGCTGGTGGAAAACGCCTGAGGGCATTGTGTGAAGTGCAAATTTGCCATAGTCGTTTACAATTGTGTGTCCAGCATTGGCACCACCTTGGAAACGGATAACAACGTCCGCCTTGTCCGCGAGGGTATCTGTGATCTTACCTTTTCCCTCGTCTCCCCAGTTGGCACCTACAACAGCTTTTACCATAATAGAAAGCCTCCTCATTACTTATATAGAAACTAAGTTTCAAACCACATATAAATATATCCTATTAACGCGCAGAAGTAAAACGAAAGTTGCAAAAGTGACTGAAATGTTTATGTTTTTTCTTTATTTTATAAATATTTATACAATATTAAGATTCATTTGACGTAATATCGTTTAAAATATAAGGTACAGATTGTTTACAATGTCGATTCTTAAATTTCCAGGAGGGTGTTATGGCTAATACTGATCCAAAAACAAAGGAATTTGGCGGAAGTGAGTTTAAAAGGCTTCCTGTTTCTGACAAATTTAAGAAGGTATTTAACAAGTTCAGGAACAACCTTGTCATTATCTTTGCAGTTGTCCTTATAATCGATCTGACAGCTGTCATGAACCTCAGAAATATTTATTCGGTATACTATGAGCAGAACACTCAGCAGGGTGAAATAAGGATCACGATCCAGGCTCTATCCAAGTATTATCTGTGGGCCATGAACGCCATTGATGAGGCTGACAGGCAGGAGCAGCTTGCCGGTGCTCAGGAAAAGATTGATGAGATGAATGATGGCCTTACAACCCTCAGCAAGGTATATAAGGGTGATCTTTCCACAGCTCTTGCGCACGTTAAAGCTATAGACGATGCCGATGAGACCCTTAAAACCCTTATGAGCTCAGGTGCCTCCCAGGAGGAAATATATTCATACTATGTCGGCACGGTAAACGAAGCCATAAAGGTAGTTGTAAAGGATTTTAAGGAGATAGGACTTTCAGCCAAGGCTCAGGCCAGGACTGCTTATTATGGATCGGTAGTAATGGTAAGTATTATGACACTTATCGCACTTTTCATAGTTGTATATGCGATCATTTACTCCAAAAATGCCAGAACAGCTCTGACAAAGAGCATTTTGGGACCTATAGAAGCCATCTCTACTGCTGCGGATGATATGGCAAAGGGTAAGCTTGAGATAAATATTGAAACTGATTCCAAGGACGAGCTCGGAAAGATGGCAGATGATCTTCAGGAATCAACTTCTATTATTGCCAATATCGTGACAGATATCGAGGACACATTAAGGAGAATGTCAGGCGGAGACTTCTCTACAGGCTCACGGAATGAAGACCTCTACATAGGAGACTATGAGGCAATCAAAAACGCTTTTTCCGATATTTCAGAGAATCTCTCCAGTACACTTTCGGAGGTTAAGAATTCTTCAAGCCAGGTTTCCCAGGGAGCAAGCAATATGTCTCAGGGCGCATCGGATCTTGCAGAGGGTGCTACGGACCAGGCTGCTGCAGTAGAGGAGCTTACAGCTTCCGTGAATTCCATTACAGAGCAGACCAAGCAGCTGGCTGAGGTTGCCGAGAGGAGTAAAAACATGGCTACCTCCGTTATGGATAACGCAGAGCTCAGTGCCCGCAAGATGCACCTGGTTACCGATGCCATGACCAGAATAACAGAGGCTTCCGCAGAGATCGAGCAGGTAACAAATTCCATCGAAGCCATCGCCAAGCAGACATCACTCCTTGCCCTCAATGCTTCTATTGAGGCTGCAAGAGCCGGCGAGACAGGAAAAGGCTTTGCGGTTGTTGCGGATCAGATCGGTAAGCTGGCAGACCAGAGTAGTGAAGCTGCCAAGAACACACATCAGCTCATTGCTGACACTATGGATGAGATCAATAACGGTAATTCGGTTGTGGCAGAGACCACAGAGGCTCTTGATGCCATGAGAGACAGCGTAGAAGAGATCACAGCCATGATCGTTGAGACCGGAGATCTGGCAGGCCAGCAGGCTCAGAGCATGGATGAGATCGATAAGGGAATAGAGATGATATCCAATGTTGTGCAGAACAATTCAGCCACAGCACAGGAATCCAGCGCCGTATCCTTAGAGCTTTCGGAGCAGTCAGAGTCCCTGAACAACCTGATTGGACAATTCACAATAAACGGCTGATCAAGGTCAGCCTTTATAAGACACTAAAAAGCCCTTTGCGTATGGCCCGGATCCTGCGCGAGGGGTTTTGTCTTATCATAGAAAGCCTCTGAGTGTATAATTAGTTTTGGAGGAGAAAATGATATGAATATAAGACGAGCAGAGAATAGAGATATAAAAAGAATCCTTGAGCTATTGGGGCAGGTACTTGAGATTCATGCAAAAATCAGACCTGACATCTTCGTTTCTGGTACGACCAAGTATAGCGAAGATGATCTGAAAGAAATGATACTTGATGACGAGAAACCTATTTTCGTGGCAACAGACGAGAGCGATACGGTTTTGGGCTATGCGTTCTGTCAGCTGAAAAGCCCTGCTTTTACCAGCACCATGGTTCCTCATAAATCTCTTTTCATAGATGATCTGTGCGTTGATGAAAACGCCCGCGGTCAGCGTATTGGGGAAAAGATATTTGAATATGTCAAAGATGAGGCTAAAAAGCTTGGCTGCTATGAAGTCACCCTAAATGTATGGAAAGGCAATGAGTCTGCAGAACATTTCTATGAAAAGATGGGAATGACCACGAAAGAAAGAATGATGGAGATTATTCTTGATGAGAGAAAGATTTAAAGACTATCTTAAAAAGCAGATTGAAACCTACCAGGGAATAGCATTTCCCATAAAGGCAAGTCCTTTGGAGCGCTTTTTTACAACCAAGGCAGACGTGATGAAACTTCATCCCAATCCCGATGATGAGTTCACAAAACCTGAGGTAGGACCAAGTGATCGTATCATTTCGGAGTATGAGCAGTTCTTTAGAAGAAATGTGGATTTTTATAAGGAAGAGCCTCTTATTATCGAGAAGATGCATCCCGACGGATATATGCTAATAAACGGCCATCACAGATGGGCTGCATACTACACCGTGGGCAGGAGGAGAGCACCGGTTAAGCTGGTAAACCTTACTCATGATGCCGATATCAAGGAAATGCTTAATGGTGCAGTCCATGACAAGATAGTTTCTTTTGACCTGGACGAAGTTGTATTTACGACAGGGTACGATGGCAAACTTGAGAAAAAGCTGATGTTTCCTTTTAATCGTTTCTTTAAGGAAGACATAAGGCTTGGTATTCCGGCTCTTTTCCATTATCTGTCCAAGTATGGCTATGATATCTGGGTATTTACTGCCAAGTACTATTCCATGGACTACATCCGCAATTACTTTAAGCGCTACCATGTGAAGGTCAACGGTATTGTGACCGGTACTGAGAGGCAGAAATCCATCAGCTCGATGAGTAAGACCGATCTTGATAAGATGATTGCCGAGAAATACAAATATACCATGCACATCGACAATGATTCTGTTGTCAGGATCAATACCGTTACAAAGGAATTCGAAGATTTTGAGATAGACAAAGAAAAGGGGAACTGGGCCGATCAGGTTATGAAGATTGTCGGAGAATTCGATGAAAAAAAGCAGGAATAATGAAGAAAAGATGAGGGTATCCTTTGATCTTGATGAAGTTCTTTTTGTGTACCCAAAGACCCATAAGACAGAGCCGGAGCTTAAGTTTCCGTTCAATAAATACTATAAAGAGAGACTGCGCCTTGGAACGCCGGAGCTGATCAATACCCTGCAGGAGCTTGGGTATGAAGTGTGGGTATACACATCATCATTTCGAAGTGAGAAATATATAAAGGGGCTGTTTAAGCACTATGGCGTCAAATTTGATGGTATAATCAACGGGAACAGGCATCTTAGGGAAGTGCAGAAAAACAGCTCTCAGCTCCTTCCTCAGAAGGTTCCCAGCAGATACAGAATATCGCTCCATGTCGATGATGAAGCCATCATCTGCACGCAGGGCAGAACATTTGGGTATGAAGCCTATCAGCTGGATGGCCCTGATGATGACTGGAAGGAAAAGATAATAAAGTTTGCCGGAGAAGTAAGACACAGAAAAGAGCTCCGGGAGGGGATAAACGATGAAGACCAGGTGGACGGTAACTAAAAAGAGTGTCCTGAGCATAAGCATATTTGCGCTGATACTCAGCGCTCTTATGTGCCTCAGCGGATCTTATATATTTAATCGCGCAATACAAAAAGAGTATAACGACAAGGGATATGTTATAGCGAATATAATTCTGGATGAGATAGATCACGATAAGATAGCCGAATATACCACTACCTGGAGAGGTGATGACTATTATAAAGAAATGTCGTCTTACCTAAGAGGTATGCAGCAGCATACGGGCGCGGCTTATATTTACATCATGGTTCCCTATGAAGATGGCACCATGCGCTATATCTACGATCCTGACACCTTTATGGGGGATACGGATCCCATAGCTGCTTCCTTTGATGAGATATGGACGGCTTATAAAGAGGGAGTAAGGCCCCAAAGTTATCTTGTCAGAAAGTCCAAGAAATACGGATATTTAACTTCCAGCTGTATGCCGGTTAAGGACAGCAGCGGAAATGTGGTGGCTCTTTTATTTGTTGACACATACATGGAAGTTATTCTTTCAACACTATACAGCTATATCTTTTACATGATAGTAATAGCTCTGATACTTCTGGCTTTGTATGTTGTCTTTAGCTATATTGCTCTGAAACAGAATCTGATAGGGCCTCTGCTCACCATAAAGAATAACGTCAGCAGCTTTGCCAAAAACAATGCGCAGCCTGATAATACTCTGGAAGCTATTAAGACCAAAGATGAGATGCAGGATCTTGCCGAAGAGATCAGCAGCATGGAAAAAGATATTGTGAATTACATCGACAGTATCAAGACCATCACAGCTGAGAAGGAGAGAATCAGCGCAGAGCTGGACGTAGCAGCCAAGATACAGTCGGATATGCTGCCAAGTGATTTCCCTCCTTTCCCCGACAGGAAAGAGTTTGATATCTATGCAACCATGGATCCTGCCAAGATAGTAGGAGGCGATTTCTACGATTTCTTTTTCCTTGATGATGACCATCTCGTTATTGTAATGGCCGATGTATCCGGTAAGGGTATTCCGGCAGCTCTTTTCATGGTAAATGCCAAGACCAGTATCAAGAACAGGAGCCTTAACGGAGGCAAGCTCTCTCCCTCACAGGTGCTCTATGATGTCAACAATCAGCTGTGCGAGGGCAATGATGCAGAGCTGTTTGTAACGGTATGGCTGGGAATCCTGGAGATATCGACAGGAAAAGTTGTGGAAGCAAATGCAGGCCACGAGCACCCGGCTGTAAGAAAGGCCGGAGGAGAGTTCGAACTTGTAAAATACAAGCATTCACCTGCGGTTGCTACGCTTCCGGGCCTTAAGTTCAGAGAAAACGAGTTTACCTTAGAGCCCGGAGACAGCCTCTTTATTTACACAGATGGTGTCACAGAAGCCACCAATTCCGAGGATAAGCTCTTTAAAACAGATGGGCTTCTTAGGGCTCTCAACAGTGAACCCGAGGCGGATGCAAGGCGTATGTGCGAGATCGTTGCCAAAGGAATCGATGAATTTGTGGGCGATGCTCCGCAGTTTGATGACATCACAATGCTTGGTTTTAAATATCTTGGCAATAAATAATTTATAGTGTATTATATTCCCTGGCATTAACGGATTTATATTTATGCGAGGAATATGTACTATATGAATGAGAAAAAGGAAACAAAAACATATAAGAGGGTGCTTGCCTGGGTTGGAATCGTTCTGCTCGTAGGCATGTACCTTCTTCTTTTATATGAAGCACTCACTGGTTCACCGGATACCTACAATGTATTTATTGGGTGCGTTGCAGCCACCATCGCTGTGCCGATACTTCTGTGGCTCCTTATCTGGGCTATCGGAGTATTTACCGGAAGACATACCGTGGCCTCTCTCGATGCCATGACCAGCAACAAAAAGCATGACAAGTACGGAAATGTAGTGCCGGATGGTGAGATCGATACTGTTGTATTTGATATAGGAAACGTGCTCACAACCTTTGCCTGGGACAAGTTCCTTGAGAACAAGGGATATGATAAAGAGATGGTAGAGAGAATGGGCAGGGCATCTGTAAACAGTGATGACTGGGTTCAGTTTGATATAGGAAACCTTACTACGCAGGAGATTGCCCAGAGATTTGCGGACAATGATCCTGAGATAGGCGATGAGCTAAAGAGTGCTTTTTCAGATATCACAGATATCGTAATAAAGAGAGAAGAGACTATACCATGGATAAAGGCGCTTAAGGCAGCAGGCTACAGAGTACTGGTTTTATCCAATTTCAGCAAACAGGCTCTTGAGGGCTGCAAGGATGCCATGGCTTTCCTTGACTATGTTGATGGCGGGATCCTTAGCTACAGAGATCATGTGGTTAAGCCTGACCAGGCGATATATAAACTCCTTATGGAGAGATATGACCTTGTTCCCGAGAAGACAGTGTTTATCGATGATACGCCAGCCAATATAAAGACTGCAAGAGAACTTGGATGGCACGGTATTGACTATAAGACTTATGACCAGGTGGTGGAAGAGCTCCACGGCCTTGGCGTCAGATATTGATTTAGATTAAGGAGTTTTTTGAATGACTAACTGTAATTCATGCGGAGTACCTCTTTCAGATGAGGACGCTTTTTGCCCTAACTGCGGAGCAGCTACGGGTAAGCCCAGGATACAGGCGCCCAAGACTGTGATGGACATGGAGCCTGCACCTGTATTTTTCAGGCCTGAATCTGTGCAGCAGCCTGTAGTGCAGCAGCCAATGGTTCAGCAGCCTGTAGCGCAGCAACCTATGATCCAGCCTGTAGCGCAGCCGGTTCTTACACAGGAATCAATGGATGAGTGGCAGCGCCAGGCGGCAATTAAGACAAGAAACCAGAACAGAGGATATGTCACAGCTATCAAGGTCATGCTTATAATTGCATGTATAGCCGGTGCAACAGCTTACCTGATACCTCTTTTATGGATGGTACCCATGACCGTTGTTGCATGGAAAAAGCTTGACAGAGCAGAGCCTCTTGGACTTGCATTTAAGATTTTTACCTGTATTTTTGTAAGTAAGCTCGCCGGATTTTTCATGTTCATGCTAAAGGATGACTATCCGGGGTACGTATAATATTCAGGGAAAATCATCTGTACTTTTTTTGTGGTAATTGATATAATGATTTCTGACGGACTTAGTTGGAGAAACGGCGCAAAGCCAGAAGGGGAGCGGTGTTCAATGGGTTTCGAAAATGACGGAAGTGTCAATGAGAACAGCGTAGAGGACATAGTTTTAAGATATCGCCCGGAGCTTGATAAGATAGTTCCGTATCTGAATTGGCTTAAGGACAATGCCAGCAATGAAGTGGCTCAGAGCTATAATAACTCTGAACTCAAGTCCATGCCATTTCCGATTTATGATTCTTCACTGCTTTCATTTGTAAAGGCAGCGCAGAATACAAACCTTATGGATCGCAACTATGTCTATGTATATTCAAGACATCGCTTAAATTCGGCTAAGGATGAGCTTTCATTCATTCAGGATGCGCAGATCACTGATATCGATGATCTTGCAGGTATCCTGTCCAAGTACATCCTTACCGGTATGACCAAGGGTACCGTTTGGGCAGAGGGAGTCCGTAACGGTGTTCTGTACAACGTGGTCAAGAAGATGGATGAGCTTGTAAAGTTTTGGTCTGTGAAAGCTAACTGAGGTTTATGGAGGAGAGATGGGAGAGAAGTCAGTCCAGAAGAAAAAGTACATTCTTGAGAAGGCCAGAACAGTCTTTTCCGAAAAAGGTTTCAAGAATGTAACTATGAAGGATATTGTAGACGCCTGTGAAATCAGTCGTGGGGGTCTTTATCTTTATTTCTCCAGCACAGAAGAAATATTCCTTGCAGTTCTTGCAGACGATTCCTCAGAGGATGATGAAGAGGCAGTGGTTGCAGCACTTTCCGGTGATGCATCCGCCGGCGATATGCTTGCTCTTTTCCTCAAGGAACAGAAAAAAGAAATCCTTAGAAAAAAGAATAATCTCACTGTTGCCACTTATGAGTTTTTCTCTCTTCATAAGGCACAGTCTAAAGATAATCCGCTGAAGAACCAGTTCGATACAGCGGTGCGTATTGTTGAAAAGCTCATAGAAAATGGCGTTGATAGCGGCGAATTCTATTGCGAGAACCCTGTTGGCTGTGCTCGCAATCTTATGTACGTGGTGGAAGGCCTCAAGATCGCTTCCAAGACCATCGGCGTTACAGAAGAAGCCATTGACAGAGAGCTGATGTATGTATTAGAGGGGTTAGTGCCCGATGAATTAAATAATTAATTTGGTTTAAAAAGTGCTTAGATGATTCTAAAGCACTTTTTTAATAAATAAGTAGTCAGGAAAGAGGAGATTTTATGAGCGCAGTAAGACGAATTTATGTGGAAAAGAAAGCCCCCTTCGCCGGAAAGGCTGGGGAACTGAAGTCTGAGATCAAAGGCTACCTGGGAATAAGAAGTGTAGAACAGGTAAGGATCTTTATCAGATATGATGTTGAGAACATATCCGATGAAGTCTTTGAAAAGGCCTGCAGAACCGTATTTTCAGAACCCCCTGTAGACATTCTTTACAGAGAGGAGATCGAGATCCCGGATAATGCCAAAGTGTTCAGCATTGAGGCACTTCCCGGTCAGTTCGACCAGAGAGCTGATTCCGCAGAGCAGTGCGTGCGCTTTATTAAGGGCGACGAGAAGCCTGTTATAAAGACAGCTGTAACCTACATGCTGATCGGCAACGTATCTGATGAGGAGCTTAAAAAGATCCAGGATTACACCATGAACCCTGTTGATTCAAGGATCGCAGCAGATACTAAGCCCGAGACACTTGTTGAGAACTACGACGAGCCCGAGGATGTAAAGATCCTTGACGGCTTTAAGGATATGCCGGAAAAAGAGCTTGAGGACCTCTATAAGTCTCTTGGCCTTGCCATGACCTTCAACGACTTTAAGTGGATACAGCAGTATTTCGTATCTGACGAGCACAGAGATCCTACAATGACAGAGATCAGGGTTCTTGATACATACTGGTCAGACCACTGCCGTCACACCACTTTTGGAACAGAGCTTGTTGATGTGGAGTTCGGCGATGGATTCTACAAAGAGCCGATCGAAGGCGCTTACAAAGACTACCTTGCAGCAAGAGATGAGCTCTATAAATCAGATGACAAGAAGAAAGAGAAATTCATTTCCCTTATGGATATTGCGCTCATGGGAATGAAGAAATTAAAGGCAGACGGAAAGCTCACAGATATGGAAGTATCTGAGGAGAACAATGCCTGCACAGTAGTTGTACCTGTTGAAGTTGACTACGGACAGGGACCAAAGACAGAGAACTGGCTGGTATTCTTTAAGAACGAGACACACAATCATCCTACAGAGATCGAGCCTTTCGGTGGTGCTGCCACATGTCTTGGCGGTGCTATAAGAGATCCTCTCTCAGGAAGAGGTTATGTATATCAGGCTATGCGTGTAACAGGTGCTGCAGATCCTACAGTTCCCGTTGCTGAGACCATGAAGGGCAAGCTCTCACAGAAGAAGCTCGTAAGAGGAGCTGCTTCCGGCTACTCATCCTACGGTAACCAGATTGGTCTTGCAACCGGCTATGTTAAGGAAGTTTACCATCCCGGCTATGTTGCAAAGCGTATGGAGATCGGTGCTGTAATGGGCGCTGCTCCTCAGGAGCACGTTATCAGAGAGAGCGCAGACCCCGGTGATATCATCATCCTCCTTGGCGGACGCACAGGAAGAGACGGCTGCGGCGGAGCAACAGGTTCTTCCAAGGCTCATGATTCTAAATCACTTACAAGTTGCGGAGCTGAGGTTCAAAAAGGTAACGCTCCTACAGAGAGAAAGCTTCAGAGGCTCTTCAGACGTCCTGAAGTTAGTGAACTTATCAAGAAATGTAACGACTTTGGTGCCGGCGGAGTTTCAGTTGCCATCGGAGAACTTGCTCCCGGTCTTGATATTAACCTCGACCTTGTACCCAAGAAGTATGCAGGCCTTGACGGAACAGAGCTTGCCATCTCAGAGTCACAGGAGAGAATGGCAGTAGTTGTTGCCAAAAAAGATACAGAGCAGTTCCTTGCCTATGCTGCAGAGGAGAACCTCGAGGCAGTAGAAGTTGCGGTTGTTACCAAGGAGCCAAGACTTGTCCTTAACTGGAGAGGCAAGAAGATCGTAGATATAAAGAGAGAGTTCCTTGATACCAATGGAGCTCACCAGGAGACCAAGGTTAAGGTAGAGATTCCTTCCAAGGAAGATAACTACTTCGAGACCATCGCAAGTGAGGGTGCCAAGGCTGCTCTTGCAGAGGGCGATGTTAAGAAGGCCTGGCTCTCCGAGATGAAGGACCTCAATGTATGTTCACAGAAAGGTCTTGTTGAGATGTTCGACTCCTCCATCGGAGCCGGATCAGTTCTTATGCCTTACGGTGGTAAGTACCAGCTCACAGAGACCCAGACCATGATCGCCAAGCTCCCTGTTCTTGCAGGTAAGACAGATACAGTAACCATGATGAGCTACGGCTTTGATCCATATCTTTCAAGCTGGAGCCCATACCACGGCGCAGCTTTTGCTGTAACTGAGTCTGTGGCTAGGATCGTTGCAAGCGGCGGTGACTACAAGAACCTCCATTTCACCTTCCAGGAGTACTTCAAGAGAATGACAGAGGATCCCACAAGATGGAGCCAGCCTTTCACAGCACTTCTTGGTGCTTTTGAGGCTCAGCTGAAGTTCGGCATCGCATCCATCGGTGGTAAGGACTCCATGTCAGGTTCCTTCAACGAGATAAACGTTCCGCCTACCTTAGTTTCTTTTGCAGTGGACGTTGCAAGCCTTAAGGATGTCATCACTCCTGAGCTTAAAAAGAGCGGCAATAAGCTTGTTCAGTTCGTTCTTCCTAAGGACAGCTTCGACCTTCCTGATTACGACAAGGTTTGTGCACTCTTTGGTCAGGTAAAAGAGCTTATGGCAGCCGGCAAGATTGTTTCAGCTTACGCAGAGGATGCTTACGGTATCGCAGCAGCAGTAAGTAAGATGGCCTTCGGTAACGGTCTTGGAGTTAAGATTTCAGATAATATTTCTGCAAAAGAGCTTTTTGCCAACGATATGGGTAACATCATTGCCGAAGTTCCTGCAGAGTTTGCAGCTGATGCCCTTGCAGTAAGCGGAGCAAGAGAGATTGGTGAAGTAACAGATAACGCTAAGTTTGAGGCATGCGGAGCTGTTATCGAGCTCTCAGAAGCTCTTTCAAACTGGAAAGAGAAGCTTGAGAAGGTATTCCCTTCAACAGTTTCAGAGGATAAGAGCGAGGTTAAGTCAGACCTCTTTAAGGCAGATAACATCTATGTTTGCAAGAACAAGGTAGCTAAGCCTACAGTATTTATTCCTGTATTCCCGGGAAGCAACTGCGAGTACGATTCTGCAGAGGCCTTCAGAAGAGCAGGAGCTGAGACAAATGTTAAGATCTTCAGAAACAGGGATGCACAGGACATCAGAGAGTCAGTTGCAGAGTTTAAGAATGCAATAAACAATGCACAGATCATCATGTTCCCCGGCGGATTCTCAGCAGGTGATGAGCCTGACGGAAGTGCCAAGTTCTTTGCTACAGCCTTCCAGAACGAGGAGATCAAGGCAGCAGTTGAGGACCTTCTTGATAACAGAGACGGACTTGCACTTGGTATCTGTAATGGATTCCAGGCTATGATCAAGCTCGGCCTTGTACCTTACGGTCATGTAACAGGACAGACTGAGAATTCACCTACACTTACATTCAACACCATCGGAAGACACATCTCCAAGATGGCTTACATAAAGGTTGTTTCCAACAATTCTCCATGGCTCTCTGGAGCAGAGCTCGGCGGAGTTTACACAAACCCTGCTTCTCACGGTGAAGGAAGATTTGTTGCACCTGATGATGTACTTAAGGATCTCTTTGCTAAGGGACAGATTGCAACACAGTACTGCGACCTCGACGGCAACGTAACAATGGACGACGAGTGGAATATCAACGGCTCCTATATGGCAGTCGAAGGTATCCTTTCACCCGACGGACGCTGCTTCGGCAAGATGGCTCACTCCGAGCGTCGCGGCGATGGAGTCGCTATTAACATCTTCGGCGAGCAGGATCTGAAGATATTCGAATCAGGCGTTAAGTATTTCAAATAATACGCAGCTGCCGGGCCCACATAATTTATATGTGAGTCTCGGCATGCCGGGCACTGCACTGAGCCCAGGGCATCAATCGCTGCGTGCTTGGCACTTACGATTGATTGGTCTCAGCTCCGTGGCATGAAATCGCCTCACATATAAATTATGTGGGCCCGGCCGTTGCTTACGTATTGGATATATCTACGTTTTGATGCGTATAGCAACAGTTAGTTACGGATAGTTTTAGTTTCACTGGAGGTTTTGTTTTAATGAAAGCTTTTTTGATCTTAGAAGACGGTACGGTCTTTGAAGGAAAGCATATCGGAGCTGATAAGGATGTTGTCAGTGAGATTGTGTTTAATACTTCGATGACCGGATATACTGAGGTTTTTACTGACCAGTCATATGCCGGACAGGCGGTATGTATGACATACCCATTGATTGGTAATTATGGTGTATGTCTGGAGGATATGGAGTCCGAGAAGATTTGGCCGGATGCAGTTATTGTAAGGGAGATGGCAAGGGTTCCTTCGAATTTCAGATGTGATATGAGCCTGCAGGAGTTTTTGGAGAAGTATGAGACTCCCGGTATCGAGGGAATCGATACCAGAAAGCTGGTAAGGATCCTCAGGGAAAAGGGTACCATGAACGGGTACATCACAACCAATGAGAATGTGACCTACGACAGCATCAAGGACAAGCTCCATGCATATACAACAGGAGACGTGGTATCCAAGGTTTCCTGCAAGGAAAAGGTAAGACTCACAGCACCTAATCCAAGAGGCGAGAAGATTCCGAAGATTGCCAAGGAAGAGAACGGCAAGGGACTTAAGGTTGCCCTTCTTGATGTTGGTGCCAAGAGGAATATTTCAGATGCGCTCCTGGCAAGAGGGTGCGAGGTTACAATTTATCCTTACAACACCACAGCTGAGGAGATCCTTGCTGATAAGCCCGATGGAATCATGCTTTCAAACGGCCCCGGAGACCCCAAGGAGTGCACCGGAGTCATCGAAGAGATCAAAAAGCTATACAATTCAGATGTTCCGATCTTTGCCATCTGCCTTGGACATCAGCTCATGGCGCTGGCAACAGGAAGCGATACCTACAAGCTGCATTATGGCCACAGAGGCGGCAACCATCCGGTAAAAGACCTCTCTACAGGCCGTGTTTATATCTCATCACAGAACCACGGCTACGTAGTGGATATGGACAAACTGGATAAAACAGTGGCAGAGCCAGCCTTTATGAATGTCAACGACGGCACCAATGAGGGCCTTAAATATGTGGGCAAGAACATCTTCACGGTTCAGTTCCATCCGGAAGCATGCCCCGGACCTCAGGATACAGGTTATCTGTTTGACCGTTTTATAAGTATGATGCGCGCTTAAGCTTTAGTAGGAAGGATATTTAGTTATGCCAAAGAATAAAGACGTAAAAAAGGTCCTTGTAATCGGTTCGGGACCCATTGTAATAGGACAGGCTGCGGAGTTTGACTACGCCGGAACACAGGCCTGCAGATCCTTAAAGGAAGAGGGGGTTGAAGTTGTCCTTGTAAACTCAAACCCCGCTACCATCATGACAGATAAGGACATTGCCGATGAGGTTTACATTGAGCCTCTCACCGTCAAGGTTCTTGAACAGATCATTGAAAAGGAAAAGCCGGATTCAATTCTCCCAACTCTCGGAGGCCAGGCAGGACTTAACCTTGGTATGGAGCTGGATGAGTCTGGATTTTTAAAGAGTCATAATGTAAAGCTCCTTGGAACCACAGCTGAGACCATCAGAAAGGCTGAGGACAGACAGGAATTTAAGGATACCATGGAGAAGATCGGAGAGCCCTGTGCAGCTTCTACCGTTGTTCACAACGTTGAGGACGGCGTTGCTTTTGCAAGAGAGATTGGCTATCCGGTAGTTCTTCGTCCCGCCTTCACACTTGGCGGATCAGGCGGTGGTATCGCTCACAACCAGGCAGAGTGTGAAGAGATCCTTAAGAACGGACTCAGACTTTCAAGAGCTAATGAAGTTCTTGTTGAGAGATGCATCGCAGGCTGGAAAGAGATCGAGTACGAGGTAATGCGTGACGGAGCAGGAAACTGCATCACCGTCTGCAACATGGAAAACATCGACCCTGTCGGCGTCCATACCGGTGACTCAATAGTTGTTGCACCTTCACAGACCCTTACCGACAAGGAATATCAGATGCTCAGAAGCTCTGCTCTTAATATCATCAATGAGCTGGGAATAACAGGAGGCTGTAACGTACAGTTCGCCCTTCATCCCACAAGCTTTGAGTACTGCGTAATCGAGGTTAACCCTCGTGTAAGCCGCTCATCTGCTCTTGCAAGTAAGGCAACAGGTTACCCTATCGCTAAGGTTGCAGCCAAGATCGCTCTCGGATATACCCTGGATGAGATCAAGAACGCAATCACAGGAAAGACCTATGCAAGCTTTGAGCCTGCCCTTGACTACTGCGTAGTTAAGTTCCCGCGTCTTCCTTTTGATAAATTCATTACCGCCAAGAGAACCCTTACAACACAGATGAAGGCCACCGGCGAAGTAATGAGTATCTGCACCAACTTTGAGGGTGCAATGATGAAGGCAATCCGCTCTCTTGAGCAGCATGTTGACTGCCTTACAAGCTACGACTTCTCAGATCTTGATGATGATGATCTTAAGAAGCGCCTTACTGTAGTTGACGATCAGAGAATATGGGTTATCGCAGAGGCTCTTCGCCGCGGATTCAGTCATGAGGTGATCCATGAGATAACCATGATCGACCTCTGGTTTATTGATAAGCTCCACACCCTTGTTAAGATGGAGCTCAGGCTCCTTCGTGCAGGAGAGAGGAACACAGCAGGAAAGACAGGCACTCTCGAGGATGCCAAGAAGGCAATAAGCTATGATCTTCTCCTTGAGGCAAAGCGCCTTGAGTACCCTGACAGCGTAATTTCCCGCTTCACAAGATTTGATGTTTCAGTGTTAAAAGAGCTGAGGGACTTCTATAACATTAAGGCGTCCTACAAGCTTGTTGATACCTGTGCTGCAGAGTTTGCTGCTCAGACGCCTTACTACTACTCTGTTTACAACGGCCCTGATTCAGAGGATGAAGCTCTTTTAAAGACCTCTGACAAAAAGAAAATTCTGGTTCTGGGTTCAGGCCCTATCAGAATCGGTCAGGGTATCGAGTTCGACTACTGCTCAGTACATGCAACCTGGGCGTTTAAGAAGGCCGGATATGAGACCATAATCATCAACAACAACCCTGAGACAGTAAGTACCGACTTTGATATAGCAGACAAGCTCTACTTTGAGCCTCTTACACCTGAGGATGTTGAGAATATCGTAAGACTTGAAAAGCCCGACGGAGCAGTAGTTCAGTTTGGTGGTCAGACTGCAATCAAGCTCACTCAGGACCTCATGAAGATGGGTGTTAAGATCTACGGAACCGATGCAGCAGATGTTGATGCAGCTGAGGACAGAGAGATCTTTGACCGCATCCTTGAGGAGACCCAGATCAAGCGTGCTGCAGGAGCTACCGTTTACACAGCAGAAGAGGCCAAAGAGGTTGCAAACCGCCTGGGTTATCCTGTACTGGTGCGTCCTTCCTACGTCCTTGGCGGACAGGGCATGCAGATAGCTCTTTCAGATCAGGAGATCGAGGAGTTCATGGGCATCATCAACAGATATGCTCAGGACCATCCTATACTTGTAGATAAGTACCTTCAGGGTGTCGAGACAGAAGTTGATGCCGTATGTGACGGCGAAGACATTGTAATTCCGGGCATCATGGAGCATATAGAGCGAAGCGGAATCCACTCCGGCGACTCAATCTCTGTATATCCAGCACAGTCTCTTTCACAGAAGGTAAAAGACACTATTGCGGAATACACAAGAAGGCTTGCAAAGGCACTTCATGTAATAGGCCTTATCAACATTCAGTTCATCGCAGTAGGAGATGAGGTATATATCATCGAGGCTAACCCGAGATCATCACGTACCGTTCCTTACATCAGTAAGGTCACAGGTATTCCGATCGTTGATCTTGCAACTCAGGTTATGCTGGGTAAGAAGCTAAAAGACCTTGGATATGAGCCCGGACTTCAGAAGGAAGCAGACCACATCGCCATCAAGATGCCTGTATTTTCCTTTGAAAAGATCAGAGGAGCTGAGATCAGCCTCGGGCCTGAGATGAAGAGTACCGGTGAGTGTCTTGGAATCAGTAAGAGCTTCAACGAGGCTCTCTACAAGGCTTTCCTTGGAGCAGGAGTAAATCTTCCTAAGCATAAGCAGATGATCATCACCGTCAAGGATGCTGACAAGGGTGAGGTTATCGAGATCGCAAGGCGCTATGAGAAGCTGGGTTACATCATTTATGCAACAAGATCCACAGCCCAGACCCTCAACGAAAACGGCGTCAAGGCGAGAAAGATAAATCGTATCAGCCAGGAATCTCCTACAGTCATCGACCTTATCCTGGGACACAAGATTGACCTTGTTATCGACACCCCTACCCAGGGAAGAGACAAGACGAGAGACGGCTTCATGATCAGAAGAACAGCCATTGAGACAGGTGTTAATGTTATCACTGCCCTTGATACTGCAAGAGCCCTGGTTACAAGCCTTGAGTGCGCAGTGGGTGAAGAAGGTCTTGAACTGGTTGATATAAGTAAGATATGATTTAATAGACTTATAAAAATCTGATTGGAGATACAAATCTTTATGCCTAGAGTTATTTATGAGAATGCTCTAAGTGGTGAATCGGATATCAAGGATTTAGTACTTGAAGGGGACGCCGATATTTCTTTTTCCAAAGACGCAATGTGCATCAGCTCTTTGGGAGAAGCAGTACTTTGGTATACCAAGCCCCTTCCTGCGGACGTGAGAATAGATTTTGAGTTTAAGCCTCTTTCGGATGTCGGAAGAGCGCAGCTTCACTTTGCTGCCAAGAATGCAGGGGACAGGATCTCGGAGTTTTTGCTCTCTTACTACAACAGAGAGTCGGAGAGGGAGAGGTCTTTTCACACCTGTGCACTGTACAAGAACGGATACGAAAACCTGGTTTATAGAGGTGCAGACCCCATGGCAGGCGCCGGAGAGGATGAGTGGTATCACCTCTCTACAGTAAAGCGCGGAAAAGACGTGTTCTACGGAATAGACAATCTTGAACTCTTACATTATCACGACGACGGAATTACTCTCGGCGACATCCTGACAGGAGGCAACATGGGCCTTGGCCAGCTTCCGGGGACGGTAGCGCTGTACAAAAACTTAAAGGTGAGCTGGATATGAAGATACTTGTGATCAACGGACCAAACCTGAATTTCCTGGGAATCAGGGAAAAGGCAGTCTACGGTAATCAGGACTATAATTACCTGTGCAATATGATAAAAGACAAGGCAGCAGCCGACGGAGATGAGGTGGAGTGCTATCAGTCAAACCATGAGGGAGCCATTATCGACAGGCTTCAGGAGGCTTACAGCGATGGCACAGTAGGAATTGTCATAAATCCCGGAGCATATACCCATTACAGTTATGCTATCCATGATGCACTTAAGAGCCTTGAAAATATCATCAAGGTTGAGATCCACATCTCGGATATCCAGTCCAGGGAGGAGTTTCGTAAGGTTTCAGTAACAGCTCCTGCCTGCGATAAACAGATTTACGGACATGGCCTTAACGGCTATCTTGAGGCTATGGACTATATACACGAAGCGCTTAAATAAACCACCAAAGGACTACTTACATGGCAAAGACAGTTAAGATGGCAGATATAGCCAAAAAAGTTGGAGTGAGTGTTGTCACAGTATCCAAAGCCCTCACAGGACAGAAGGGTGTCAGTGAGAGTACCCGTCAGCAGATCTTAAGGCTTGCTGATGAGATGGGATACGTTCAGCCCTCCGCTGCTATCCGCAGTGAAACAAAGGGCCATAACATAGGCATTATCATTCACGACAAGTACTTTAGTAAATACAATTCATTCTATCTGCAGATGTATCAGATGCTCACAAGCCGGCTTGGTGCTCAGGGAGATTTCACTATCTTAGAGCTTATAACCCATGACATGGAAAAAGAGCTGACGGCTCCGAATCTGCTACGTGAAAACAAGATAGATGCTCTTGTGATGCAGGGCGAATTTTCAAGGCAGTACTGCGAGTTCATAAAGAGCGTAGCAGGAGATATTCCTTTGGTATATCTGGATTTCTGCGATGAGTCCAGAGATGAAGTGTCTGTTATATCAGACAGCTTCTATGGCTCATACTATATGACCAATTATCTGTTTGACAAAGGTCACAGAGATATAGCCTTTGTGGGATCTCTTTTGCAGACAACATCCATTACCGACAGATATTTGGGATATGTAAAGTCCATGATGGAGCATGGAATTCAGGTAAGACCTGACTGGCAGATTGAAGACAGAGATAAGAATACCGGAATCATCTTTGAACCTGATAAGCTCCCGCTTCCATTGGAACTTCCGACAGCATTTGTATGTAACTGTGATCTTACAGCAGGAGTACTTATCAAGAGGCTGGAAAAAGAGGGGTACAAGGTCCCCGATGATTTCTCGGTTGTAGGATATGATAATTTTATCTTCCCGGGAGTATGCGACGTGGAGATAACCACTTATGAAGTAGATATGCCTGTTATGGTGCAGAAGGCTGTTTCCTATCTGACATCTCTTTTAAAGGGAGAGGATGTGAAAATGGGAACGCACATTATTACGGGACATCTCATAGAAAAAGACAGTGTAAAAGCTCTTAGCTGATGCTAAGAGCTTTTGTTTTTTCTGTATTCAGCAGGTGTCTGCGAGGTTTCTCTCTTAAAGAGCTTGATAAAATGACTGGTGTTGGCGATGCCGACGTCGTACCCCACGGCATTTATCGTTATATCTGTCTGCTCAAGAAGTGTCTTGGCCTGCTGGATCCTGACATTGTTGAGATATTGGAGTGGCGAGTGTCCGTAGTAGTTTTTAAACTCACGGCAGAGCCTGTATTTACTTATAAGGAGCCTCTGCTCAAGGTTATCCAGAGTAATAAAGGTGTTGTATTCCTGATCAAGTATGGACTTCATCTCCTGGATATAACCGGGTATACCGGGAGTTGTTGAAGGGGCAAGGGCCTTTGAACCTGCAAGATAACCTTCTGTGAGAATGTCGGTCAGTATTCTGGCTCTTAGAAGCTCTGAGTCCGTTCCCTGCCTCAGCAGCAGCCTTTGCAGGTAGGAGAGCTGCGTTCCGATATGTTTTTCTTTAAATTCTATAACCTTAGATGAATGTTCTGTGTATAGTCTTAAGGATTCCCCTGATAACAAGAACAGATGAAAATAGCATGGAGTACTCTTGGTGTCAAAGCGGAAATTCTCGTAGGGCTTTAATAGTATCATGCTTCTTTCGGGCATCGTTATGCTGTCTTTTGTCTTTATCAAGGCATCCCCTTTTTCGATATATAATAATAAATAGAATGGATTATCGATACATTCAAAGGTGGTTGGGATACCGTAGGTAATAGCTCCTCCAAAGACTGCTCTGAGGATAAGAGGATCCAATGACTCGCAGCCACAGGCCATGAATCTCTTGGTGTCAAGGACATCGGTAAAAGACGTACCACTACCGAAGAGTCTGTGGAAACGGAAGATATTATTCAGTTCATCGATCGTGGTGTATTTTGCCGGTGTCATGATATTACTCCTGTTTATGGGACCATTATAGTAAGTAAAAAAGGAAATATCAACCTAAAATTAACTAAAACGTTTAAGTTAGTTAGGCAAAATAAGCTAAATAAATGAGTAAAAAGCTAATAAATTGAAAGATAAATCCACTAACGCAAGAATGAGCTATAAAACGCAAGAATAATAGATGATTAAAAAAAGTAAATAATGTATTCTTCAATCAGTAAATGAAACAGAGCTCGTTAAAAGGAGGATGAATATGAAATTGAAAAGAGCTTTAGCGGTTACACTTATTACAATCATGGCAGCAGGTGCGGTTGCCTGCGGGGAGACAACTGTATCTGAAAGCGGCCAGGAGACAGGCGCAGATACAGGTGCAGTAGCACAGGCAGAAGACGAGCAGGTAGCTACAGCAGATGCTCCTGTATCTGATGCAGAAGGAGTTAAGCCTTATGCCGATCTTGTTCTCGGTGAAGACTTTACTGATCTTAATACAGAGATCTCTTTCTTCAGCAACAGAACAGACCTTGATTCAGAGGATTATGGCGGAGTTACATGGAAGGAATACATTGAGGCCTTCAATGAAGTTTATCCTGATATCACAGTAAACGTGATCACAGATACAAACTACGCAGAGGATGCCAAGACACATCTTCAGTCAGGAGATTATGAGACAGTAATCCTCATCCCTGCAATTGACAAGGCAGACCTTTCTTCATACTTTGAGTCATTCGGAACTCTTGATGTTATGAACGGACAGATCAACTACGCAGATCACTGGGAGTACCAGGGTGAGGTTTACGGAGTACCTTCAACAGCAACAGCTCAGGGTATCGTGTACAACAAGAGAGTGTTTGAGGAGGCAGGCGTAACAGAACTTCCCAAGACTCCTGAGGATTTCATTGCTGCTCTTAAGAAGATCAAGGACCATGATCCTTCCATTATTCCTCTCTACACCAACTACGCAGCAGGATGGACAATGGGAAGCTGGGATGATTACACAGGAATCAGTGCAACAGGTGATGTAAACTACACCAACGGAACACTTCTTCATGAGAAGGATCCTTTCAGAGATTACGGTGATTCTACACATCCTTACGCTGTATACAAGATTCTCTATGATGCAGTTGCACAGGGACTTACAGAGGATGACTACTCAACAACCGACTGGGAAGGCTGCAAGGGCATGATCAACAGAGGCGAGATCGGATGCATGGTCCTTGGATCATGGGCTTATCCTCAGATGGAAGCTGCCGGAGATAACGCAGCAGATATCGGATACATGCCATTCCCTGTAACAGTAAATGGCAAGCAGTACGCTCTTGCAGGTCCTGACTACTGCTATGGTATCAACAAGAATGCTCCCGATGATGAAAAGCAGGCAGGAATCATCTTTGTAAAGTGGATGACTGAGCAGTCAGGTTTCGTATACAACGAAGATGGTCTTCCAATCAAGGCAGGAAGCACTGAGACAAAGCTCTCATTTGACAACGTTGAATTCCTTCAGGAAGCACCAGCAGCAGAGGGAGAAGAGGATCTTCTCAACGAGCTCAACTCTGAGTCAGAGCTCAACTACAGAGCAGGTGGCGACAGAAGAATCCAGCTCATCATCGAGCATGCATCAATGGGCGATATGGAATTTGATGACATCATGAACGAGTGGAACGAGAAGTGGACACAGGCTCAGGAAGTTCTCGGCGTATCAGTAAATGAGTAACTGTTAAAACCAAGGAGGATGGGGCAATGAAATGGCTTAAAAGTAGAAAGGGACAACAGACTGTAATAATAATCAGCTTTATCACTGTCCCATTACTTCTTCTTGCTATCTTTACCTACCTGCCCTTTGCGCAGATGGTACAGTTTAGCTTTTACAAAATGAAATATCTTACACCACCGGACAAAAGAGTTTTTGTGGGATGGAAAAACTATATTGATGTGTTTACCAGAGACGATTGTTTCAAGGCATTAAAGCTCAGTTTCTATTACTGCGCCGGTGCACTGTTTCAGCTGGCACTGGCACTGTTTCTGGCAACGATCTTAAGCTTTGGGGTAAAGGGCGGAAACATCTTTAAAGGAATGATGTTCTTTCCTTACCTCATAAGCGGAATTGCTATCGGTTTTATCTTCAAGTTCTTTTACACAAGAGGATTCGTCCTTGATTCAATATTGGGGATCATTGGAGTGAACAAGGACATTCTTCCCTACTGGTTAAAAGATCAGAGTGTAAATAACTGGTCCCTGGTGGCGACCTCTGTATGGCGCTACTTCGGACAGAACATGGTCCTTTTTATCGGAGCAATCATGTCGGTGGATGCTGAACTCTATGAGGCAGCTTCCCTTGACGGAGCAAATCGCTTCCAACAGTTCTTTCACATAATTCTTCCGAGTATCAAGACCATTGTCACCTTAAACGTGATCCTATCAATAACCGGATCCTTAAGTGCTTTTGAACCTCCGTTTGTAATAACGGGAGGTGCTAACGGAACAGGAACCTACTTCGTTATCATGAACGAGATTGCACATGTCACGCAGAAAGTAGGACTTGCAAGTGCCATGGCTGTGGTACTTCTGGTGATCATATTCATAGTCACCATATTGCAGAAACTGTTCTTTAAATATGTTTTCAGAGAGGCAGACGCATGAAGATAAGAAAGCTATTCATAAACATAATTAAATACCTGATCCTTGTATTCTTTGCGTTTGCAGCTGTGGTACCTGTAGTATCCTGCATATTTACGGCTTTCAAGACATCGGAGGAGTATCAGACAACAAATGTAATTACACCTCCCTCAAACTGGTTATACTTCAATAACTTCGTCAAGGCCTTTCAGACAGCAAACATGGGCAGGGCATTTATGAACTCTCTCATAGTAATGGTGGTTGTTCTCGTTGTCTCTGTCGTAGTCGGAACGCAGCTTGCTTATGTACTGAACCGCTTTGAGTTTTTAGGAAATACCCTCATAAGAAATCTGTTTTTGTTTGCATCACTCCTTCCGTCAATTGCCATGCAGGTTACGGTGTACAAGATCATGAGTACCTTGGGATTTGTAAATCACCTCTACGGCTACATCATCATGATGTGCGGAACTGACGTCATCTCCATTTATATCTTCATTCAGTTTATGGAGAATATATCAAATTCAGTGGATGAGTCGGCAATCATAGACGGTGCTTCCTACTGGACGGTTTACTGGAAAATAATCCTTCCGCTTCTTAAGCCGGCGGTTGTTACAGCGTGCATATTAAAAGGAGTATCGGTCTATAACGAGTACTACTGCGCCAATCTTTATCTTATGGACAAGGAGATACGAACCATGTCCACTTCCCTTTATACCTTTGTTGGTCCTATGGGAAGCCAGTACAACCTGATCTGCGCAGGTGTCCTTATTTCGATCTTCCCGGCGTTTTTAGTATTTATCCTTTGCCAGAAGCAGATTTACAGCGGAATAACGCAGGGTGCAGTTAAGGGATAAAAGAGTTTTTGAGGTTTTGAAATGTTACAGGAAATACAAAAAGAATTAACGGAACATATCATACCCTTCTGGAAGGGACTTAGAGATGATGAATACGGCGGCTACTACGGCCTTATGGATTTTGATCTGAAGGTAGATAAAAAAGCTGAGAAAGGCGCAATACTGAACAGCCGCATTCTCTGGTTCTTTTCAAGGGCATTTAACGAGTTAAAAGACATATCGCTTCTTGAAGAAGCAGACCACGCCTACAGGTTTTTAAAAGAGAAACTTGCCGGTGATGGAACAAAGGGAATCTGTTGGTCCGTTACCTATGACGGCAAGGTTCTCGACAGTACAAGACATACTTACAATCAGGCATTTGCCATATATGCTTTATCGGAATACTACAGAGCTACGGCTGAACCGGAGGCGCTTAATCTGGCGCACAAGCTCTTTTTCCTGATAGAGGAGATGTGCAGGGACAATGACGGCTACCTCGAGGCTTTTGATGAAGACTTTAATCTTCTTCCCAACGACAAGCTCTCTGAGAACGGAGTTATGGCTGAAAGAACCATGAATACAGCGCTTCACGTGCTTGAAGCCTACACGCTCTTATATGATGTGACAGATGACCTTGGCATCAAAAAGTGTATAGGAAAGAAACTCTCAGACTTGCTCCTTATCTTTAAGGACAGGATCTACAACAAAAAGAAGCACAGGCAGGAGGTCTTCTTTGACATAAACTACAACTCTCTGATAGACCTTCACAGCTTCGGCCATGATATTGAAAGCTCCTGGCTTATCGACCTTGCGCTCGATACTCTTGGCGGTGAGTACCTAAGAGCAAAAGATGCAGAGGAGATCCGGAGTATGACCCTTGATATGGTGGAGAACACCTATAAAAAAGCCATGGTTGATGGATCTTTTGTAAATGAATGCGAAGCCGGAGTAAGGGATGATACCAGAATCTGGTGGGTGCAGTCGGAGGCCATGGTAGGGTTTGTAAATGGCTACCTAAGAAGCGGAAAGCCTGAGTATTTGCAGGCTGCAAAGAGCATATGGCAGTACACAAAGAGCCATATCATCGACAAGAGAGAGGGCTCGGAGTGGTTCTGGCAGGTTGATGAAAATGGAAATCCGGGCAAAAAACCTATAGTAGAGCCCTGGAAGTGTCCCTACCACAACGGCAGAATGTGCTTTGAAATGATAAACAGACTTAAAAAAGGAGCAGCAGATGATTCACGAAAAGTATTACGAGGAGCTTGAAAAGCAGGAGAGGCTTATTACAAGGAAGAATGAGCCGTCTGATTTTTATAACGGTCTGTATAACAGATATAAATATCCTGTTCTTACAAGAGAACATATTCCGCTTACCTGGAGATACGATCTTGATAAAGACGAAAATCCCTACTTCATGGAGAGACTTGGCGTAAATGCAGTCATGAATTCGGGAGCTATCTATCTGAACGGGAAATATTACCTTGTTGCACGAATTGAGGGAAATGACAGGAAGTCATTCTTTGGAGTTGCAGAGAGTGAGAATGGAATAGATGGATTCAGATTTTGGGATCATCCGGTTCTGTTGGAGGATACCTGCAAGGAAGAGACAAATGTTTATGACATGAGACTTACCCAGCATGAAGACGGATATATCTACGGAGTTTTCTGCTCGGAGAGTAAGGATACATCTGTAAGTGACCTCTCTGCAGCAGTGGCTTCGGCAGGAATTGTAAGGACAAAGGATCTAAAGAACTGGGAGAGACTTCCAAATCTTGTCACCTTGAGAAGCCCCCAGCAGAGAAACGTTGTTCTTCATCCTGAATTTGTTGATGGCAAATATGCCTTCTATACAAGACCGATGGATGATTTTATTGAGACAGGAAGTGGCAGTGGAATCGGATTTGGACTTTGCAGTGATATCACTCAGGCAGTGATTGACGAAGAGAAGATGACGAGCCTTCGTAAGTATCACACCATCACCGAGGCTAAGAACGGAGCCGGTGCCGTGCCTATAAAGACAGCAAGAGGATGGATACATATAGCTCACGGAGTCAGAAATACAGCAGCAGGGCTCAGATACGTTCTCTACTGCTTTGTGACAGATCTAAAGGACCCGTCCAAAGTGATCGCTGAGCCGTCAGGTCTTTTAATAGGACCCAGAGGTGATGAGAGAGTAGGGGATGTCTCCAATGTTGTGTTCACGAACGGAGCGATAGTTAATGAGAAAGAAGAGGTGTTTATCTATTATGCATCATCAGATACACGAATGCATGTTGCAACAACCACAGTGGACAAGCTTCTTGACTACTGTTTCAAAACCCCGCAGGATCCCGGCAGGTCGGTCCTGTGTGTAAGACAAAGAGACGATTTGATAAACAGAAACCTTGAACTATTAAGGAGAGAAAACTAATGAAGTACGAGATTTTCGGACCCGGAACAGAGCGCATGCCCTGGCAGGATAAGCCTGAGGGACTTAAGGGAGCTCCTATCTGGAGATACAATGCCAATCCCATAATTGACAGAAATCCTGTGGAGGGAGTTGCAAGAATATTTAACAGCGCAGTAATGCCCTATGAGGGCGGATTCATAGGAGTTTTCAGAGGAGAGCAGACAAACGGAATTCCTGCTATCTACATGGGCAGAAGCGCAGATGGAATTAAGTGGGATATTGATAGTGAGAAGATTCCTTTTACGGATGAAGAGGGAAATCCCTTCATGCCACAGTATGCATACGATCCGCGTCTTGTAAAGGTTGAGGATGATTACTATATCATCTGGTGCCAGGATTTTTACGGAGCATCCATAGGAATAGCAAAGACAAGAGACTTTAAGAAGTTTGTGAGAATTGAGAATCCTTTTATTCCCTTTAACAGGAATGCAGTTCTTTTTCCAAGAAAAATAAACGGAAATTATATGCTGCTCTCAAGACCTTCAGACTCAGGTCACACTCCCTTCGGAGATATCTTTATAAGTGAGAGCCCTGATATGACTTACTGGGGAAAGCACAGACATGTCATGGGACCAAACGAGAACTGGTGGGAATCGCTTAAGATAGGCGGAGGAGCAACTCCGATTGAGACAAGCGAAGGCTGGCTTTTGTTCTACCACGGTGTTACCGGAACCTGCAACGGATATGTGTATTCCATAGGAGGAGCAATCCTGGATATAGACAATCCTTCTGTAGTTAAGTACAGGTGTGAGACATTTCTTTTGACTCCACAGGAGTGGTATGAGGAGAGAGGCTTTGTGCCCAATGTATGCTTCCCATGCGCAACAGTACAGAACAGGGAAACAGGTCAGATCGCCATCTATTACGGAGCTGCCGACAGCTATGTTGGCCTTGCATTTGGTTATACCGATGAGATCATTGACTATATTAAGGAGCACAGTAAAACTTCCGAGACGGACCGTGAGATCGGAAGGCGGTGATTTGAGCGATGAGAGAAAAACCAATCATCACTTATTCAAAAGAGCCTGTGCTGGAGCCCAAAGAGGGCTGTGCCTGGGCGGATACGATGGTGCTGAATCCTGCGCTGGTTCTTGATGAAGACGGAAAGACCATTCACATGCTATTTCGGGCAACAGGTCCCTGGCCGGAGGCTAATCTTAAAGGGAAGTCCGATCCATATCCGATATTCCTTGGATATGCAAAGAGTACCGATATGGGAGAGAGCTTTACAGCTGACTTTGAAAGACCTGCTCTTGCCCCGAAGCTTGCCTATGATGAGCAGGATATGTACGTGATAAATGATAAGGGAGAGAAAGTCATTAACTATGCCAACGGGTGCATAGAAGATCCAAGGCTCTTTTACATAGGAGCGCAGCTCTATCTGACCGTTGCCTGCAGACTCTTTCCTCCGGGACCTTACTGGGAAGGGGATAAGAGAAAAGACAACCTGCCTGACTGGGTTATGGATCCGGACTCTCCGGTGGGCGTTCTTGCCAGGAGAAATGATACTGTCACGGTTCTTTATAAAGTCAATCTTAATAAGCTAAAAGAAGGAAAATACGAAGAAGCATTCTCTTATGTAGGACCGCTTACGGATGGGAATCTTAGTGATAACAGGGACGTTTTCTTTTTCCCAAAGAGAATGAATGTAGGAGGAGCACAAAGGCTCGTTATGCTCCACAGGCCTGAGAGAAGCTACGAGTTTCCAACGGGTGAAGGTGTTATGACGCCTGCGATTTTCCTCTCGGCAGCAGATGAGTTTGAGGATTTTGCTACTAAAAGCGCTACTCACAGACTGCTTGCCAAAAGTGAGTTTGACTGGGAACAGGAGAGAGTTGGAGCAAGCTTTCCTCCAATAGATATCGGGGATGGAGAGTGGCTTGTATCCTATCACGGAAAAGAACTTCCGAATTATGGCTACACTCAGTCCTTCATGATACTTAAGGAAAGAGACGGTGACTTTCCTGAGATAAAACACCGTATGTCTGAAAGGCTGATTTATGCGAGGCAGAAGTGGGAGCTTCCCGATAAATTCCCATGCCCCTGCATTTTTACAACCGGAGCGGTAACGATTGGCGATGAACTGATCATGGGCTATGGGGCAGCAGATCAGAAGATCGGCATAGCAAAGGTTAATTTAAAAGACCTCGTGGACTATGTTCGCGGGTTTGACGAAGACGGAAACAGGACGGATTGACCAAGTAAACAGCGATTGAATTTGCGGTTTTGCAATCGCTGTTTTTTTGTTGCCCAAAATTGGAGGAGAGAATGAAAGAAAACAATCTTGAGATACTATTTTTGGAGCCTGTCTGTAAGCACACCATCTGGGGTGGTACAAGGCTGAAGGATGAGTTTGGATGCAATGAAGAAGGAAACGATATAGGAGAGCTGTGGGGAATATCGGCCCATCCAAGCGGTGATGTAACGGTGAAAAATGGAAAGTATAAGGGCATGCATTTATCTGAGCTATGGGAGAAGCACAGAGAGCTTTTTGGAGATGAGGAA
Source organism: Butyrivibrio sp. VCB2001 (assembly GCF_000423965.1). Taxonomy (NCBI): domain Bacteria; kingdom Bacillati; phylum Bacillota; class Clostridia; order Lachnospirales; family Lachnospiraceae; genus Butyrivibrio; species Butyrivibrio sp. VCB2001. Next base: position 103,095 of record NZ_AUIZ01000002.1, on the reverse strand, counting down.
GGTGATGTGTTCCCACTCCTTGTCAAGATCATTGATGCCAGAGACGACCTCAGCATACAGGTGCATCCCGATGACGGGTATGCTGCAGAACATGAACACGGGGCTCTTGGAAAGACCGAATGCTGGTATGTCCTTGACTGTCCGCCTGAGGCAAGTCTTGTTCTCGGGCACAGCGCCAGAGATAAAGTAGAGCTGGATGAGCTTATAGATCAGGGCAGATGGGGACAGCTTATAAAAAGAGTTCCCGTAAAGAAAGGGGATTTTTTGCAGATAGATCCGGGAACAGTGCATGCGCTTACGAAGGGCTGCCTTATCCTGGAGACTCAGGAAAACAGTGATATCACCTATCGCGTATATGATTACGACAGACTTGAAGACGGGAAGAAGAGAGAGCTTCATCTTGAGCAGAGTAAGGACGTCATCATGACTCCGGCAAGACCCATAGAAGAATGCCTGGTTCCTGCGTGCAAAAGGGACAGAAGAGCAAACACTCTTCACAGTATTTATGGATGTGAGCATTACCACGTCTATGAGATGAAGGTTGAAGGACGGGCACGGATCACTGGACTGTCTGAATTCATGCTGGTAAGTGTTGTGGAAGGATACGGTGAAGTGGATGGATGCGCCATCTCAAAGGGAGATAGCTTTATCATACCAGAGGGATATGAGAAGGCGTGCTTTAAAGGCAGCATGAAGATCATAGCTTCAACGCCGGGACAGAAGGAACAAAGGAGAATAGGATGAAAAGAGATTACAGAGATGAATTCAGAAGATGGAAAGAAGCAAATCTTCTTGATGATGATCTTGTGGCTGAACTTAATGCTATGGAAGAAAATGAAGCAGAGAAGGAGGATGCATTTTATAAGAATCTGGCCTTTGGAACGGGTGGGCTAAGAGGCGTTATAGGCGCCGGCACAAATCGAATGAATGTCCATACTGTTATAAAGGCCAGCAAGGGAATAGCTGATTATTTAAACGACGAATTTGGTGATGAGAAAAAGAGCATCGCTATCTCTTTTGACTCAAGGATAAAGTCGGAGCTCTTTGCAAATACAGCTGCGAAAGTCTTTGCCGGATGCGGAATCGATGTGTACATATATAAAGAGCTTATGCCAACGCCCTGCTTGTCTTTTGCAGTAAGAAAACTTGGGTGCAAAGCCGGAGTCATGATCACGGCCTCCCACAACCCTGCCAAATATAACGGTTACAAGGTATACGGCTCTGATGGATGCCAGATAACCACCGAGGCTGCAGAAAAAATTCAGGGGTATATTGATAAAACAGATGCACTTGATGTGAGAATGGTCAGTGAGAGTGATGAAAGGATTTCTTTTGTACCTGATGAAGTCTATGAATCTTTTATCAATGAGGTGTTAGGACTCTCGTTGATCGGCGAAGAAGATGGCGATAAAAGTGCGAAGATAGTCTATACTCCTCTAAACGGAACCGGAAGAAAGCCTGTTACAGATGTGCTTAAAAGAGCAGGATTCATGGACGTTAATGTGGTGAAGGAGCAGGAAAAGCCTGACGGGAATTTTCCTACCTGTCCGTATCCAAATCCGGAGATTCCGGAGGCTATGAAGCTTGGAATGAACTGTGCAAAGCAGATTGGAGCAGATCTTCTTTTGGCGACTGATCCCGACTGCGACAGAGTTGGAGTTGCGGTAAGAGATAAAGAAGATTTTGTCTTGCTCACCGGAAATCAGGTGGGATGTCTTTTGCTGAACTACGTATGTGAGCGCAGAGTTAAGTTGGATACAATGCCGAAAAATCCTGTTATGGTCAAGACCATTGTCACCAGTGATCTCGGTGAAAAGATTGCTGATCACTACGGCGTAAAGACCGTCAATGTCCTTACGGGATTCAAGTTCATCGGAGAGCAGATAGGTCTTTTGGAATCACAGGGCAGAAAAGATGATTATGTCTTTGGATTTGAGGAGAGCTGCGGATATCTTTCGGGCACTCATGCAAGGGACAAGGACGGAGTTAACGCGTCTCTCCTTATTTGCGAGATGTTTGCATATTATAGAAAGATGGGTAAGAGCCTTGTCCATGTACTTGATGAGCTCTATGAAAGATACGGCTACTATCTGAATACACTCTATAGCTTTGAGTTTGAAGGTCCCAAAGGACAGGAGAAAATGAAGAATATCATGGAGAAGTTCAGAAGCCTTAAAGGAGAGCTGTGCGGCCAAAAAGTCGCCCTGACCCTTGATTATCTTGATGGAGTAGATAATCTTCCAAAGTCAGATGTCCTTAAGTTCTCTCTTGAAACAGGTGCAGGCATAGTCGTAAGACCCTCAGGCACAGAGCCCAAGATCAAGATATATCTCTCGGTTCCGGGAGATGATAGGGCCGGTGCACAGAAAGCGGAAAAAGAATTGTCTGTTCTGATTGAGGAAAACATAACTACTGTGGTATAAAAGAATTATGAATACTTATATGGTTGAAAAATACAGGCATCTGAATAGGGGCATAAGGAAAGGACAGACTCTGTTTGTGGGTTCATCTCTTATGGAGCATTTTCCTATAAATGAGATTCTGGTAAACAGAGGACTTGACCTAGCAATCTACAACAGAGGCATAAGCGGATACACAATCCCTGAGCTTCTTGAGTCCATGAATGAGCAGATCTTTGACCTTGAGCCTTCTGTCATCTTTATTAATATCGGTACCAATGATATCAGCAGACCTGAGGAGACCAAGGAGGATCTGTACAGGGATTATAAGGAAGTTCTTTCTCAGATAAAAGAAAGACTCCCTTTGGCTTTAGTTTATATGATGGCGTACTATCCGGTAAATCCGGCTCTTGCCAAGGAAATTCAAGCCTGGCCTGAGGCAGCAGAGGCAGCGAGACTTCGCAAAGAGCGTCTTCCCGGGGCCAATGATGTTGTAAAAAAGCTCGCGGCAGAATATTGCTATGAGTATATAGATGTAAATGAAGGTCTTTATGATGACGCGGGAGAGCTAAAGCGTGAGCTTTCAACTGACGGAATTCATATGTGGCCCGAGGCTTATGAGATTATTTTTGACAACATGAAGGATTACTTGTCAAAAACAGTTGAAAAATGATTAAGGATAGTTTATACTATCTTAGTTGTTTGAGTTATGTATTTTAGGAGGAATATTTATGATTTCTGCAAGTGATTTCAGAAATGGTGTAACCATCGAGATCGATGGCAACGTATGTCAGATTATTGAATTTCAGCATGTTAAGCCTGGTAAGGGCGCTGCTTTCGTAAGAACCAAGCTCAAGGATATCATCAATGGCGGTGTTAAGGAGACAACCTTCCGTCCTACTGAGAAGTTCCCTGCAGCTCGTATTGATAAGAAGGATATGCAGTATCTCTATCAGGATGGCGACATCTTCAATTTCATGGATTCAGAGACTTATGAGCAGATTGGTCTTACTAAAGATCAGATCGGCGATTCTCTCAAGTTTGTTAAGGAGAACGAGACCTGCAAGGTTATGTCTTACAACGGCAACGTATTCGCAGTTGAGCCACCTATGTTTGTAGAGCTTACAATCACAGAGACAGAGCCTGGATTTAAGGGTGATACAGCTACAGGTGCTACTAAGCCTGCTACTGTTGAGACAGGTGCTAACGTATCAGTTCCTCTTTTCGTTAACGAGGGAGACGTTATCAAGATCGACACAAGAACTGGTGAGTACCTCTCCAGAGTTTGATAATACGTAACCATATCTGACGCAGTAAAGGTCATATTTTAATAGAAACTAATTAAGACAATAGGATTTTCGGCATTAAGCGCCGAGGGACTATTGTCTTTTTCTTTTGCAAAAAAATTGATTTTAAAGGAGATTATACAGATATGGAAATTAAGGAATTTAGCCGTGTAATGGCAAGAGAAGTAAGCGATAAATTAGGTGAGGGTGTTCAGATTGAGTGCACTGAGGTTTTAAAGAATAACGGAGTTGTGTACCACGCTCTTACAATCAGAAAGCAGGGACAGAACGTTGCTCCCACGATCTACATCGATCATATGCTTGAGAAGTACAACAGAGGAACTATGCTCATGTCGCTGGTTGATGACGTGGTAGGTATGTATAACCAGTGTGCGCCGGCTGCAGATACAAAAGTGGACTTTTTTGATGATTTTTCAGTGGTTTCAAAGCATCTTTTCTTCAAAGCGGTGAATTATAAGAAAAATGAGAAAAAGCTTGAGAATGTGCCTATAAAGAGAGTATTGGACCTGGCGCTGGTTCCCCTTGCACTGTTTGAGCATCCAAGCCTGGGATCGGGCACAATAATGATTGAGAATTCACATCTTGATATATGGGAGATTACAGAAGAGGAGCTATGGGAGAATGTAATTGAAAATGCGCCCGGATTTCAGCAGGTCAAGATAAAGGGAATCATGGATGTACTTGAGAAAATGACCGGGATGCCTGCTCCGATGCCTGGCGGAGGGGATGAACTCTGTGGCATATATGTGATATCAAATAAAGAAGAGTGCCTGGGGGCTGCCACTATCTTTTATCCCGACGTACTTAAAGACCTTTCTGAGGACTTTGAGAGCGATATTTTTGTTATACCCTCATCAATCCATGAGTGCATTGTGATCCCTGATACGTTCCTTGGACTTGATGTGGAATATCTTAGAAGAATAATTCATGAAGTCAATGTAACTACTGTGGCTGATGAGGAAATCCTTAGCGATAATCTCTACAAATACGACAGGGACAGCGACAGACTCTTTATCGTAAAAGAGGCATGAAAAATGCACCCGACTGGACTCGAACCAGCAACAAAGGCGTCGGAGGCCTACGTTTTATCCATTAGACTACGGGTGCAACATAGATTATGATACCACACAAATGAAGGCGCGTCACTAGTGACGCTTAGCACAATAGAGCCCTCAAACTTGACTTGACCTGGGTTTCCCTATAAAATCATTTTGGTGGTTTGCGCCAAACCAAAATTTCGAGGTTTTATTTTATGAGAAAAAAGAAGAACAGTGTAACAAATTGGAGAAATGAAAAGAAGGATATATTTGCTATCCTTGGTGATAATAAGAAATTCCTGATGCCGGCAATACTTCTCGTAGCAGTAGTAATTACAGTGGTCATCGCAGTAAGTGCCAATCACAGAGCAACAGAGATTGCAGCCAACACTGCCACTGAGGCAGAATCTACTACCTTTGAAGTAACAGAAGCAACAATGGAAGAGAATGCTTATCCTGAGGTCAATGCTTTGGTAGAGAGATACTACGCGGCTTCCGCTGCAGGAGATGCAGAAGCTCTTGCTGAGATTTACAAAGGCCTTGACGAGACAGAGATCCTTAAGGCTGTTGCTACTTCGGAGTACATCGACAAGATCGATAATATTACAGTGTATACCAAGCCCGGTCCTGTTGAGGGAAGCTACGTTGCTTATGTATACAATGAGGTTAAGCTCTTTGACTATGAGGGCAAGGTACCCGGTCTTGAGACGTTGTATATCTGCACAGACGAGAACGGAAATCTCTACATCAACGGTGATATTGCAGATGCAGGAGAGCTTGATTACATTAAGCAGATAAGTGTACAGGCAGACGTTATTGACCTCAATAACAAGGTTGCATCACGCTATAACGAGATGGTCAGCGGCGACGAGGCTCTTGCAGAGCTTCTTACCAAGATGCGTTCAGGAGTTCAGGTTTCCGTAGGAGAAGCTCTTGCTACATCAGAGGCAACAACTCCTGATGAGAGCGCAGTTGAGGAATCATCTACAGAAGAGACAGAGCCCGGCAAGACAACCATTACAACCAGGATCATCAAGGCTACAGATGTTATCAATATCAGAAGCTCCGATTCAGAGACTGCAGATATTTTGGATAAGACTACACAGGGTCAGGAGTTTAAAGAACTTGAAGCTCTTGCAAACGGCTGGAGTAAGGTTGAGTATAAGGGCAAGGAAGCCTATGTAAAGACTGAGTTCTTCGAGGTTGTATCTGAGGAGACAACAGTAGTTGATAACAGTGAAGAGAATACAGAAGAGGCTGACAATGCATCTGCTGCAGCTGCTTCTTCAGCAGCATCAACGGATTCATCAGCTGCTGCTTCAACAGAGAGCTCAACCAAGGTTTCATCAGCCAAGACCGGTAAGATGACAGTTACAGATTCTGTTAAGTTCCGTAAGGGACAGAGCACTGACAGTGAGGCTATTACTACAATTTATGCCGGATCAACTGTAAATGTTATCGAGCAATATGCCAGCGGATGGGCTAAAATAGAGTATAATAATAAGACAGGATATATTAAATCCGAGTTCCTCAAAGACTGATAAATACATATTCCTTCCAAGGAGGTAACATCTATGTTTGGACGTTTGAAAGTTGCTATCATGGGAACCGGCAAGATTGCCGGAACAATGGCAGAGACACTTAAGGAAACCAAAGGTGTTACGTGTTATGCAGTTGGATCACGAACATTAGAAAATGCCGAGAAATTTGCAAAGGACTATGGCTTTAAAAAGGCCTACGGTTCTTATGCGGAGCTTGTTACAGATCCGAAAGTCGATCTTATCTATGTCGCAACTCCGCATTCGGAGCATTATGAGAATGTTAAGCTTGCTATTTCCGCAGGCAGAAACGTTATCTGCGAAAAAGCTTTCATGCTCAATGAAAAGCAGGCAAAAAAGATCTTTGAATTTGCTGAGGAGAAGAAGGTTCTTGTCACAGAAGCTATCTGGACAAGATATATGCCCATGAGGACCAAACTCATGGAGATCCTTGCCAGCAATGTCATCGGTGAGCCCACTATGCTCACAGCTAATCTCAGTTACAATATCGCTTATAAAGAGAGGATTCAAAAGCCCGAGCTCGGTGGAGGTGCTCTTTTGGATCTGGGTGTTTATTGCCTTCATTTTGCATCCATGGTATTCGGAAATGATGTAAAAGACATTGCATCTATCTGTACCTTTAACAATCTCGGAATGGATATGCAGGACAGCATCACGCTTAGATATGCTGATGGCAAGATGGCTGTTTTAAATGCTACCGTTCTTTCAACGGGAGACAGAAACGGTGTCATCTACGGAAGCAAGGGCTTTATCGTGGTGGAGAACATCAACAATCCTGAGGCTATTGCTGTATATGACAACAACTACAACAAGACTGCCTATTACAAGAGACCCAAGCAGAAGACCGGCTATGAGTATGAGATTGAAGCCTGCGTTAAGGCTATCGGAGAAGGGTGGCTTGAATGCCCGGATATTCCTCATGCCGAGACTTTGAAGATCCTTAACATGATGGACTTTATCAGAAACAATAACCACATCGTATTCCCGGGTGAAAACGATATTAGTGAAGCTATCGAGACACCCGCAGAGAGCACCTATGAAGCTACACAGGTGAGTGAAATTATACCGGAAACAGAGGCTGAGCCTTCTGAAGAAATTTCAGAAGCAGCGGAGCAGGGAGAGTATGAAGAAGAAGTTAATTCTGGGGATGATACTTCTGGCACTGACAATTAATCAGTTTTCTTTTGTCAGTTTCGCAGATGAAACTGATGATGCTATTTCTGAGATGAGGGAGAGGGAGGCCGAAACACAGGCAGCCATCTCCAATCTTCAGAAGCAGACCAAGGAAACAAAGGAAGCAATCAGTGCCCTTGAAGGTCAAAAAGAGCAAACAAAGCAAAGCGTAAGCAATCTGGAAAGCCAGAAGAGCTCTCTTCAGAGCACCATAAATGGTTATTCCAGTAAGCTTGAGACGCTTAACAACGAAATTGACGAGGCTGAGGCAGCAATGGCTGTAGTCTCTTCTGAAATTGTCCGCCTGAATAATGAGCTTGCAGAGGCTCAGAAGCAGGAGGCAGACAGATACGCACTTCTTAAAAAACGGCTGCAATCTACCTACGAAAGTGGCGGTTCATCAGGACTTATCCGTGTTCTACTTGAATCCGGGTCTATTGGTGAACTTCTGACCAAGTTTGAGTATCTAAATGCAATTGTCAGATATGATCGCACAAAAATAGCTGAATATCAGGGGCTTCAGGCTCAGATTGAGGAGCAGAAAAGAGTTGTTGAGGAAAAGGAAGCAGAACTGGATGCTTATCAGGAACAGCTTGATGAGAAGCATACGGAACTGTCGAACCTCACCGATGAAGTAAAGGGACAGCTCTCTTCAACCAAGAATTCACTTTCGAGTGAGAAGAACAAGCTTTCAAGTTATGAAGATCAGCTAAAAGAGCTTGATAAGAAAATGAAGGATCTCGAAGCTCAGACAGCAGCAGCTCAGGCAAAGCTGGCTCAGCAATTGGCAGAGCGTCTTGCCCTTTCCAAGGAAAACCTGGGCGGTTCCTATGATGCAAGTGAACAGGAGCTTATCTGGCTGGCAGCTACCATTCAGGCAGAGTCGGATGGCGAATCCTACACAGGTAAACTTGGTGTCGGCTCAGTTATCATGAACAGGGTAAAGAGTTCAGCTTTCCCAAATACAGTTATTGGAGTTATTACGCAGCCAATGCAGTTTGCACCCTACAGATCGGGAAAGGTTGAGTTCATCATTGCAAATGGCCCAAATTCCACCTGTATAAGGGCAGCACAGGAAGTTTTGGCCGGTGCCCGTATCGGAGACTACCTTTTCTTTATGACTCAATATTGGGCCGATTATTACAGAATAAAGAACTATACAATGATAGGTCACCATGCCTTCTTTTATCGCTGGGAGACCTATGATCCGCCTGCAGAGGAAACGCCACAGGAAGACCCTGCACCACCTGAGGAAAATCAGGACAATGGCGGCGGTGAAAATACTGAAAATACAGAAAACACAGAAAACCAGGAAAATTCCGAATCCTCAGAAGGTGGCGGCGAGAGCAGCGAGAGTAGTGAAAATAGCGAGGATAGCGGAGAAAACAGTGAAGAAAGTTCCGGAGACGGAGGGTAAGCCAAGCCCCATTACAGCATAAAAACTGTAATGGGGTATATTTATAAAAAACTCTTGCGCTTTAAACTATCAAAGTGTATAATTGTATACAATTATTGATGCTAACGAAATATAGGAGGAAGTAAAGCTATGTCATACGTAGATGAAGTCTACAACTACGTTGTAGAGAAAAACCCGGCTCAGCCTGAGTTCCATCAGGCAGTTAAGGAAGTGCTTGAGTCACTTCGTGTTGTTATTGAGGCTAATGAAGAGGAGTATCGTAAGGACGCTCTCCTTGAGAGACTTGTAACTCCTGAGAGACAGATCCTTTTCAGAGTACCATGGGTTGATGACAAGGGACAGGTACAGGTTAACAACGGTTTCCGTATCCAGTTCAATTCAGCAATCGGACCTTACAAGGGAGGACTTCGTTTCCATCCTTCAGTAAACCTTGGTATCATCAAGTTCCTTGGCTTTGAGCAGATTTTCAAGAACTCACTTACAAGCCTTCCAATCGGCGGTGGTAAGGGTGGATCTGACTTCGATCCTAAGGGCAAGTCTGACAGAGAAGTAATGGCATTCTGCCAGAGCTTTATGACAGAGCTTTTCAGACATATCGGTGCTGACACAGACGTACCTGCCGGAGATATCGGTGTAGGCGGACGTGAGATCGGCTTTATGTACGGACAGTACAAGAGAATCAGAGATACATACGAGGGTGTTCTTACAGGTAAGGGACTTACATACGGCGGATCACTTGCTCGTACACAGGCTACAGGATACGGCCTTCTTTACCTCACAGAGGAGCTTCTTAAGTGCAACGGCTCTGACATCAAGGGTAAGACAGTAGTTGTATCAGGTGCAGGAAACGTTGCTATCTACGCTATCGAGAAGGCTCAGCAGCTCGGTGCTAAGGTTGTTACATGTTCAGATTCAACAGGCTGGATCTATGATCCTGAAGGAATCGATGTAGCTCTTCTTAAGGAAGTTAAGGAAGTTAAGAGAGCAAGACTTACAGAGTATGCAGCTGCAAGAAGCTCAGCAGAGTACCACGAGGGCAAGGGCGTTTGGTCAGTTAAGTGTGACGTTGCTCTTCCTTGCGCAACTCAGAACGAGCTCCTTCTTGACGATGCTAAGCAGCTGGTTGCTAACGGCGTTCAGGCTGTATGTGAGGGTGCTAACATGCCTACATCTATCGAGGCTACTGAGTACCTTCAGAGCAACAAGGTTCTCTTTGTTTGTGGTAAGGCTTCAAACGCAGGTGGTGTTGCAACATCAGCTCTTGAGATGAGCCAGAACAGCGAGAGACTTTCATGGACCTTCGAAGAGGTTGATGCTAAGCTTAAGCAGATCATGGTTAACATCTATCACAACATTGATGATGCTGCAAGAAAGTACGGCATGGAAGGCAACTATGTTGCAGGTGCTAACATTGCAGGCTTCCTTAAGGTTGCTGAAGCTATGAAGGCTCAGGGTATTGTTTAATAAATAACCCTCCAATTTGATTTAACCGACAATAATAAATCCTCCGGTAATTTCTTACCGGAGGATTTTTATTTAATGCTTTATTATTCTTTAGCTGATTCTTTTAATAGCTTTTGTATCTCACCTTCTGTATCAAGAGCCATAACCTTGGCTGCAAGATCGTCTGCATCCTTCTTGGTCCACTTGGAGATGATGCATCTCGCTGTAAGAACAAGAACAGGATTAACTGAAAACTCAGTAAGACCAAAGGAGATGAGAAGAGGTATCATAAGCGGATCTGCAGCTGCTTCTCCGCACATTCCAACAGGTATTCCCGCTTCAACACCGCACTCTATTATGTGCTTGATGGAGCGAAGAACCGATGGCTGGAAGGTTGAGTAGAGATATGCAACATCTGCATTTCCTCTGTCAACGCTCATGGTGTACTGGGTCAAGTCATTGGTTCCGATTGAGAAGAAGTCCGACTCTTTTGCAAGAAGATCAGCGATGAGAGAAGCAGAAGCTGTCTCAATCATGCAGCCTATCTCGATATCCTTGTCATAGGCTATACCGTTTGCATCGAAGTCCTTCTTGATCTCGGCAACCATCTCTTTTACTGCACGGATTTCTTCTACGCAGGTTACGAGAGGAACCATGATCTTAACCTTACCGAAAGCGCTGGCTCTCACAATAGCACGAAGCTGGATCATGTAGTTGTCTCTGTTTCCGAGACAGTACCTTACAGCTCTGTATCCGAGGAAAGGATTCTCTTCCTTCTTGATGTTGAGGTAAGGAATATCCTTGTCTCCTCCAACATCCAGAGTTCTGATTATAACAGGCTTGCCACCAAGAGTCTCAGCTGCTTCTTTATAAGCTGCAAACTGCTCGTCCTCTGTGGGCATCTTGGTGTTGTCCATGAACAGGAACTCTGAGCGGAAAAGACCTACACCTTCACCGTCACATTCAACAGCCTTCTTGGCATCTTTTGGAGTTCCGATGTTGCAGAAGAGTTCGAGATTAATTCCATCTGCAGTCACAGTCTCTTTTCCAAGGAAGCCCTTGAGCTCAGCCTGTTTCTTGATGTAATCCTCACGCTTAATGATGTACTGTGAAAGAATGTCTCCCTCAGGATTGATGTAAACATTTCCTTCTGTTCCGTCTACAATAGCAGTGTCCTTGTCTTTTACAAGGGTTGTAATGTCAGGGACGGAGAGTACTGCGGGAATTTCCAGAGCCCTTGCAAGGATAGCGGAGTGGGAGGTCTTGCCTCCAACCTCTGTTATGATACCTGCTACGTTTTCCTTGACTATCTGTGAAGTCATGGAAGGAGTCAGGTCTCTTGCAACCAGGATGGTTCCCGGTGCAACCTTGCTGATATCAATGTCTTCAATCCCAAGAAGGATCTTGAGAAGGCTGACCTTGATATCGCTGATATCTGAAGCTCTCTGACGCATCATGTCATCATCCATTTTGGAGAACATTCCGATGAACATGTCGCAGACAGCTTCTACAGCAGACTCCGCGCACTGACCTGCGGCGATCATCTTACCCATTTCTCCTGACATGGAGGGGTCAGACATCATTACAAGGTGTCCCTCAAGGATCTCAGCCTCTTTGGGACCGATGCGCTTTCTGATATCCTCAGCCATTTCAGCAGTTTCTTTTTTGAACTGCTCAACAGCTTTGTCAAAGCGCGCTTTTTCGCTTTCTGTGTCTTCTACTTTGACAGCATCATACTTGAGCTCGTGCTCAGTAATAACACAGATGCTGCCTATTCCGATTCCGCGGGATGCGGCGATTCCGTTGTACATATCAGTCTCCTAATCCACTCTCAACAAGTTCAATTGCTTTCTTAAGTGCATCCTGTTCGTCAGCGCCGTCGCACTGGATCTCAATCTCAGCGCCGCACTTGATGCAAGCGCTCATAAGCATCATAACGCTCTTTGCATCATAAGCTGTTCCGTTGAAGACAACCTTTACATCACTTGCAAAGGGAGTCATAGCCTGTGAAAAGACACTTGCCGGACGCATGTGCATTCCCTGTTCGTTTGTTACTGTGATTTTCTGTGATACCATAATCTGTTTTTTCCTTTCTGTTAATCAGACAATAATAAAGCTGTTAGTTTATTTTATGCTTCCTGAGCATTCTTTTTAAGAATACCAAGAAGAAGACATCCAACTGCAGATCCTACTAAAAGAGCTACCAGGTACATTGCAACGTTTCCTACTACAGGGAATACGAAGATTCCGCCGTGAGGTGCCATAAGTGTGCACTTGAAGGCCATTGAGAGAGCACCTGCAACTCCTGATCCAACAAGAAGTGAAGGAATTACATGGAGAGGATCAGCTGCTGCGTAAGGGATAGCACCCTCTGTGATGAATGAGAGACCCATAATGAAGTTAACAGGGCCGGACTTTCTCTCAGCTGCAGTAAATTTCTTCTTAAAGAAGATGGTTGCAAGAGCGATGGCAATAGGAGGAACCATTCCGCCTACCATGATTGCTGCCATGATCATGTAACCTGTCTCGTTCTGGTTAGCAAGTGAAGCAAGACCGAATGCGTAAGCAGCCTTGTTGAGAGGGCCACCCATGTCTGTTGCCATCATTGCTCCAAGGAGTGCACCAAGGATGATGATCGATCCGTTTGACATTCCTGTAAGAACACCGGAGATCCAAGCGTTAAGTGCACCAACAACAGGATTGATGAGGCACATAACAAGACCGATAAGAAGTGTTCCGATGAGCGGATAGATAAGTACAGGCTTGATTCCCTCAAGAGCAGGAGGAAGAACCTCACATACCTTGCGAAGACCAAGAACAATGTAACCACCTACAAAACCTGCTACAAGAGCACCAAGGAAAGCTGAAGGAACGTCGCCTCCGGGAGCTGCGAATGTAGCACCGGTTGAAGCAAGATAACCACCTACGAAACCAACTGCAAGACCTGGACGGTCAGCAATACTCTGTGCAATAAAGCCTGCAAGAATAGGAAGCATGAATCCGAATGCAGCGCCGCCGATTGACTTAAACCATGCAGCTACAGGTGTGTTTGAACCAAAGTTACTTGGATTGATTGAGTAGTCATCCAAAAGGAATGCGATAGCAATAAGGATACCGCCACCGATAACGAATGGAAGCATATGTGATACACCGTTCATAAGGTGTTTGTATGCTTTTCTTCCTGCACTCTCATTTGATGTTGTCTCTGACTTTGTAACTGCGCCTGTGTGATGGTAAACAGCTACGTCACCTGCCTGAGCCTTCTTGATGAGATCTTCAGGACCGTGGATAGCTTCTTTGGTAGAAGCGATGATAACCTTCTTGCCATCGAATCTTCCCATTTCGATGTTCTTGTCAGCTGCTACGATAACAGCATCAGCATCAGCGATTTCTGCTGCTGTAAGGACATCCTTTGCTCCGCCTGAACCGTCTTTTTCTACCTTGATGTCAATGCCCATCTCTTTAGCCTTGAGCTCAAGAGCCTCAGCTGCCATGAAGGTGTGAGCAATTCCTGTAGGACATGCTGTAACACCAACGAGCTTTCTGATGGAAGGAGCAGCAGCGGCTGCTTTCTTCTGAGCTTCTTCAGCATCCTTTGCAGCTTCCTTACTATCAATTATAGCAAGGAATTCATCAGCTGTTTTAGCATCAATGAGCTTTTGTGAAAAACTCTGATCCATGAGAAGTGTCATCAGCTTTGAGAGCACTTCAAGGTGTGTGTCTGCTGCTGTATCAGGTGCAGCTATCATGAAGAAGAGCTTGCTTGGGTTTCCGTCAAGTGACTTGTAATCAATTCCTGCAGGAATTGTCATAGCAGTAACGCCTGCTGTTGCTACAGCTGCTGACTTTCCGTGAGGAACTGCGATTCCCATGCCAACTGCTGTTGAACCCTTTTCTTCTCTTGCGAGGATTGCTTTCTTAAACTCCTCCGCATCCTTTAAGTTACCAACCTTTGAATGAAGCTCGATGAGCTTGTCGATTGCTGCATTCTGGTCAGCGGCATCTACGCCGAGCGCAATGCCATCCTTTCTTAGTAAATCTGTGATTTTCATAGACCCTCCTTTTGGCTTTTTGCCGTCATAGTATCCCCTTTACAAAATCTTTTCCTCTTTAAAGATTTTTATAAAGCTCTAGAATTGCTTCTCCTGTGGCGAGATCGTCTGAGAAAGCAGTAGCTGATCCTGCTGCAGTACCCATCTTAAGAGCTTCTTCATAACTCTTATTCTTAAAGTATCCTGCGATGAAGCCTGCTACCATTGAATCTCCTGCGCCAACGGAATTTTTAACCTTGCCCTTTGGAACTCCGATGCGGAACTTTTCTCCGGTCTCGGCTATGAGCATTGCTCCGTCGCCTGCCATAGAGATAAGAACATTTCTTGCACCAAGCTCCTGGAGCTTTTTGGCGTAGAATTCAATCTCGTCATCAGTCTTAAGCACTGTGCCAAACATCTCACCAAGCTCGTGATTATTTGGCTTTATTAAGAATGGATGATATTTAAGGACATTCTTTAAAAGATCCTTTGTCGCATCCACAACGACATCAACTTTTTTATCTGCAACCAGAGCGATGAGCTTTTCATAGACATCGTTTGGAAGAGAATTCGGAATGCTGCCGGCCAGAATGATCATGTCACCGTCTTTAAGTGCAGCGACCTTGTCAAAGAGCTTATTCCTGGCATCTTCAGGAATCTTGGGCCCCTGAGCATTTATCTCTGTTTCGGCTTCGCCTTTGATCTTTACATTGATCCTGGAGATTCCTTCATCCAGATGGATGAAATCTGCAATGATACCTTTGCCGATAACGCTTTCCTCAATAGCCTTACCGGTAAAGCCTGCAGTGAATCCAAGAGCAGTGCTCTCAAGACCGAGGTTTTTAAGAATTGTTGAGACATTAATGCCTTTGCCACCAAAGTAACAGTCTTCGGAATCTGAACGATTGGTCATCCCCGGAAGGAGCTTGTCGTTCATTCTTACGATGTAATCAATGGCAGGATTAAATGTAACCGTATAAATCATTTGTGCCTCCCTTTTTATTCAACTACCTTGATAATGGTCTTACTGTGGTAGTTCTTGCCGACTTCTTTGTCGGTGATAATGCAGCAACTGGAAATGTCTGCAAAAGTAACTGAACTTATCTGTCCAAACTTGCTGTGATCAGCAAGGATGTAGGAGATATAAGCGTGCTTTACCGCTTCCTCTTTTACAAGAGCTTCATCCACGTCCGGGGTGGTGTAGCCTGCATTTATTGAGATACCGTTGGTTCCCATGAAGGCCTTGGTGAAGTGATACTTTCTGATGCCTTCGATACAGTCGGGGCCGATTATGGCCTCTGTGGCTGCCTTGCACCTTCCGCCGATTATCATGGTGTTCAGGCTCTTCTCAAGGAGCTTCTTGGCATGGACAATACCGTTGGTGATGTATTTGGCCTTGGTGTTGTCTATATACTTGATCATCTCCAGAGTGGTGGTACCTGAGTCAATGTAAACGAAGTCGTCATCATTTATCAGAGAAGCTGCGTACTTACTTATGAGGTCTTTTTCCTCAACATTTAATGTAGCCTTGGCTGATACTGTGGGCTCGAGTGTGTTGACATCACTTGCTGAAAGAGATGTGGCGCCTCCGAAGACCTTTAAGATCTTTCGTTCATCGTGAAGGACGGATAAGTCTCTTCTGATGGTGGCTGCCGAAGCATCAAACTCATCCATGAGCTCGTTTACCGTGACGGCGTTTTTTTCGTTTATATATGAAACTATCAGATCTCTGCGTTCCTGAGTGAGCATATAACCCTCCAAACAAAAGTCAGCTATCTTATAGATTGAGGATAGCACCTTAAAAAATCAAAATCAATCAAAATAAATCACAAATAATCAATGAACTTTTTATTAAATAATCACAAATTAATATAAAATGATAAAAATCAATCAACAAAAAAGCATCAAACGGTCACTTTCGAAAGCACGGTATATTCTAAAAAAAGCATAAAGCTTTTCTTATAACCGTATATCTGCCTTTACAAAAGCTCACCAAATAAACTAAAATAGAAGAGGATTCTGTACAAATGACATATTGGAGGTGACTGACTTTGGAAGATTTTATGCTGAACAATGAACAGATTGATATTCTCGGTGAGATTGCAAATATCAGTATGGGTAACTCAGCTACAACCCTTAGTATGATGGTCAATAGAAAGGTAGACATCACTACTCCCAATGTTAAGGTCATTAAGAGAAGCGAAGCTCTCGATGACTATGAAAAGACATGCATTTTTGTTCAGATTCATTATGTAAAGGGACTTCAGGGCAACAATGTGCTTGTCCTTAAGGAGCATGATGTAAAGGTTATGACCGACCTTATGATGGGCGGAGACGGCACAAATACATCAGGTGATATTACAGACCTTCATCTTTCAGCAGCCTCTGAAGCTATGAACCAGATGATGGGAACCTCTGCAACCAGCCTTTCATCTATGCTGGGAGTTGCTACTGATATCAGTACACCTATTGTTAATCAGATAGATGTAGAGAGTATTAAAGTTTTTGAAAAAATGTTTGATACTACTTACGATAAATTTGTTAAAATAGCATTTAGGATGACCATAGGAAATCTTATCGATTCCATTATGGTCCAGCTTTATCCAGTGGATTTTGCAGTGGATATGTGCAACAAATTTATGAGTAAAGGAAAATAAAGTATCAAATGAATAAGGCAGAAACACTAGAGATCAAGAAACAGTTTACACAGGAGAGATGCACTATCGACCACATTTGCGGATGCTATGTGGACCATGAAAAGAATAAGAAGCTATCCTTCAGGAAGGCCTTTGGCCAGCTGCCTGAGGAGGAGACTTTCAAGTATCTGGATATATTCCAGCACACTCTGACAGGAACCTTTGGCAAAAATCTAATAAGTCTTGAGTTTCCGCTTGACCAGGAGATGCCTGGAGGTACTCAAGACTTTCTTTTGACCTTAAGAAACTCAAAGCTTGAGGATGATGAACTGGTTGATGAGTGCTATGACAAGATCATCGCCAACTATGTCAACGGCGAGAATTATTACATTATCCTCGTTCATGCAGCCTATGATGTTCCGGGTATTACAAGGGACGGCATAGAGATGGAAGATGCCTCGGATAATGTTTATGACTACATCCTTTGCAGTATCTGTCCCGTTAAGCGTTCAAAGGCAGGCCTTGGCTATAACGAATCCGAAAACGTGATCGAGGAAAGGTACAGAGACTGGGTTGTTGAAGGTCCGGTGAAAGGATTTCTTTTCCCGGCATTTATAGAGAGAAACACAGATATTCACAATATGCTTTACTTCACCAAAAAGCCTGAGGATCTTCAGCCCGAATTTGTTGAGGCGATGTTTGGCGGAAGAGCTCCGATATCAGCTCCCGAGCAGAAGGATATCTTTGATGCAGTCGTGCAGGAAACCATAGGTGATGATGCCGACTATGACATAATGAAGAATGTCCATGATAACCTCAATCAGATGATCGAGGATCACGCAGAGGATGCGGAGCCTTTAGAGCTTACCAAAAATGATGTGAAGCAGCTCCTTTCAGACAGTGGTGTATCCCAGGAGCGTTTGGGATATTTTGACGAGAACTATATCAAGTGTGCAGGAGATGAGGACTATCCTCTGCTTGCAAGCAATATAGCTCATACAAAGAAATTCGACATTGAAACCCCCGATGTTGTCATCAAGGTTAAACCCGACAGAACAGATCTTGTTGAGTCAAGGATTGTTGACGGAAGACAGTGTCTTGTTATTGAAGTGGATGATCATATTGAGGTCAATGGTATCAATGTCAGAACATTTATGAACAAGTGATATGATCCATGCCCTCTTTAACTTTATACAAGTTAATAATGCTGAAATTTGCGAGATCAGAGAGTATTTCGATATTTGCAGCGATGAGATAGACAAACGTAATCTGTTCATGTTACGCAGAGTGTGTATGTACACTTCTCTGGTATACCTGGGCATGATTGCTTTGGCCTTTATGATTGTGCCCGGATTTAAAATGAATCCCGGGCACATTGCGATTATTCCGGTGCTTGTTGTGTATATGTTCATCAATTCATATACCAGAAAAAGGACTGATATCGTCGGGCCTTTGGCGAGAGCAATATGCCTTTGTTATTATGCTCTGATGCTGATCTGTCTGATAGCTGTAGATCTGTCCTTTACTACAAGGCCGGCTTTATGGCTGCCCTTGTGTCTAATGGTCTATTCGGTCATCTACATTGACAGGCTCTTTATGTATGGTATCGAAGAAACTATCGCAGTTGTTATATATGCTGTCATTTCATACCAAAAAAAAGCATACCCGCAGTTTATAAATGAACTGTATATGATCATAGCTGCCTATGTCCTTTCTTTGATAATTGGGAGAATCATCCTTGGTGTAAGAAGTAAGGAAGGGCTTGCCATGGCTGAGGTCAGAAGATTCAGCAAGGTGGACAAGCTTACCAATGTTCTCAACAAGGGAGCGCTGGTGTCTGAAATAGACAACTACTTCAATCACAGAAGGGAAAACATTCCCTGTGCAATGTGCATCTTTGATGTGGATGATTTTAAGCAGGTCAATGACGGAATAGGACACGGAGGCGGAGATATACTCCTTGAGCATGTGGGAGACCTTCTTTTAAAGAGCTTTAGACCCTCTGATATCATCGGAAGATTCGGCGGAGATGAGTTCGTTGTGTTCATGCCTAACATGAAAGAGATTTCTCTTGTTGAATTCAGGTGCAAATCTCTTCAGATGATGCTCAGTAATTTTACCATTGATAATAAAGGTCCATTTACCTTAAGTATCGGAGCTATCGTAGATAAAGGCGGACACAGCCGTGACGAAGTGTTCAGAATGGCGGATGATGCCCTCTATAATTCCAAGATAGGCGGCAAAAACAAATGCAGTTCCTGGGTTGTGGATAAGGATACTAAGTTTACACGGCCGGTAATGGTTTTCCTTACATCACTGGATGAAGAAAATGCACTGATACTTTTTAAGGAAGAATCAGACAGATTCGATATTCTTTCCTGCAATGATAACGATGAAGCTATCGGATACATCAGCCAGTACCATAACGATATTAAGATAGTTGTGGTTGAAGTAAATGATGAGAGCCTCATGGGTGGGCTTGCGATCAGATATATAAAGGAGAGGGAGTTCTTTAAGTCAATTCCTGTCCTTGCTGTTGTAAGTAACGATGACACCATTTCGCAGGCAAAAGAGTTCGGCGCAGATGCTGTTTTGAAGACAGATGATCCTAATGATACATTTGCACTTACAATAAAAGAGCTTTCGGGTGTATGATAGTATAGCTATTTACTTATAGAAGGGAAGACATAAATGTTAAAGACACTACTATCGCAGGTTAAGCAGTACAAACTTGCATCCATTCTCACTCCGCTGTGTATGATCGGCGAAGTAATCTGTGAGATGATCATTCCTGTTCTCATGGCGGGAATAGTGGATAAGGGTATCTACGGTAACAATATGGGATATATCTTTTCCACCGGAGGAAAGATGATCGTCATCGCTGTTTTGGGACTTCTGGCAGGACTTTTGGGAGCCTATTACGGTTCCATGGCATCCACCGGATTTGCCAAAAACTTAAGAAAGGCCATGTTTGATAACATTCAGACCTTTTCTTTTTCCAACATCGATAAATTCTCAACTTCAGGTCTTGTGACAAGACTTACCACCGATGTTTCCAACATTCAAAATGCATATATGGTTATCCTCAGAATGGCTATGAGAGCACCGGCATCTATGATCGTTGCCATGGTCATGAGCTTTATCATCAGCCCTGAGCTTGCAAGGATCTATCTGGGAGCCGTAATATTCCTGGCTGTTGTTGCAGTTCTTCTAATGAGAAGAGCTACCAGATACTTCAAGCAGGTGTTTGAAAAGTACGACGAACTCAATGAGAGCGTACAGGAAAATGTATCAGCCATCAGAGTTGTTAAGGCTTATGTAAGGGAAGATTATGAGAACGCCAAGTTCAAGAAAGCTGCCCTTAATATCTACAATATGTTCGTCAAGGCAGAAGGAAATGTGGTTTACGTATCTCCTTTAATGACAGGAACCGTTTACGTATGCATTCTTCTTATCAGCTGGTTCGGTGCACACATGATAGTGGCCGGAAACCTCTCGACAGGAAGCCTTATGAGCCTTCTTACATACTGCATGAGTATCCTTATGAGCCTTATGATGCTGGCTATCATATTTGTAATGATGACCATGGCTGAGGCAAGCGGAAAGCGTATTGCAGAGGTTATCGAAGAGAAGGCTGATCTTACAAATCCCGAGAATCCTGTAATGGAAGTTGCGGATGGAAGCATCTCTTTTGACCATGTATATTTCTCGTACAATAAGAGTTCTGACGAACCTGTGTTAAAAGACATTACTCTTGATATAAGGTCCGGTGAAACGATAGGTATCATCGGAGGAACGGGTTCAGCCAAGTCATCTCTTATAAACCTTATCAGCAGACTCTATGATGTTACGGATGGCTCTGTAAAGGTCGGCGGAGTTGATGTAAGGGACTACGATATGGAGACCTTAAGAGATCAGGTATCTGTGGTTCTGCAAAAGAACGTCCTGTTCTCCGGAACTATTCTTGATAACCTCAGGTGGGGCGATAAGAATGCTACTGAAGAAGATGCAAAAAGAGCCTGTGAAATGGCCTGTGCAGATGAGTTTATTGAGAAGATGCCCGATGGCTACAACACAGTTATAGAGCAGGGTGGAACCAATGTATCAGGCGGACAAAGGCAAAGACTCTGTATTGCAAGAGCTCTTTTAAAGAAGCCTCGCATACTAATTCTGGACGATTCAACAAGTGCCGTAGATACTGCTACGGATGCCAAGATCAGAAAAGCATTTGCTACGATGATCCCCGGTACTACCAAGCTTATAATTGCTCAGCGTATCAGTTCGGTTCAGGATTGTGACCGTATAATCGTTATGGATGACGGTAAGATCAACGGCTTTGCAAGCCATGATGAACTTCTTAAGACCAACGAGATCTACAGAGAAGTTTACGAGTCACAGACCGGAGTAAGCGGAGATGCTGATTTTGATTCAGCTTCCGGGCAGTAATTGGAGGTAGAACATGGCAGAGACAAAAGAAATTAAAGGAGGCCCGGGCGGCGGAGCAAGACGCGGAATGCCAAGGCCCAAGATAGATAATCCCGGTAAGCTCTTCGGAAGGCTTATGGGATACGTATTTAAATTTTATCCGATACATATGCTGGCTATTGTGGTCTGCATTGTGCTTACAGTATTTTCATCGGTTCAGGGAACTCTTTTTACAAGGACTCTGATCGATTCCTATATTCAGCCGATGCTTGATAATCACAGCACAGACTATGGCCCTTTACTTGGAGCTATGGGAAGGGTTGCGATATTCTACGCAATAGGTGTCCTTGCAGCCTTTGTTCAGGCAAAGGTAATGATCTATATAAACCAGGGAACACTTAGAAGACTCAGAGAAGAGCTGTTCGTTCATATGGAATCTCTTCCTATCAAGTATTTTGATACACATGCCCACGGCGATATCATGTCGATCTACACAAACGATATTGATGCCTTAAGGCAGATGATAAGCCAGAGTATTCCTCAGCTCCTCAGCAGTGCCATCACCATTGTTTCGGTGCTGGCATCCATGATCGTTCTCAGCATTCCGCTTACCATAGTTACACTTCTCATGGTGGCAGTCATGCTGTTCTGCTCAGCTAAGGCGACAGCTTCTTCAGGTAAGAACTTCGTTGCTCAGCAGAAGAACATAGGTGAGCTGAACGGTTTCATTGAAGAGATGATGACAGGACAGAAGGTTGTTAAGGTCTTCAACCACGAGTCAGAAGCAATCGAAAAGTTTGATGAATTAAACGAGAAGCTCTGTGAGAGTGCATTTAAGGCTAATGCATATTCCGGAGCCCTTGGCCCTATTAACGCTCAGCTCGGTAATACCAGCTATGTACTCTGCGCCATGATAGGTGCTGCAATTGCCCTTTCAGACAGCGTGGCAGTAGGATTTACCGTTGGTATGCTGGCGAGCTTCCTTACCTTTAACAAGAGCTTTTCAATGCCCATCAACCAGGTCAGCATGCAGTTTAACTCAATCATCATGGCTCTGGCAGGTGCAGACAGAATCTTCAAGCTCCTTGATGAGCCGGGAGAGACTGATGACGGCTATGTAATGCTTGTCAACTCAGAGAAGAAAGACGGGCAGATCGTCGAGGCCGATCACCACACAGGACACTGGGCCTGGAAGCATTATCACAAAGCTGATAACACAACAACCTATCAGCCCATGGAAGGTGATGTTACCTTTAATGATGTCGACTTTGGATATACAGATGAGAAGATGGTTCTGCACAACATAGTTCTTCATGCAAAGCCGGGACAGAAGATCGCTTTTGTAGGCTCGACCGGTGCAGGAAAGACCACCATTACCAACCTTATCAACAGATTCTACGACATTCAGGATGGTAAGATAAGATACGATAACATCAATATCAACAAGATCAAAAAGGCAGACCTTAGAAGGTCGCTTGGAATAGTTCTTCAGGATACGCACCTCTTCACAGGTACCGTTATGGAGAACATTAGATATGGCAAACTTGATGCCACAGACGAAGAGGTCAAGGCAGCAGCCAAGCTTGCCAATGCCCACAGCTTCATCAAGAGGCTCCCTGACGGGTACAACACAATGCTCACAGGAGACGGTGCAAACCTCTCCCAGGGCCAGAGACAGCTCCTTGCAATTGCAAGAGCAGCCATTGCAGATCCTCCGGTTCTTATCCTGGATGAAGCTACTTCCTCCATCGATACCAGAACAGAGAAGATTGTACAGGATGGTATGGACAAGCTTATGAGCGGAAGAACAACCTTTGTCATCGCTCACAGGCTCTCCACAGTCAAGAACTCAGACTGTATCATAGTTCTTGAGCACGGTCGCATAATAGAGCAGGGAACACATGATGAACTTATTGCTAAGAAGCAGAAGTACTACCAGCTCTACACCGGAATGAAATCCGAGACAGCTTAAATAAAAGAAGGTCAGTGACTCACTGACCTTCTTTTCATTTGAGTCACCGGGGACGTTTCACTTTGACGCAAAATGAGTCAATGGGGACGGTTCTCTTTGACTCCCGAGGAGTCATGGGGACGGTTATGTTGACTCCTCGCAGAGGTTATTTATGCCCCGCTGCCTAGGGATTGTAGCACATAATAAAACCGGAGCCAAAGGCTGCCCGGGCGCCAAAAAGCGGCGCCCAGCGTACTGTCCTTTGACTCCGGTTTTATTATGTGCATCATGGTCACTAAGCGGGGCTTGCATAAGGGGTATTTTTCTACCTATACGTACAAAAGTACCCTGTGGGCGTAGAATGCCCTGAGGTGATTTCTACTTATATCCCAAAAAGTTGTCCTTGGGCGTAGAAAAAAAGAGGTGTTTTATTTTTTGCAGGAAATTCCTTCTACCTATATTGTGAAAAGTACGTTCTGGGCGTAGAAAATCTTTGAATCTGAGATTTTCTATATATGTGAATCTAACTTGGATTGGGGTATGGAAAATGCAGAGGATCGAAAAGCTTGATTCTTGATTTTTCTCTATATAGCTTAAAAAGTTGCCTTGGGGTATGGAAAGTCGTTGGCGAGCCAGAGCAGATTTCTATATATATGAGTAAAAGTAAGCATGGGGTATAGAATTAAAGGCATTCAAAGTTTTTGTGCAAATTTATTTTCTATATATATCAGGCAAACTCATCGCATGGTATAGAAAAATCGGCAGACAAAAAGTTTTGGGACTCGCTTTTCTTCATGACCCGCTTAGTGACAAAAAATGCCTTAGTAAATGAATGTCAATGGCACCGTGGAATACCGCAGCACGCATTTTGCGAGGATATGCCGCGAAAGGCCATTGATATTCATTTACTAAGGCATACAATTCCTAAGCTGTGAGTCATGAAGGAGGGAGTCAAAGAGAACCGTCCCCATTGACTCATTGCGTGCAATGAGTCAAACTGAACCGTCCCCGGTGACTCACTGAAATTCTTTCACTTATGTCTGTCGCGAAGCATCTTCAGAATCTCAAATATCGCATCGATCAAAAGAAGCATGCCACAAGAGAGCATGTACCAGCTGTTTTTGATATCCGGAGTTACCAGAATATATCCTCCAAGGAACACCGTTACAATGCCTTCGAACGATGACCTGAAGCGGTCAAATACCTTGGTCTGGTTCCTGAAATTGATAACGTTCTGATAGGCAAGAGTAAGGAGCACAACTCCGATTATCATGCTGGATATTACAAATAGGGCATCGGGCTTTATCATGATGGCTGATGTCAGAACCAGCAGTATGATACACATGATAACTCTTGGCCGCTCTTTCCGAAATTCAAGTCCTGAATCTCTAAGGTGCTTGATGGTAAGGACCAGCTCATAGACACAGACTATGAGAAGTGCGAGAAACACCACGGATTCCATGGCGAAATCAGGAAATGCAAAACAAAGAGCGGACAGGAACAAGGAAAGTCCGATCCTGATAAGCTGTTTTCTGTTTATAAGGCCCCAAATCCTGACAAAAAGACCCTTGGAGTCATCATCCTCTTTCTTGATGTTTCTGGCCTTGTTTCTGAGGTTTAGAGCGTCATTTCCGGCCATCTTCATGATCAGCTCCTCAAAGGCCGAAGGGCCCAGGGAAGCGAACTCTTTTATGGTACTGACCCCTGTCTCAGACATGGAATCGAAGAGAGTATCAACGAATTTTTCTCTTGCGGACATATCCATCCCCTCAACAAATCTGTCGATGAGATCGTTTAAAAGATGGCTCTCCGGAGCATGGTCATCGCACATGACAGGGCCGTTTGAATCAAGGACCCAGGTCTGTATGCTGTGCTGGATCAGCGGATTGGCAGAGCTCTTTATGATTACGCTCTCGCCTGCCGGGGGCTCAAAGATCCTACCAATAATTGAGTATTCGGGAGTAATCTTGGTGATCTTGCTAAGGATCCTGTAGATAAGGGATTTGTCCAGAATATCGGGACAAAAACCGGGACCGTCGTTTATATAAACATGAAGGAGTTTATCCTGCTGCGAGCCTTCAAGATGGGCAGCAGCGTAGAGCGCAAGATGAGCGCCCTTGGAATGGCCCAGGATTATAACATTTCCCTCTGCTTCGTCCACATGCTTTGTGGCGTAGGAGAGTGCCAGGTCCTGAGAGGGAACGTTTGTGTAACTTATCATGAAGTCTTCCTTCCATCCGATGATGGTGGAGTCTGTTCCCCTGAAGGCAATTATCGTAGGGCCGTTTGGGATTTTATAAGTTACAGCTGCGAACTGTTTGTCCTGGCTGTCATAGATATCCTGAAAATCATAGAGACAAATGTCTTTGTACCTTGCACAAGCAGCACAGTATCTGGCAAAGTCCAGATCTTCTTTTCCTGCGCCTGCTCTTGTACTTTTTAAAAGACCTTTAGAGTCCAGCTCGTTTACCGCCTGCTCAATGGTCATGGAACGCCCGTCCGTTAAAACGCTCTTAAAGTCTATATAAATGAGCTCGGAAAATACGAGGTTGTCTTCAGTTTTAAATTCTCTTTCGGAAAAGGTAAGGTCGCCTCTCCAGAGAATATAATCATTTATATGTGCCATGTCTTAACCTTAGATTTGATAAATTTAGTCATGAAAAGAGGAGCTGCAGCAAATAGTTGCAGCTCCTTTATTTTATCATAGATTATCAGAGCTATGCGGATTTAGCCGATAGCTTTTTTAACTGCCTCGAGAACACGGTCAGCCTGGAAAGGCTTAACGATGAAGTCCTTGGCTCCTGCCTGAATAGATTCAATAACCATTGCCTGCTGTCCCATAGCAGAACACATGATACAAACTGCATTAGGATCTGCAGCCTTGATTCCCTTCAAGGCTCCGATACCATCAAGCTCGGGCATTGTGATATCAAGAGTTACAAGGTCGGGTTTTAACTCATTATACTTTTCGATTGCGACTTTTCCGTTCTCTGCTTCGCCGGCAATCTCATATCCATTCTTTGAGAGGATATCCTTGAGCATCATGCGCATGAAAGCGGCGTCATCTGTAATGAGTATTCTTTTTCCCATATTGAACCTCCAATAAGTATTTTTAGTTGCGTAAGAAAAATGCAAATTCATTTTGAGAATTATTATTGGTACATAATCTATTGTACCACGTAATTCTGTTTGTGAGCGTTAAATCGTCATGCAAATAATTAAAATTTGATAAAGTCTCTGAGAAAATTGTTTGAAAATCACATTCATTATTTCAGTACCGGCAGAGTGCTGTCATAATTGAAATCGCCGTGATTTACAATTTGCCACTGGATAATAGACAGCGTATTGTCTGAATTGGATGAGTTGTTTGCGCTATTTACATCTATGGCGATATCCAGAGATTGATTATCGGTTATTGGTACACTTTCTTTCATTATACCATCTTCTACACCTGAAGAGTAGCCTGAATTTACCGCTGCAACAAAGGCATTTCCTTTATGACAGGCTTCATAGTAAAGTTTTTGTCTCTCGGTAAGATTATTGCTTAAATTGTAGTCTGCTTTTGAATTTACCAGTGTAAGAGTGGCAAAAGAGATTATGCTGAGCACGGTAAATATCAGAAGGATGGAAGCACTGCCTATGTGAGAGCCGCCGGATGGTTTATTCATATCATCTGCCCTCCTTTCCAAGGTAAGTGTCAACACTTACTGACATTATGATCCTCTTAGAATCGACAGGGACTTCAGGAGTAAGTTCCTCCAAACCTCTTATATCAATAACTGTAATTTCGCCTACTGCAGCCTTTCCGATAAGAGAGGCTCCATAGTCTGATACATCCGAATAAACCTTACTTGCATCTTCCGTGGTGATGCTGATGTTTGCAACATAGGAGGCATCTGCAAGACCGTTTACCTGATTCCACTTTTCATCAAAGAGAAGAACAAGGCTTCCGTCGCTCATGGAAGAATCCGATGTGGTATAGCTTATGACAGCATCAGGAAAGAGCTCTGCCATATCAGACAGTCGTCCTTTTTTGCCCTCAAAAGCTTCTGCAAGATTCTGGGTCCAAATGGTGGCGTTTGACAAATTCTCAGTTGTTTCAGCCATTAAATGGGCAGAGGCAAAAAGCCTTACGCAGACTGCTGCAGAAAGGGAGAAAAACATAATTGCCACTATTAGTTCCATGAGGAACAGACTTAAGCGCGAATTACTCCTCTGATCCATTAGTTACCTTCCGTACTTCTTTTTGTGATGTATAAAAAGTCTTCGGTTCCGTCTTCAAGTACTACTTCAATACTAAACATCCTGTCTGATACTTCTTCTATCTTGAGGGACTTTATATCCATGATCTTCTGGCCTGACTGGGGATATACAACTTCCAGCGAATCTCTTGCCATAAGCTCCATCAGATGCCCGTCAAAGTCGTAGATATAGGTGGTGTAGAGCTCGCCGTTTACTTCCTTGCTCATGGCAAGTACATTCTCGCCAAAAAGCTCTTTTACCCGTACTGTTCCGTTTATATCGGCCTGTCTTACCTTCTCTGTAATGTAGGCACTGGCAATCCTGTGGGAATTGTTACTTGCCATTGCAGAGACATTCTTTTGGTAAATGCTTGCGCCGATGGCAATAACCGACAATGCGCACAAAACAAAGAGCAGCATAAGGCATATGACAAAGACAGAATCTATTACATGTTTGTCTTTTTTCTTTGGTGTTAATGTCGTTTGTTCCATAAGCTTTTGTTACCTCAGGATAACGGTGTAATCAGGATAAAGATTTGCTGCAATGGGTTGATAGTCTACGAAAAACGTGTTCTTGTCATAGGTAAGGCCATAGTGCTGTTCCATATATTCAAGGCTTGGAGGGTACATTCCCTCTATGGCATAGCACTGGACAATATCCCTTGAAATGGCGTTCTCAAGAGATTCCTGCTGCTTTTCAATGGTGCTTCTTCCGGAGTACTCAACAGCCATCAGGAAGAAAGCCACAATAAGTGCAAATATTGCGACTGAGATCACCCTGTAAAATGCAGGAGAGAGTGTGAAAATGTGTTTTTCGTTATCAAATCTGTTAGCCATTTAAGACCTCTTTAACCTATGGTGGTCATTATTCCCATAAGCGGGAGAATTACTGACAAAAGGATCATTCCGACAATGAGAGAGAGAATGATTACCAAAGTGGGTTCAAGTACCGAAATGAGAGAGTAAATCCTGCGCTCGGTATCTTTCTCGATTCTCTCGGAAACCTGCTTCATGGCCTGATCCATGGAGCCTGACTTGAATCCGACTGAGACCATCTGTGCATAGAAGGATGTAAAGATTTCAGTCTTTTCAAGGGCTTCAGGGAAGCTGTCTCCATCGAGAAGGAGCTCTTTACACTGGTCGATCTTGTTCTTCATGTCATCATCGCCGGTAAGTTTTTTAACCAGGCCCAGGCCTTCGTAGGTATCCATACCACTGGAGAGCGTGAGCACCATTCCGCTGGCAAATCTCTCGAGCTCGATGTCGTGCATCAGCTTTCTTGTGGGGCCGAATTTTCTCATGAGCTTCTTGAAATTCTCTTTTCCCGCAGAACTTGAGAAGTAGAGGAAACACGCTGCGAATATCACAAGGATGACCACAAGGATAATGGAGTATTTGTTGAGGGCATTTCCCAGGGACAAAAGAGACTGTGCAAAGCCGCTCATGCTGGTACCGAGCTGGGCAAATACCTGCTCGAAGATGGGAAGTACCTTTGTTATAAGCACCAGTACGACGATCAGCATCATAAATACCATGATAAGCGGATAGCTCACGGCACTTCTTATGCTTGACTCGATATTTTCTTCTCTCTCGTAGTAGTCCGCCAGGGATTCCATTACGGTATCCATGTTTCCGGATTCCTCACCGATGGTGACCATGTGGACAACATAGTCAGGAAAGACCTCACTCATACTGAGGGCTACATGGAATTTTTCGCCGCTGTGGAGAACATTGCTGATGGCGCTGTAAACCTTTTTGGCGGATGCATCCTTGGTGTCCTGCTCAAGGATATCTATACCGTCAGCCGGCGCAATTCCTGCTCTTAGCAGCAGAGACATCTGTCTGCAAAAGCTTGAGATCTCATAACTTTTTAATTTGCCAAGTTTTGCTGTAGTGCCCATAAGTTCCTCCATCATGAACTCTTGTCAATAAATGTATTTTACGGAGTAGTTTGAACCGTCTCCGATGAACTCTTTTAAAGTCTTGTCTTTTGTGTTTGAAGCAAAGGTCGGATCCATCAGCGACCACTCGTTTCCGTCGAATTCGATCATACCGTTTACCCAGCCTACGTCTTCGATATAGGTGGACAGCCATGCGTGATACGCAGTTCCTGCGTAGCCGATCTCCATTCTGGTGGGGATTCTCTGGCTTCTTAGCATGGTGGTCATAAGGGCTGCATAGTCGAGGCAGATTCCGGTCTTGGTATAAAGAACTTCATCCACATCCGGAAGGTATCCGCTCTGGACGGTTTCAGCCTCCTCGTGGTCATAGGTGATGTTACTTATTATGTAGTTGTAAACTTCAGATACTACTTCAAGGTCCGAGTTACAGACATAGGCGAGATACTCGCTCTTAGCAACTGCCTCGTTGGAGTCGGTGAAATTTACGTACTGATTGGGATAAAGGAAAGGTGAAAACTCGTTGGTTATATTTACATCAAGCATCTGGCTGTAGGCCTGTGAATACTGGGTTCCTTCGATGTTCTCGAAGAGATTTACCATATATTCGCCGTTACCCTGCTGAAGAGGAAATACTTCTTCTTTGGGAATGCTGGAGATGTTATAGGTGTAGGTCACTTCTTTCGGACCTGTGATCTGGAGCTTTACCTTTGGAGAGTTTCCGTGGTAGGTTACAACAATGTAGCCCTCGGAAATATTGGAAGCATCCACCTTGGCGTATTCGTTTTCATAGACGACTTCGCCCGGTGCTTCGGGCACAAGACAAACAGGGGTGTTGTCACGGCTTCCCTTTACGCGCTCTGTATCCGGAACTTCCACATCGGGAGTGGGAGCGGGAGCGGCCTGATCGGAGGACTTTGAAAACTCAGCCACCGGATCATCTGCTTCTCCGCATCCGGAAAGGACAGTGACAATACCCAATATTAGGATGAGCAAACAGGATATTAGATTTTTCTTTTTCCTAAGAAAATCTCTTCTCATACGTTAAGAAAGTGTTAGAGGCATCTCGCGGATCCTCTTGTAGCCAAGGGAAATAAGGTCGGAAATACTATCTGCATGTTCATCGCAGTTAAGGATTTTAGTGTAGATGACTTCGATAGGTGTTCCGACTTTCATTTCGTTGTAGCCATGGATCCTCTTTGTGAGTTCAAGTAAAAACATATCGGCAGCAGTGCTGTCGCAGTTCTCAATAAGGATGATGAATTCGTTTCCCCCGTTTCTACCGACGTATCCGAAATTCGCACTTACATCTTCGAGGATGGTTGAGAATTCGGAGATAAGCCAGTTGCCGTTGTCATGTCCGTTTTCATCATTGGTGGAATCGAGGTTTCCAAGCTTCATCAGCATGAATCCGGCCATTGGAAGGCGCTGAGGGTTATTAAAACTTTCAATCAGAAGATCACAACTGTATCTGTTGGGAAGGCCTGTCAAGTGGTCAAGATACGCCATCTTGTTCAGGTGCCTTCCTATAGAAGCAGTCTTGGTCAGAATATAGAAATCAAACAGAATGGAAAAGACATACAGAACAAGGCAGATTCCGCCGACCACAAAAAAAGCGGGGGTCGACTTATCCGAAATCTGATGAAAGATCTCCTTGTCCCTGTGAAACAAAAAAGCCAGGACTATGGTAAGAATAGCAAGTATGATCAGAGAAATCATCTTATATACATAAACACTGTTATATACGTTAGTACGTTTACTCTTGTCATAAAATTCAGGCTTCATTTGAATCCTCCATATAGAATAATTGTACTATAAATATGTGCACTCTTAAAGTGCATGAGGAGTCGGAATTCTCTTTTCATAAGTGAAATATTCGTCAAAACCGCACGATTTTGCGATTTCGCACATTTTTTCAAAACCGCAGGCAACCTTCTGTGGTGTGTGTGCATCGGACCCTATGGTTATGATTCTGCCGCCCAGCTCTTTATATCTTTTTAGAACCTCGGGAACAGGATTTGGCAAAAGAGATATATCATTCCCCAAAAGCTTTGAATTAAAATCAAGACCCTTGTCATTCTTTATAAGGTAGAGCAGTATTTCATCGATCTGATCTGCAAAGCGCTCATAGCTATAAGTGGTATCACCTTTTGGCGCATATCTCGAGACATAGTCAAGGTGTCCCAAAACATCAAAGTCAGTAAAGAGCTTTATGTTTTCCAGGGTTTGCTCAAAGGTTCTTTTATAGATGTTCTCGGGAGTATTCCCGTCCCAAAAAGAAGGGTAGTAGGGATCCTTTTTATCAACAAGGTGGATTGAGGCGATGACAAAATCAAAGACGCCCTTTTTGACAAATTCGAGGTTCTCTTTTACGACCTGAGTCTGCATCCCGACTTCTACGCCAAAATGCATTTTTATCTTATCCGCATAGAGCTCTTTGTAATGAAGAAACTCATCCCTGTAGGAATCAACGTCAAGGATAAAGGGAAACTCCGGAAGATCGTAGCAGGTAGGGTAGTCCTCGTCCTGGTGCTCTGTGAAGCAAATCTCCTTAAGCCCTTTGTCTATAGCGCTTTTGATCATGTCCTCCATTAGAGCGTCGCTGTCTCCGGAGTTGTGTGTGTGCATGTGATAATCTGCTAAAATCGACATTTTGATTCTCCGTAAATTTGAGTGTAAAAGATCCAATTAATTCATATCGTCAGTTTACTAATTTTTTATTATATAATCTAGCATAAATTTAATATTCTCACTTGATTTATGGGCAAAAGTCGGATAGAATTGTAGGTGCTGATAAAAATTTATCAAGATAGATAATTTATGAAACAGCAACTCATATAAAATTCATTTTAGGAGGAACTTAAAATGGCAGTAAAAGTAGCAATCAATGGTTTTGGCCGTATCGGTCGTCTTGCATTCAGACAGATGTTTGGTGCAGAAGGTTACGAAGTTGTAGCTATCAACGATTTAACAAGCCCTAAGATGCTTGCACATCTGTTGAAGTATGACTCATCACAGGGACGTTACGTAGATCTCGGACACGAGGATGACGTAACAGCTGACGACGAGGCTGGAACAATCACAGTTAAGGGTAAGACAATCAAGATCTACAAAGAGCCCGATGCTAACAATTGCCCTTGGGGTGAGCTTGGCGTAGACGTAGTTCTTGAGTGCTCAGGCTTCTATACATCTAAGGAGAAGGCACAGGCACACATCAATGCCGGCGCTAAGAAGGTAGTTATCTCTGCTCCTGCAGGAAACGATCTTCCTACAATCGTTTACAACGTAAACCACACAACTCTTACAAAGGACGACAAGATCATTTCAGCTGCTTCTTGCACAACAAACTGCCTTGCACCTATGGCTAAGGCTCTTAATGATTACGCTCCTATCCAGTCAGGTATCATGTGCACAATCCACGCTTACACAGGTGACCAGATGATCCTCGACGGACCTCAGAGAAAGGGCGACCTCAGAAGATCACGTGCAGGTGCTGTTAACATCGTTCCTAACTCAACAGGTGCTGCAAAGGCTATCGGCCTTGTTATCCCTGAGCTTAACGGCAAGCTTATCGGCGCTGCTCAGCGTGTTCCTACACCTACAGGATCAACAACACTTCTGTTCGCAGTAGTTAAGAAGGCTGACGTTACTAAGGAAGCTGTAAACGCAGCTATGAAGGCAGCAGCTACAGAGTCATTCGGATACAACACAGACGAGATCGTTTCATCTGATATCGTTGGTATGAGATTCGGTTCACTCTTCGATGCAACTCAGACACTTGTTAACAAGGTTGATGATGATACATACGAAGTACAGGTTGTTTCATGGTATGACAACGAGAACTCATACACATCACAGATGGTTAGAACAATCAAGTACTTTGCAGAGCTTGGCTGATTAACCTCAAATACGAAATAGACTTTAACGAGGTCCGGTCCATATGGGCCGGACCTCATTTCTTTTTATCAAACTTCTAAAATAAAAGAATTTCTTTTAAATAAAAATCCAGGAGGAAAAAAATATGTCACTCAACAAAAAGTCCGTAGATGACATCAATGTTAAGGGACGTCGCGTACTTGTTCGTTGCGATTTCAACGTACCTTTAAAGAACGGTGAGATCACTGACGAGACAAGAATCGTAGCAGCACTTCCTACAATCAAGAAGCTGGTTAAGGATGGCGGTAAGGTTATCCTTTGCTCACATCTTGGTAAGGTTAAGAATGGCCCTAACGAGGGGGAATCTCTTGCACCTGTTGCTAAGAGACTTTCAGAGAAGCTTGGCAAGGACGTTAAGTTCATCAGTGATTACAACGTAACAGGTCCTACAGCAACAGGCGCTGTAGAGGCTATGAATGAGGGAGATGTAATCCTTCTTCAGAATACCCGTTTCAGAGGCAAAGAGGAGACTAAGCCTGAAGAGGCTGGTGAGGCTTTTGCAAAAGAGCTCGCTGACCTTGCTGATGACTATGTATGCGACGCTTTCGGATCAGCTCACAGAGCACACGCTTCTGTAGCAGTTGTTACAAAGTACATCAAGGAAAAAGGCGGAAACAACGCCGTTGGATACCTTATGCAGAAGGAAATCGACTTCCTCGGAAATGCAGTTGAGAACCCTGTAAGACCTTTCGTTGCTATTCTTGGCGGTGCTAAGGTTGCTGATAAGCTCAACGTTATCAACACTCTTCTTGACAAGTGCGACACACTTATCATCGGTGGTGGTATGGCTTACACATTCCTTAAGGCTAAGGGATACGAAGTTGGTAAGTCACTTCTTGACGAGACCAAGGTTGACTACTGTAAGGAAATGATGGAGAAGGCAGAGAAGGCCGGCAAGCAGCTTCTTCTTCCTGTTGATACAGTATGTATCGATTCTTTCCCTGATCCTATCGACAACCCTAACATTGCAACAACAGTTGTAGATGCTGACAAGATTCCTTCTGACAAAGAGGGTGCTGATATCGGACCTAAGACAATCGCTCTTTACGCTGAGGCTGTTAAGTCTGCTAAGACAGTAGTTTGGAACGGACCTATGGGCGTATTCGAGAACCCTGTTCTTGCAAACGGAACAGAGGAAGTTGCTAAGGCTCTTTCAGAGACATCAGCAACAACAATCATCGGCGGCGGCGACAGTGCAGCAGCTGTTAACCAGCTTGGCTACGCTGATAAGATGAGCCACATCTCAACAGGTGGCGGAGCTTCTCTTGAGTTCCTTGAGGGCAAGAAGCTTCCCGGCGTATATGCAGCTGACGATAAAGCGTGAACACTTAGTGAGGTTTTGTCGAACTTAGTGTGAACTCTGTTCTGGCGAGGGCCTGTGGCCCGAGAGCAGAACTTCCTTATGAATAAAAACTGGAGGATTACAAAATGGCACGTAGAAGAATAATCGCCGGTAACTGGAAGATGAACAAGACTCCCAGCGAGGCAGTAGCTCTTTGTGCAGAGCTTAAAGATCTTGTAAAGAATGATGACGTAGACGTTGTTTACTGCGTACCTGCTATCGATATCTGTGCTGTAGCAGAGGCAGTTAAGGGCACAAACGTACACGTTGGTGCTGAGAACTTCTACATCGTAGACAGCGGTGCATTCACAGGAGAGATTTCAGCTCCTATGCTTAAGGATGCAGGTGTTGAGTACGTTATCATCGGACACTCAGAGAGAAGAGATATCTTCGGCGAGAACGATATCCTTATCAACCAGAAGGTTAAGAAGGCATTTGCATCAGGCCTTACACCAATCCTTTGCTGTGGTGAGTCCCTTGCACTTCGTAAGGCTGACACATACAAGGAATGGATCGAGAGACAGATCACATGGGATCTTAGCGGAGTAACAGCTGATCAGGTTAAGAAGCTTGTTATCGCTTACGAGCCTATCTGGGCTATCGGAACAGGCGAGACAGCAACAGCTGATCAGGCTGAAGAAGTTTGCGGACTTATCCGTGAGCTCATCGCTAAGCTCTATGACCAGGCTACAGCTGATGAAGTTCGTATCCAGTACGGCGGATCAATGAACGCCGGCAACGCTGCTGAGCTTCTTTCAAAGCCTAACATCGACGGTGGTCTCATCGGCGGTGCTTCACTTAAGCCTGACTTCGGCAAGATCGTTAATGCATAATTACTGAAGTGATTAAAAAAGGTGCCATCCCATAACAGGGATAGCACCTTTTTATTTGCACTATTTTAAGTTCGGGGGTAGGCTAATATCAGCCACCAAGTGTTTTGCTTACATACTCTCTTGATGCTGTTTCATCGAGCTCAACAGCGTCATAGACATTTCCTTCGGGATCAACGATGATTCCTGTAACAAGGTCATCATTGAAGTAGTAGCCGTACTCAGACATACCACCGATGAGCTTGACATAGGTCTGACCGTCTGCTGTCTGTGCATCCTCTGTTGTCCACATACCGTAATCGAGAGTTCCTTCATCTGAGAGAATATAAATGATATCTCCGTTGTCGTTTCTGAACATGCAGAGTTCAATCTTTTTAGCTGCATCATCAGCTGTCTTAAGACCACCCATATAAGTGAGTGTTGCCTGAACTGCTTCGATCTGGTCCTCTACACTCATCATGCCGCCGTCATCTTCGGCAGTTTCGTTGACCTCTTCAGCACCTTCAGTAACCTGCTCTGTGGTTTCTGCCACTTCCTGCTTAACGTCTTTGTTTCCGCATGCTGCCAGTGAAAGGCACATGGTTGCTGCAACAATACCTACTACAATTCTTCTGATCACGTTGTTTTTCATAATGTCTCCTCCTCACAAGAAATAATCAGTTACAATAGTTTTGAATTCTAGCACTATATTTTGTATGTGTATAGACAATATGCGGAATATTTAGAAAAAGTTTCTTTTTTGCAACTTTTGCAATGTAAAACTTATTAGTACATGTTAAAATGTAAAATATATGAAAGCACTTACATATGGTCAAGATTTGCAACTTTTTGATGAAATAATGAAGTGAAAATGAATATTGTTTACATTATGATGATAATGTAATTTACATAACATAAATCCAAATTGTAGTAACGGGAGGGTTATATGGAACTTAGAACAGCATGTTCACCCAAGGATGAGAAGTACTATGACACAGCCAGACTTCGCAGCGAGTTCCTGATCGATGACCTGTTTCAGCCTGATGATATCAAGCTTGTTTACAGTCATATAGACAGGATCATTACAGGTTCAGCAGTACCGGTTAACAAAGAGCTGAAGCTTACAGCAGGAGATGAGCTCAGAGCTGAGTATTTCCTTCAGAGACGTGAGATGGGTGTCATCAATATCGGTGGCGCAGGAGTGATCACCATCGATGGCAAGAAGTACGAGGTTGATTATAAGCAGGGCATGTACATCGGAATGGGAGCAAAAGACATCTCTTTTGCCAGCAAGGATTCTGCAAAGCCTGCCAAGTTCTACATCAACAGCGCACCGGCTCACAAGACATATCCCACAGTTCTCATTAAGAGAGAGGGAACACCTGAAGAAGGCGTTGTTATCATCAAGGATGAAAACAAGAAAGAGCTTGGAAGCCTCGAGCAGGCTAATCACAGAGTTATCAACAAGTACATTCTTCCCGGTCAGGTTGAGACCTGCCAGCTTGAGATGGGCATGACAGAGCTTAAACCCGGATCGGTATGGAACACAATGCCATGCCATACACATGACAGAAGAATGGAAGTTTATCTCTACTTCGATATCCCTGAGGATGCACTTGTTATGCACTTTATGGGCGAACCTACAGAGACAAGACACATCATCATGAGAAACGAGCAGGCTGTTATCAGCCCAAGCTGGTCAATCCACTCAGGATGCGGAACACAGGCCTACACATTTATTTGGGGAATGGTAGGAGAGAACCAGGATTTCGACGATATGGATGACTGCGCAATGCAGGATCTGAAGTGATATAGGGATTCAAAGTCATGAAAATTTCATGTTTACATGATAATTTGCATGACCTTGAAGACCGAACATACATGAGGAAAGAAGATGCGCGTCTTTATGCGGATCGATTTCCGAATGTATGTAGCATGTCGAGAACGCAGTGGAGACATGCGAATATCACTGTTAACTTAAAATATTATTATTTAGGAGGGTATATATAATGTCAGACTTTTTAAAGAACTTTTCACTTGAGGGTAAGGTAGCGTGGATCACAGGCGCATCATACGGCCTCGGACTTGCATATGCAGTAGCTTATGCACAGAGCGGAGCTAAGATCGTATTCAACGATATCAACCAGGAACTTGTTGACAAGGGACTTGCTGAGTACGAGAAGAGAGGAATCAAGGCTTTCGGTAAGGTTTGTGATGTAACCAAGGAAGATCAGGTTCAGGCATTTGTTGCAGCTGTAGAGAAGGAAGTTGGAACAATCGACATTCTCGTTAATAACGCAGGTATCATCAAGAGAATCCCTATGCATGAGATGAGCGTTGAGCAGTGGAACCAGGTTATCGACGTAGACCTTACAGGTCCATTCATCTGCTCAAAGGCAGTTCTTCCTGCAATGATGGAGAAGAAATCAGGTAAGATCATCAATGCATGCTCAATGATGTCTGAGTTCGGACGTGAGACAGTATCTGCTTATGCAGCTGCCAAGGGCGGACTTAAGATGCTCACAAGAAACATCTGCTCTGAGTATGGTCAGTACAACATCCAGTGCAACGCTATTGGACCCGGCTACATTGCAACACCTCAGACAGCTCCTCTTCGTGAGAAACAGCCTGATGGATCAATGCATCCATTCGACAGATTCATTCGTTCAAAGACACCTGCTCAGAGATGGGGCAGAACAGAAGACCTTATGGGACTTGCAGTATTCCTTGCTTCTCCTGCTTCTGATTTCATCAACGGCCAGGTTGTTTATATCGACGGCGGTATCTCAGCTTACATCGGACAGGATCCAGGAAACCTTGATCCTTCCAAGTTCACAGATATCGACGAGAGCACAGCACAGTAATTATTTTTTATAAAAGAAAGGCATAAGAACATGGATAAGATTTGTGAAGAACTTTATAAGATTGGTATTGTTCCTGTAATCGCAATTGACGATGCTAAGGACGCTGAGCCTCTTGCTCAGGCACTTATTAACGGAGGACTTCCTGCAGCAGAGGTTACATTCCGCACAGCTGCTGCTGAGGAAGCAATTAAGATCATTTCAACAAAATTCCCTGAGATGATCGTTGGTGCAGGTACAGTGCTCAATGCTGAGCAGGCTGACAGAGCTAAGGCTGCAGGCGCTAAGTTCATCGTAAGCCCCGGCTTTAACAGAGCAAACGTTGAATATATTCAGTCAATCGGTGTACCGGTTGTTCCCGGAACAGCTACACCCGGTGAGGTTGAGCAGGCTATTGAGCTTGGTCTTGACTGCGTAAAATT
Organism: Butyrivibrio sp. VCB2001; assembly: GCF_000423965.1. Classification (NCBI taxonomy): domain Bacteria; kingdom Bacillati; phylum Bacillota; class Clostridia; order Lachnospirales; family Lachnospiraceae; genus Butyrivibrio; species Butyrivibrio sp. VCB2001. Next base: position 64,208 of record NZ_AUIZ01000002.1, on the reverse strand, counting down.
CTTCCCTGCTGAGCAGAATGGCGGAATTGCCAAGATCAAAGCTATGGCAGCACCTTATACCAAGATGCACTTCATGCCTACAGGTGGTGTAAATAAGAACAACTTAAATGACTACCTCAGCTTTGGCAAGGTATTCTGCTGCGGCGGAAGCTGGATGGTTAAAAAAGACCTTATCTCAGCCGGCAAGTTCGATGAGATCGAGGCAATGACAAGAGATGCTGTAAATGCAATGCTTGGCTTTAAGCTTAAGCATATCGGTATCAACCAGGATAGCGCAGAGGCTGCTGAGTCTGTTGCAGATAAGTTTGATGCACTCTTTGGTCTTACCAAGAAGGTTGGCAATTCCTCTGTATTTGCAGGTTCAGCAGTAGAGGTTATGAAGTCAAAGGGCCGCGGAACATGCGGACATATCGCTATCGGCTGCAACAACATCGACAGAGCAGTATATCACCTTGGAAGACAGGGCGTTAAGTTTGATGAGACATCTTTCTCATACGATGCAGATAATCATCTTAAGGTTGCATATCTTGCTGATGACTTTGGCGGATTTGCTGTTCACCTTGCTAAGAACGACTGATTTAAGTGAACAATAAAAAAATTTATTTACACAGTTATATATGAAAGGAATAAGCTATGGCAAAGAAAGTTGTTACATTTGGTGAGATCATGCTGCGTCTGCAGCCCGATAATTACTTAAGATTCGTTCAGGTTGATCACCTGGAGGCTACATTCGGAGGCGGAGAGGCAAACGTATCTGTTTCTCTTGCAAACTATGGACTTGATTCAGTTTATGTTACAAAGCTTCCTAAACATGAGATTGGACAGGCTGCTGTTAACTCTCTTAGAAAGTACGGCGTTGACACATCCAAGATCACAAGAGGCGGTGACAGAGTAGGTATCTACTTCAACGAGAAGGGTGCTTCTCAGAGAGGTTCAAAGTGCATCTATGACAGAGCACATTCAGCAATTGCTGAGGCTGTACCTGCAGACTTCAACTGGGATGAGATCTTTGACGGAGCAGAGTGGTTCCACTTCACAGGTATCACTCCCGCTGTAAGCGACAGCCTTGCAGCAATCACACTTGAGGCTTGTAAGAAGGCTAAAGAGCACGGCCTTACAGTATCCTGCGACCTTAACTACAGAGGTAAGCTCTGGAGCAAGGAGAAGGCAGGCAAGGTTATGGGAGAGCTCTGCAAGTATGTAGATGTTTGCATCGCTAACGAAGAGGATGCTAACGATGTATTCGGTATCGCAGCTTCTTCAACAGATGTTACAACAGGTAAGCTCAACAGAGAGGGCTATATCGAGGTTGCTCAGAAGCTTACAGAGAGATTCGGCTTCAAGAAGGTTGCTATCACACTTCGTGAGTCCATCTCAGCTAATGACAACAACTGGAGCGCAATGCTCTATACAGACGGAGAGGCTTACTTCTCCAAGAAGTATGCACTTCACATTGTTGACCGTGTAGGTGGCGGAGATTCCTTCGGCGGCGGACTTATCTACAGCTGCGTAAACGGATTCGGACCTCAGGAGACAATCGAGTTTGCTGTAGCTGCTTCAGCTCTTAAGCACTCCATCGAGGGCGACTTCAACCTTGTAACAGTTGATGAGGTTAAGAAGCTTGCAGGCGGAGACGGCTCAGGACGTATCCAGAGATAATCAAAATAAAAATTAAAAAAACATTAAAAAGCGTCATCTGTATTTCACACAGAGGCGCTTTTTTTGTATAATTTAATATGCAGAAGAATGCGAGGTTTTTATGAAACTGGACAAGACTACAGAGACACTGCTGGTATTTCTTGCAGTGTTTGTCACGCTGATAACTGCATATTTGGTTGAACAGGTATGTGCAGACAATAATGTATCTTCAGAGTACGCCATCGATATGAGCCTTACGGGAGCAAGGCTTTCTGATGGTGTCTATGCTTCTGTGGCCAAATCCGAGGAAAATCTAACCAGAAACCGCTATATCGCTAAGTATGAGTTTGAGATTCATAACGATAGCAATGTCAATATCAGCAACTGGGCTGCATACATAACAGTTCCAAAGGACACTGAGATAACCAATTTCTGGGGAGTTGAGGCCAACATAGAAAAAGGAAGGCTCATATTTACCCCTGAGTTTTATAATCTCTCTTTTTCCAAGGGGGACAGCTTAAGCTTTGGAGTAGTACTAAACACCCAGAAGAGCTTTTATCCGGAACAGATCAGCTTCAGGGGCTATAAGAGCGGAAATTCAGGAGGTGTATTCAGCAAGATAATCTATGGAGCTTTCATTATCTGGGCAGCTCTGTTTGTAGGATTCTTTGTATCAAACTTCAATCTTAAGAACTACCGCGAGAAGCAGAAGAATGACGTGCGTATCATCCTTCAGTCAATGAATACCTTCATCAGTTTCATTGATGCAAAAGACCCTTACACCAGGGGACATTCCAGAAGAGTGGCCATGTATGCTGCGGAGATCGCAAAGAGAATGCGTCTGTCTGAGGATGAAGTACAGAACATTTACTATGCAGGACTCCTCCACGACGCAGGAAAACTTAGCGTTCCCGATGCAGTGCTAAATAAGCCCGGAAAGCTCACAGACGAAGAGAGAAAGCTCATTCAAGACCATACTGTGGCCGGTGGAAAGATGCTTAAGCAGATGTCATCGCTTCGAGGAATCAGAGAGACAGCTCTTTACCATCACGAGAGATATGACGGAACCGGTTATCCTGAGGGCCTAAAAGGTGATACCATTCCGCTTTATGCAAGGATTGTCGGCGTTGCAGACTCCTATGACGCCATGTCCAGTAACAGAGTATATAGAAGGCACCTTAACAAAGATGAGATAATAGAGGAAATCCAGCAAGGTTCAGGAACACAGTTTGATCCAAACATTGTCCCGTTCATGGTGGATATGATCAACGACGGATATGTAAACGTAGTTAAGATGGAAACTGCAGATAATGACACCGGCAGAAGCGACTTCCATCTGACGGAAGACGACATCCCCGGCGTCTACATGGGATTCTGATCAGCAGCCGTAGAGGTGGCCATCGAATTCTTTGAAATATGTCTCCTCAACTTTTTTCATAAAGACAGTGAGGTCGTCATTTCCAAAGTAAAGTTCAAAGCGGACAGAACCCACCGATTCTCCTATGAGGTGGAACCTGATATATAGGACATTTCTTCTAAACCATAAGGCTCCGGCTGTGTATTTGCAGTCGTAGATGGGGAAAGTGCCATCTGCCATATCATTTATACCAAAGTAGAGCTTAAGGGCATTCTCGGGAAGCGAGGATGCCTTTTTTTTATCCTTGTAAGTAAAAGTCAGGAACGAAGGACCATCCGAATTTAAGCTGACCTCTAGGGTATCAAATCCCTGAGGATTTTCTGCAAGCTTATACACCCTGTTAAGATCGCCATAACCAGCAGGAGCATCTTCTCCTGTATGAGTATAGCCGTAGTTTTCAGGAAGCCTTGGCGGCGCAATTCTAAGGCTCTCTGCGTAAGATAACAGGTCTTCGTAAGCTCTTTTACCATCATCGGTTACGGCGCTGCTTCCAAGGAGATTCTCATAAAGCGCATCGTAGATAACCTGATTTCCACCGGCCATTCCCTGAGTGTCGGCAGTGGTCACGATCAGCATGTTCTCTTTAGGAAGACTGATGCCGAGCTGACCGCCCATTCCGTAGAGCACAAATCCGCCCTTCTCATTCTGCCAGATCTGCATGCCATAGCCTTGTGCTTCACTTGGGATAGGCGCTGTGGGAAGAGAATCGCTGATGTTTGCAGTGGCTTCCTGAGCAAACTCTTTTGGCAAAAGAGATCTCGTTACGCCATCGCTACATACAACAGTTCCGCCTTTGTGAAGCAGATACAGGATCTTAAGAAGATCCATAGGAGTTGCCATAAGGCCGCTTCCGCCCATGGATACTCCAAAAGGGTCTTTTACCATATAAGAATCCGCGGAAAAATCAAGATAGTTAAAAGCCTTTTCCTTCAGATAATCAAGCATGGGCATTCCCGTGAGCTTCTCTGTAAGTGCGCACAGTGTGTGGGCTGCGGAGGTGTCGTAGTGGAAAATGGTCCCGGGCTTATGCGTCGGTGCAACTTTAAAAAAGCTCTCCACCCAGTCGGATTTCATATCAACCTTGTAGGTGGTGGAAGCGTGGCAGGTGCGCATCTGGAGCATGTTCCTTATTGTGGTCTGCCTGATCCAGGGATGAGTGTTCTCGTCCGTATATTCGGGGAAATAGTCCGTTATTGAAGCATCGAAGGAAAGCTTGCCCTCCTCCTGCAGTAGCGCTATCGCCATGGCTGTTATACTCTTACTTACGGAAAAGAGCCTGTGAAGAGTATCAGCTGTATAAGGAGCATAGTACTTTTCAAAGATCAGCTTATCGTCCTTCATGATAAGGAGGCTGTGCATCGGAACGTCCTTCTGATCCAGTCTTTCAAGAACATTTTTTATGGCTTTAGAGGACATCCCGACATTTTCGGGAAGTGTTTTTTCAAAAGTGAACATAAGGTTTTCTCCATGTTTTTGATAAAATAAGTATAGCATAAACTGCTTGTGTTTCTTGAAAGAATGCGCTTTCTGGGTTATAATCTAATATTAGTTAGAAAATAAAGTGAGGTTTATATGTCTTCTATTATCCAGAACAATCAGGTCTTTAATAATGAAGTACCCTTCTGCAGGGTATATAGCGTAGAGAGCAAGAAGCAGCTCGAAGAGAGGTTTTTGGCACATCGTATCTCTTACTTTATCGAGTGGCAGGACAAATCAATTCTTCAGAGGCTCTTCGACAGAAAGGGCAGCAAGATAGTCTGCACCTTCAGGATCAATAAGGGTGACCTTTTGAGGGCCAAAGAGCTTTCTCAGGGAATCGAGGGTATCAAGTACAAGGATTACGGCGAACTCAAGAATACAGAGCGCATCCGCAGAAGAAGCGAAGCGGTTAAGGAAGAGGGCACAGGTCTTGAAATGCCGGAGCTCAGATTCGAGAACAAGATCGGCGATACTGAAGATAACGAGAAATTTTAAAATAGAGCAGGGGATTTATTTCTCCTGCTTATTCTTTGCGTAAAGGAGAAAATATGGCAGAGAAAAAAACAACTAAGAGCAGATGCCCTGTGTTTAAGAAGTGCGGAGCATGTCAGATGATCGACACTCCTTATGAGACACAGCTTCGTAAAAAGCATGCACATGTTGCGGAGCTTTTAAAGCCATACTGCAAGGTGGAGTCCTTCATGGGCATGGAGAGTCCCGAGCACTACAGGTGCAAGGTTCATGCGGTCTTTGACCATGACAGAAAGGGCAATCCTATAACCGGAATATACAGAGAAGGCTCCCACGAGGTTGTGCCTGTTGATAGCTGCCTTTTGGAAGACCAGAAAGCCGATGCGATCATTGCAACTATACGAGGAATGCTTAAGTCCTTCAAGATCAAGACTTTTGATGAGGACAACGGATACGGTCTTCTTCGCCATGTGCTGATAAGGATAGGTAAGAACACGGGAGAAATCATGGTTGTACTGGTTACCGTGTCACCTGTATTCCCGTCCAAGAATAACTTTGTTAAGGCTCTTAGAAAAGAGCATCCGGAGATCACCACGATCGTTCTTAATGTAAATGATAAGCAGACCAGCATGATCCTTGGAGATAAGGAAAAGCCTATCTATGGACCGGGATTCATCTATGACATTTGCTGTGGTATGAAGTTCAAGATATCACCGAAGTCTTTTTACCAGGTTAATCCTATTCAGCAGGAAGTGCTGTACAAGACTGCAATCGAAATGGCTGATCTATCAGGTGATGAAGTTGCCATGGACTGCTACAGCGGAGTTGGAACCATCGGCCTTATAGCAAGTCCTCATGTAAAAGAGGTCATCAGTGTTGAACTTAACAAGGATGCAGTAAAAGATGCAATCCTCAATGCTAAGATCAATGAAGTAAAGAACATTACATTCTATCAGAATGATGCCACTGTATTTATGCAACAGATGGCAGAATCCGGAGATAAAGTCGACCTCGTGTTCATGGATCCTCCAAGGTCAGGATCTACGCCGGAGTTTATCAGGTCGCTGATAGCTCTTTCTCCCAAGAAGGTAGTGTACATATCCTGCAGCCCGGATTCGCTGGCCAATGATCTTAAGCTCATTACCAAGGGAGGATACAAGGTTAAAAGAGCTGTTCCCGTGGATATGTTCCCATTCACGAGAGGCTCAGAAGTGGTATGCTTACTAACTAAATGAACTACCATCACCGATGTTATCGGAAATGGTTTCTACAATACCTTACGGTATAGTAAGGCACATTCACGGTGCCGCTACTCCGTCGGGAAATCCCTTCGGCATACTTTAAGTGTTATATATGCGCTTGTGGCGCTTGGGAACTAAACACCTTGTATATTTTACGCACCACAGGTTCTTGGTTTATTAGATTCGTGGTGCAACCTCATATATACAGTTTTCAACGTCCGATATGCTTATTCTATCACGAACAAAGGTTCGAGTAAAGCGATTCATCCCACAACCGAACTCTTCGGGGACTCTTCGGGACTCTTCGGAACTTCGGAAGGGGTTTTCTCGCGCGTTATTTATAACATAAAAAAAGAGGTAACAGCGCTTTGCTGCTACCTCTTTATAGTTTGTTTATTGATTTCGTATTACTGAGCGCTGTTTCCGAATACTGCAAGAAGGTTTAAGAAACCGCAATATCCGTTCTCGTCAAGAAGGCTCATTACATCGTATCCGGCAGGAACAGTTGCTGTGACCTTCTCACCGTTTACAGGGAATACTACTTCAAGAAGAATGTCGCTTCTCTCAGCGAGTGCTTCCATCATCATTTTGTCAAAGCAGCTTGGGATTGAAGTCTCAAGTCTTACGATGGCATTCTTTGGAGCTTCCTTCATTGTTCTGATGAAGGCCTCTTTATACTCAAATGCTGTAAGAGGACCGCCTGCAATCTTTACAACAGGTCTTGATGCATAATCAACAACTTCTGTAGCCATGCCACCGTCTCTTGATGCACCGAGAACGTCAGGAAGTGAATTGTTTGTTACTGTGAATGTTGCAAAGATGAATGGCTCAAATGTCTCCTCTGAGTCCTGATGTTCTTCATAAGAAGCAGCGGGAGATGATACATTTATAAGTCTTGCTGAAAGAGTGATTCCACCCTTGCCGTTTGTAAGTCTGATTGTGTATGTACCGTCGCCGTTAGGAGTGATCTCTACATTGCTACCTGCTGTAAGCTCATAACCGGCATTAACAGCTACTGTGAAAGCATTCTGAAGTGTTGTTGTCAGAAGTGCCTCCTGTGCAGTTGACTTATTTGCGTTCTTATCGTAAGAAATCTTGGTTACTGTTGTCTGCTTAAGACCATCGTTTACGGTGATGATACCTGTAGAGTTGTTCTTTACAATATACTGGATATTGTTTCTGAGATATTCCTCAAGTGAAGGATCCTCAACTATCTGGCCGTTTTCATCGGCTGTCTTTGCAACGATGGTATCATTTGCAAGTTCGTAAACAACGATGGTAGGAAGATCATCAGTTGATAACTGATATAATGCATTACCCTGATCATCTTTTGCAGAATTCAGCTCAACACTTACTCCAACAGGAGCATCTACTGTGCCTTCAACTACGATGAGATTTTTGTTGTTTCCATCGCTTGTCACATCAACTCTGTCAGGACATGAGCAGTTATCACCGGCTCCGCAGTTATCCCCGCATCCGCAGATGTGTGTCTTGCCGGCCTGTGTGTTCTGTGTGACAGTTACTTTGATACCGGTAGTATTGGCGTTTACATCCCCATTAACAATAATGGTAGATGTTCCATCTGTTGTTATACCTGAAGCATTTGCTGATACATTGCCGCCATCTATAAGGTAGCTATCACCTGTGGCATTAAGACCTGCTCCGGTTCTGGCTGTAATGTCTCCACTTACAACAGTGGTACCGTTTACGAATGCTCCGGCACCGCTTGCACCTTCGCCGTTTCCGTTAAGGACAGCTGTTCCGTTTGTGTGGCTTGAGATGGTGCGCCAGCTATCATTGACATTTAAAGAATTACCGTTTTCTACGACAAGGGTCCCCTCACCCTCTGCGTAAACTGTTGAGTTCTGGCTTCCATCGTTGATGACATCACCGTTGTGAATGGTGGTTTCACCTGTGTTTTCCTGCCAGGTTTCTGTTGTTGTGGGATACTGAGTATCCTCTGCGCATACTGTTACAGCAGGAGCAAATGCCATAGACATGGCGATTGTAACAGCGCACAAGTTGATTAGATTCTTTTTGTACATTATTTCTCCTCCTTAAATACAACCGAGTTAAAAATTTAACACAATAGCAAAATTATTTCAATGATTTTTATTTCGTTTAAAACTTAATTTCATTTAATTTTGTATAATTGTATACCTTGATTCTTTTTCAAGTCTGCGTTATATTTTATTGAAGAAATCAGCGATTTAACGTGGTGAATTTGAGAGGAGAAAAAGATGTCCCAGGTTCAAGGCAGTACAAAGAAGTATGTTGAGATGAACAAGCAGGAACTTGAGCAGGAAATTGTTAAGCTCAAGGCCGAGTACAAGAAGTATCAGGAGATGGATCTGAATCTGAACATGGCAAGAGGTAAGCCATGCAGAGAACAGCTTGATCTTTCTATGGGTATGATGGATGCCCTCAATTCAGAGGCGGATCTTTCATGCGAGGATGGAACAGATTGCCGTAACTACGGCGTTTTGGATGGTATTCATGAGGCCAAGGTTCTCATCGGTGCAATGATGGAGAACAAGCCGGAGAATATCATTATATATGGTAACTCTTCACTTAACGTTATGTATGATACCGTATCAAGGGCTTATACACACGGTGTTATGGGAAATACTCCATGGTGCAAGCTTGATAAGGTTAAATTCCTTTGCCCTGTTCCGGGATATGACAGACACTTTGCAATTACTGAATACTTCGGAATCGAGATGATCCCGGTACAGATGACACCTACAGGTCCTGACATGGATGAGGTAGAGAGACTCGTTTCATCTGATGAGTCCATCAAGGGAATCTGGTGCACACCTAAGTATTCAAATCCTCAGGGCTATTCCTATTCTGATGAGACTGTAAGACGTTTTGCACGTCTTCGTCCCGCAGCAAGAGACTTCCGTATCTTCTGGGACAATGCATACGGAGTTCACCACCTTTATGATGACGATCAGGATTACCTTATAGAAATCTTAGAGGAGTGTAAGAGAGCAGGAAGCCCGGATATGGTCTACAAGTTCTCATCAACTTCCAAGATCACCTTCCCCGGTAGCGGAATTGCTGCCATTGCCACATCTCTTAACAACTTGGAGGAGATCAAGGCTCAGCTTACATATCAGACCATCGGACATGACAAGGTTAACCAGCTTCGTCATGTAAGATTCTTTAACGGAGATATCAACAATCTCAAGGAACACATGAGAAAGCATGCAGCAATCATAAGACCTAAGTTCGAGGCTGTTTTGGAGATCCTTGATACTGAACTTGCTCCTTACGGAGTAGGAAGCTGGACAAGGCCAAAGGGAGGATATTTCATCAGCTTTGATGCACCTGAAGGATGTGCCAAGGCTGCTGTTGACAGAGCTAAGAAGGCCGGTGTTACCATGACCGGAGCCGGTGCCACATATCCATATCACAAGGATCCTCATGATTCCAATATCCGTATTGCTCCGACACTTCCAAGCTTGCCGGATCTTAAGCTTGCTATGCTCATCTTCACAGTTTGCGTAAAACTCACAGCAGCTGAGAGACTTCTTAAGGAGATGGATTAATAATGAATTTAAAAGAACTGAAGATTGGTCAGTCGGCGGTCATTAAGGCCGTCGGCGGAGAAGGCGCGCTTAGACAGCACTTTTTGGACATGGGAGTTATTCCCGGAACAGAGGTGACTGTTATTAAGTATGCGCCTCTTGGCGATCCTGTAGAACTTCAGATACACGGTTATGAGCTTACTCTTCGTCTTGCTGATGCAGAGAAGATCGAGATTGAGCCGATAATAGAGCGCACCAACAAGCATGAGAGAATAAAAGAGATAGTAAGTTCAGAGCACCCCGGACTTGGCGAGGACGGCAAATATCACGTAGAGGGCGATAAGGACAAGCTTCCTGACGGTACTCTTTTGACCTTTGCTCTTGTGGGAAATCAGAATTGTGGCAAGACCACTCTTTTCAACCAACTTACAGGTGCCAATCAGCACGTTGGAAATTTCCCGGGCGTTACCGTAGATCGCAAGGACGGACCCATCAGAGACTTTCCGAATACTCTTGTTACGGATCTTCCCGGAATCTATTCCATGTCTCCTTATAGTGCAGAGGAACTGGTATCCAGAAACTTTGTAATTGAAGAAAAACCAAAGGCCATCATCAACATCGTAGATGCCATGAACATTGAGAGAAACATGTATCTTACCATGCAGCTTCTCGAGATGGGAGTACCCATGGTAGTTGCTCTTAACATGATGGACGAGGTGAAAGGCAATAACGGCTCCATTGATATCAACAAAATGGAGGCGCTTCTTGGCGTACCTGTGGTTCCTATTTCCGCTTCCAAAAATGAGGGTGTGGCAGAGCTTGTGCGTCATGCCGTGCACCTTGCTCAGTATCAGGAAAAGCCTATGGAGCAGGATTTTTGCTCTAAGACCGATCACGGCGGAGCAATCCACAGAGCAATCCATGCAGTGGAGGCTATACTTGAGGATCATGCAGAAAAGGCTGGACTTCCCTTGAGGTTTGCCACCACCAAGGTCATCGAGGGCGATGAAATCGTAATGGAGAAGCTCGCTGTTGATGAGAATGAAAAAGAAATGATCCGTCAGATCATAAAGAAGATGGAAGATGAGAGCGGAATGGACAGAAGCTCTGCCATCGCCGATATGAGATATGACTTTATTGAGCGTGTCTGCGAGCAGACTGTGGTCAAACCCATGGAGAGCAAGGAGAGAATACGCTCAGAGAAGATAGATAAGATACTTACGGGAAAATGGACAGCAATTCCATGCTTTATCCTGATAATGCTCCTGGTATGCCATCTGACTTTCAATGTCATCGGCGCTTTTTTACAGGACGTTTTGGAGATGGGAGTTGACTACCTTAAGGGCCTTGCGGAAGCCGGAATGGGTGCAGCTCATGTCAATGCAACTATACAGGGACTTGTGCTTGACGGAATATTTGACGGTGTCGGAAGTGTTCTTAGCTTCATGCCCATTGTTGTTACATTGTTCTTCTTCCTTTCACTTATGGAGGACAGCGGTTATATCGCAAGAGTAGCCTTCTTTATGGACAAGCTCCTTAGGCGAATCGGTCTTTCGGGAAGAAGTATCGTGCCTCTTCTTATCGGCTTTGGATGTACGGTTCCTGCAGTAATGGCAACCAGAACCCTTCCTTCAAGAAGAGACAGGAGGATGACCATACTCCTTACACCGTTTATGAGCTGTTCAGCCAAGGTGCCTATCTATGCATTCTTTGTAGCTGCTTTCTTCCCGGACAAAGCAGCACTTGTAATGGTGCTCTTATATCTTCTCGGAATAGCAGTCGGAATCCTGGCTTCTCTTGCTTACAAGAACACAATCTTCAGAGGCGAAGCAGTTCCCTTTGTAATGGAGCTTCCGAATTACCGTATGCCGGGAGCAAAGAATGTAGCAAGGCTTCTATGGGATAAGGCAAAAGACTTCTTCACAAGGGCCTTCAGCGTTATCCTGGTTGCAACAATTGTAGTCTGGTTTTTACAGAGCTTTGATCTTCGCTTTAATCTGGTGGAAGATTCTTCAACCAGTATAATGGCTGCGCTTTCAAGTGTGCTGGTTCCTTTGTTTACTCCTCTCGGTCTTGGGGACTGGAGGGTTGTGACATCCCTTATCACAGGATTTATCGCCAAGGAGAGCGTTGTTTCAACCATGAATATTCTCTTTAGTGGCGGTGTGGAGAATGCACTTACAGCTGTTACAGCAGCAACACTGCTTGTGTTCTCACTCCTTTATTCACCCTGCGTAGCAGCAATTGCAGCCATAAAAAGAGAACTTGGCGGACTATATGCTCTTGCGGTAGTTTTATGGCAGTGCGCTATTGCTTGGCTTGTTGCATTTATCCTAAGGTTTGTTTTTATAGCAATGGGAATGTGATATGACTGATCTTGAAAAGAATGTGCGGGAGAAGTTCCGCTATATAACGAATACTTTAATAAAAGAGCAGCTCACCATAACGACAATGGAGAGCTGCACTTCTGGTCTTGTGGCATCTCTTTTGACAGACACCGAAGGTGCATCGGCGGTTTTAAAGGGAGCCTTTGTAACCTATTCAAACGAGGCCAAGATAAAGCAGAATGTACCTGCGGATGTGATAGGGAGATTCGGAGTGTACTCCGAGGAGACTGCCCGTGAGATGGCACTTGCAGCCAAAAGAGCTTATGGTGCAGATATAGCGATCGGAGTTACCGGAACTATGGGCAACGTAGATCCTGCCAACAACGACTCGACTCCCGGCGAAGTGTTTTTTGCCATAGCTCATAAAGAGGGCACTGAGAGCTTCCATATTTCCGTGCCTGTTCAGGATAGCAGATACGAATACAAGCTCTTTGTAGCAGGCGCTATTGCAGAAGAAATCACACGTGTTATCTAAACAAAAGACCTTTTTGTGTTTGGTATTCTATGCTATACTATACCTTGGTTACATATTAGTAAGAAAGAGATGGAATAATGGAGTCTAAGCAGTACAGTAAAAGGATCCGATATTTGCGCAGACTCATCATTACTACAGTGGCAGCTGCCTGCCTTATTCCCACTTGTATATGCGTTATTCTGGCCATCAGATACGACCGCCTTCACACTGAATATGAGAAGAGCATGGCGGATCTTGAGTGGTACAGAGAGCAGTTCGGCAGCGAGAGAGATATTCTGGCTACAGAAGCAAAGCCGGATGGGGAAGATTCGAATATTGTAGAGACTACTTCGGAAGGGATGGATGTTGACTACGCCACGGTGGATGTCAGTGGCGCTCAGAATCCTGAGGATATAGAAGGTACCAGATATGTTTATCTGACCTTTGACGACGGACCAAGTACGTACACAGACGAGATACTCGATATATTAGAGCAGCACAATGTAAAGGCTACCTTCTTTGTCTGTGGCAAACCAAATGCCAAGTATACAGATCTTTACAAGAGAATAGTTAATGATGGGCATACTCTTGGGATGCACTCGTACAGTCACAAGTACAGCGAATTATATGCTTCTCTTGATTCGTTCAAGGAAGATACGGATAAATTAAGAATTTTCTTATACGAGACAACGGGCGTGTGGTCCGGTTTTTACCGCTTCCCCGGTGGGAGCTCCAACACGGTCAGCAAGGCGGATATGCATGAGCTGATTGATTATCTGGAGAGCAGTGATGTCACCTTCTTTGATTGGAACGTTTCAGCGGGTGATGACAAGGCCGGTGCCAACAAAGACACGATCTACGCCAACATAGTTAACAACGTACCCAGATTTAAACACTGCGTAGTACTTATGCACGACGCAGCAGATAAAAAGAGTACGGTAGAAGCACTGCCTGAGATAATCGAAGCGATCCAGGCGATGGATGACACAGTGATAGTACCGATAACCGAGGATACGTTACCGGTTCAACATATCAATTAAACGAAAAAAGATTGAATGGAGGATATCTAGATGGGATTTTTTTCTGAGCTGAAAAGCGACCTCTCACAGGCTGTAAACACTCTTATGCCTGAGGACAAGCCTGAAGCTGAAAACAAGGGCAGCAATGGACCTGTAGAAGCTCCCAAGCCTGTAGACCTTGACAGCATGCTTAATCGCCTTGACGACATTAAGCTTGATGAGGCAGCAGAGAGAAAAGAGGATGCTGTGGAGGAGACTGAAGCTGCTGAGAATGTAGCAGAGACTTTAGACGAGGTTGCAGAAGATGCAGTCGAGACTATAGATGAGTTAAAAGAGGAGATCGAAGAAGTTTCTGAGACCGTGGATGAAGTTCGTGAGCTTGAAGAGAAAATCGAAGAGCAGACTCAGGAAGAGATCAAGGTCGAGGAGCCCAAGAACGCACTTGAGGCTATAAATCCTGCACATATTGGCAAGTATGTTGCAGATAAAAATGCAGAAACAGAAATGATAACAAGAAACGGGGGAATTGAAACTATGGATTTCGAACAGCAGACACCTACAGATGAAGTTGCCAGCATTACCGAAGGTATGATCGTCAAAGGCGACATTGCCACAACAGGTTCACTTGAGCTCATCGGTAAGATCACAGGTAATATCAAGTGTCTCGGCAAGCTCAACATTACAGGCGAGATCAACGGAGATTCAGACGCAGCAGAAGTTTATGCAGAGTCAGCAAGGATCACCGGTGAGATTAAGAGTAAGGGCAGCGTTAAGGTTGGCCAGAGCACTGTTATCGTAGGTAACATCTTTGGATCAAGCGCAGTTATCGCAGGCGCTGTAAAGGGTGACATCGATGTTCACGGTCCTGTAGTTCTTGATACAACAGCTATCGTAATGGGCAATATCAAGTCTCAGTCAGTACAGATCAACAATGGTGCTGTTATCGAGGGTATGTGCTCACAGGCTTACGCTGATGTTAATCCTTCAGAGTTCTTCGAGGGACTTAAGAATAAATAATTTGATAATGGAGAAGATATGAGAATTTTATTAAAGCTCAGTGGTGAGGCACTTGCAGGTGATAAGAAGACAGGCTTCGATGAGGAGACCGTCAGAAAGGTTGCACTTCAGGTTAAGCAGCTTGTAGATAACGGAACTCAGGTAGGTATCGTTATCGGAGGAGGCAATTTCTGGAGAGGTCGCAGCAGTGAGAACATCGATCGCACCAAGGCTGACCAGATCGGAATGCTTGCCACAATCATGAACTGCATCTATGTATCCGAGATATTCAGAAGTGTAGGCATGATGACCAATATACTTACTCCATTCGAGTGCGGATCCTTCACAAAGCTCTTTTCCAAGGACAGAGCAAACAAGTACTTTGCAAGGAATATGGTAGTGTTCTTTGCAGGTGGTACAGGTCATCCGTATTTCTCAACAGATACAGGAGTTGTTTTAAGGGCCATCGAGGTTGAGGCTGACTATATACTTCTTGCCAAGGCTATTGACGGAGTATATGATTCAGATCCTGCCAAGAACCCTGATGCAAAGAGATATGACACTATCTCAATCGATGAGGTTATAGAGCAGAACCTTCAGGTTGTAGATATGACAGCATCAATACTCGCCAGGGACAATCACATGCCTATGAGAGTATTCGCTCTCCAGGAGGAGAACAGCATTGTTAAGGCATCAACAGGCGATTTTAACGGAACAACCGTTACAACAAATTAACCAGGGGAGGTTATGTGTATGAACGAGAGACTTAAGACCTTTAACGACAAAATGCAGAAGTCATTTGATTATCTCAAGGATGATCTTGCATCAATAAGAGCAGGTAGAGCTAATCCACATGTTCTCGATAAGATTAAGGTTGATTACTACGGAACACCTACTCCTATTCAGCAGGTTGGAAACGTATCTATTCCTGAGGCCAGGATCATTCAGATCGCTCCTTGGGACAAGACACTTATCAAGGATATTGAGAAGGCTCTTATGGCATCAGACCTCGGTATCACACCAAGCAACGACGGTGCTGTAATAAGACTCGTTTTCCCTGAGCTCACAGAGGAGCGCAGAAAACAGCTCACCAAGGATATCCGCAAAAAGGGTGAGGACGCTAAGGTTGCAGTAAGAAACGTAAGACGTGACGGCAACGATGCCCTCAAGAAGCTCAAAGGAACCGAGGTTTCAGAGGATGAGATCGAGGATCTTAACGATGAGCTCCAGAAGATAACCGACAAGTTCATCAAGGATATCGATGCAGCTGTAGAAGAGAAGAATAAGGAAATCATGACGGTATAATCTATGGAAGCAAATACAAATATTCCTGCACATGTAGCCATCATACTCGATGGCAACGGAAGATGGGCCAAGGCTAAGGGCATGCCCAGAAACTACGGCCATATGCAGGGAGCAAAAGCTGTTGAAGACATTCTCGTAGTCGCAAGAGACATGGGAATTAAATATCTTACAGTCTACGCATTCTCAACTGAGAATTGGAGTCGTCCTGAGGCAGAGGTATCTGCCCTCATGACGATTTTGCGTAATTATTTAAAAACCAGTATAAAGAAATCCATGAAGAACAATGTGCGCTGCCGTGTTATCGGTGAGCGCTCTCTGCTTTCAGAGGATATCCAAAAGGCTATAAAAGAGCTTGAGGATACCACTGCAGGCAACACCGGACTGACCTTTACCATTGCCATCAATTATGGCAGCAGGGATGAGATCACAAGGGCAGTCAGAAAGGTTGCTGCGAAAGTAGAGACCGGAGAGTTGCGTGCTGAGGATATTACAGAGAAGGATATTGCAGACAATTTAGATACCAACTTCCTTCCGGATCCGGACCTTCTTATCAGGACCTGCAATGAGCAGAGAATTTCCAATTACCTGCTCTGGCAGTGTGCTTATACGGAGTTCTACTTTACTCCCGTAGCATGGCCTGATTTTGATAAGGCTGAGCTTGAAAAGGCGGTGGAAGCCTATGCCGGCAGAAACCGTAAGTTTGGAGGACTGAAGGAATCTTGAAGACTAGAGTTATCAGTGGAATTGTAATTGGTATTGTGCTGGCGGCAGTACTTATCCCGGGAGGGTACGTACTCTCGGCAGCACTTTTGATAGTGTCACTTATAGCGTTTTTTGAGCTCACAAGAGCACTTGGAGTTCACAAGGACGGACAGAAGATCAATATGCTTGAAGCCTGCGGATATGCATCAATTCTGGTTCACTATATCCAGATGATGCTGGTCAAGGACTACAGGTATTACATTTTCTCAATAATGTTTGCCTTTTTCCTGATCATGGTCTGCTATGTGATTTCATTCCCGAAATATAAGGCCTCTCAGGCAATCTTTTGCTTCTTCTGCTTTATCTATGCGCCGGTCAATATGTCTTTTGTCTATCTGCTCAGGATCAGGCATTTGGGCATATACTTTGCTTGGGTTCCGTTTATTGCCTGGGTGTGCGATACCTGCGCATACTTTGCAGGAAGAGCCTTTGGAAAGCACAAGATGGCACCGGTATTATCACCTAAGAAGACCATCGAGGGCGCGATCGGAGGAATCCTGGGTTCTGTGATCGTCGGAGGTATCATAGGATATATCCTCTATGTGAATGAGACTCACAGTCCATCTACCGTTTGGGGGCTTATGATCATCTGCTTTGCAGGAAGCATCATCTCCCAGATAGGAGACCTTCTTGCATCAGGAATTAAGCGCGATCACAATATCAAGGACTACGGAACGCTTATTCCGGGACATGGCGGAATAATGGACAGATTTGACAGCGTTATTTTTGTCATTCCATGTATTTATTTTTTGGCGGCAGTTATGCTGCCTGTACTGGGGTAACCCAAGGTTAAGGAAGAAGATATGAGAAAGATAGTTTTACTGGGATCAACAGGATCCATTGGAACACAGACTCTGGACGTTGTAAGAAACAACCCTTCAGAGCTCGAAGTTGTAGGAATTGCAGCTAACAGAAGTGTAGCCGAAGTAGAGAAACAGGTCCGCGAGTTTAAGCCCAAGTACGTCTGCATGTTTGATGAAACAGCGGCTAAAGAGCTTCAGGATAAGCTTTCAGATACCGGCATCAAGGTAATGGCCGGTATGGATGGACTTCTTGATATAGTTTCAGTTCCCGAGGCAGATACAGTACTTACTGCAGTTGTAGGTATGATCGGAATCAGACCTACCATTAAGGCAATCGAGTGCGGAAAAGACATTGCTCTTGCCAACAAGGAGACCCTTGTATGCGCAGGACACATCATCATGCCTCTGGCTAAGGAAAAGAATGTACAGATATTGCCTGTGGACTCAGAGCACAGCGCTATTTTCCAGTCCTTAAACGGCGAGCCCAGGGACAAGGTTGAAAAGATTCTTTTGACAGCCAGCGGCGGACCTTTCAGGGGTAAGAAAAGGCAGGAGCTTGAGAACATGACAGCAGCAGATGCTCTTAAGCACCCCAACTGGGACATGGGACCAAAGGTTACCATCGACTCTTCATCCCTTGTAAATAAGGGCCTTGAAGTTATGGAAGCAAAGTGGCTCTTTGGAGTATCACTCGATGATATTCAGGTAGTTGTTCATCCGCAGAGCATTGTTCACAGCGCGGTTCAGTTTGTGGACGGTGCAGTCATAGCACAGCTTGGCGTTCCGGATATGAAGCTGCCTATTCAGTATGCACTTTTCTACCCGGACAGAAGACCTATGCAGGAAAAGAGGCTGGATCTGTTTGAACTCTATTCCCTGACCTTTGAAAAGCCTGATACAGACACCTTCAGAGGACTTAAGCTTGCCTATGATTCTGCCCGTATCGGCGGAAGCATGCCCACAGTTTTCAATGCTGCCAACGAGATGGCGGTTAAGAGATTCTTAAAGGGTGATATTAAATATCTTGAGATCTACAGCATGATAGAGGAGGCCATGAGCCACCATAACAAGGTGGACAATCCTGATGTTGCTGCTATTCTTGCAGCTGAGCAGGAGACCTACGACTTCCTCGGAAAGAAGTACAACATCTGATGTTAGTAAGTGTAATAATTTTCTTTATCATATTCGGTGTACTGGTAACATCCCATGAATTCGGGCACTTTATCATCGCTAAGTCAGGCGGTATAAGGGTCAACGAGTTCTTTATCGGAATGGGACCGACTATCTGGAAAAAGCAAAAAGGAGAGACTCTCTACAGTATCAAGCTCCTTCCAATCGGAGGTGCATGCGTATTTGACGGCATGGATCCCGTGGCTGAGGAGAAGGAAGGGTATGACGAGCATTCCTTTTTGAATGCGCCTGTGTGGAGGAGAATAGCAACTCTTTTCGCAGGACCTTTTGCAAACTTTATAATCGCATATATCCTGGCAGTGGTTCTTGTAAGCTTTTCAGCCTGGAACTTCCCGGTTATCAACAAGATGACTGATGAGTCCGCTGCAGCTGAGGCAGGAATGCTCCCGGGAGATAAGATCATTAGCGTAGATGGTGAGAAGGTTTACATGTCAGGTGAAGTGACCATGATCTCACAGTTCGCTGAAGGAAGTCCGATGGACATCGTGTATGAGAGAGACGGTCAGAGATACGAGACCACTCTTTTACCCAAGTACAGTGAAGATGAGGGTCGCTATTACATGGGAATCTATCTTGGTGAGTATGGCAAGATAGAGGGACCGGCTGCTCTTAAGTACGCCTGGTACGAGGTGAGATACTACTTCAAGACCACCTACAGGAGCCTTGCGCTTCTTGTAAAGGGCAAGCTTTCCAAGGACGATGTTTCGGGGCCTGTGGGCATGGTGAAGATGGTTGATGATACCTACGAAGAGGTTAAGCCCTACGGAATCTCGGCAGTCATCCTTACAATGCTGTCCCTGACGGTGCTTTTGTCGGTGAACCTGGGAGTTATGAATCTTTTGCCGATCCCTGCTCTTGACGGAGGAAGACTGGTATTCCAGTTCATCGAAGTCATTGTGGGTAAGCCCGTTCCTCCTGAGAAGGAAGGCTTCGTTCACATGATAGGAATGGTGGCGCTTTTGGCACTTATGGTATTTGTACTGTTCAATGACATTACAAAGTTTACGAGGTAATTTCCATGGCATATAGAGATAATACTAAGGTTATTCATATTGGCGACAGAGTAATAGGCGGTGGTAATCCCATCCTCATCCAGTCCATGACCAACACAAGGACAGAGGACGTGGAGGCGACAGTTGCTCAGATAAAGAGACTCGAGGAGGCAGGATGCGAGATCATAAGAAGCACCGTGCCTACAATGGAGGCTGCCAAGGCTCTTTCGGAGATCAAGAAGCAGATCCATATTCCTATTGTTGCAGATATTCATTTTGACTATAAGATGGCCATTGCTGCCATGGAGAACGGCGCTGACAAGATCAGGATCAACCCCGGTAACATCGGAAGCAGAGACAGGATCGCATCAGTTGTATCCTGCGCCAAGGAGAGGAATATTCCGATCAGAGTCGGCGTTAACAGCGGCTCTTTGGAAAAAGACCTTGTGGAGAAATACGGCGGTGTTACAGCAGAGGGCCTTGTTGAATCAGCCCTTGATAAGATCGGCATCATCGAGGATCTTGGATATGACAACATGGTAGTCAGCATCAAGTCCTCAAACGTAATGCTCTGTGTTAAGGCTCATGAGCTTCTGGCAGAAAAATGTCAGTATCCGCTCCATGTGGGCATCACTGAGGCAGGAACCGTCTATGGCGGAAACATCAAATCATCAATCGGACTTGGCATCATCTTAAATAAGGGCATCGGAGATACCATAAGAGTTTCGCTCTCAGGTGACCCTGTTGAGGAGATCAAGACAGCCAAGATGATCCTTAAGACTCTCGGAATGAGAAGCGGAGGAATCGAGGTTGTATCATGTCCTACCTGTGGCAGAACCAAGATTGACCTCATAGGCCTTGCAAACGCAGTTGAGACCATGGTTCAGAAGTATGACCTTGATATCAAGGTTGCAGTTATGGGCTGTGCAGTAAACGGCCCCGGAGAAGCCAAGGAGGCAGACATCGGAATAGCAGGCGGCGTGGGAGAAGGCCTGCTTATCAAGAACGGAGAAGTAGTTAAGAAGGTTAAGGAAGACCAGCTATTGGCTACCCTTAAAGAGGAGCTTGATAACTGGCCCAGGTAAAGGTTTTTATGGGGAAGAGTTTTTTTGAAGTATTTCCTGCCCTCAAGCTGGATGAACACACCGGCGATATCATGGGGCAGACTGAAGTTGTAAAGGTTTCCACCACCAGGAAACAGGATTTTATCAGGATTTATATAGCCAGCAACAAGCTCATTGACAAGGCAGATATCATAAAGACCGAGAACAGCATCAAGAAGCAGTTGTTTGGCAATCAGGATATAACCATCAAGATCTATGAGAAGTTTTCTCTTTCGGCCCAGTACACGCCGGAGAATCTTCTTGATATATACAGAGAGAGCATTGAGCTCGAGCTTAAAGACTATGACCATATGGAGTATAGTCTGTTTCGCTCGGCTTCTTTTTTGTACCCCGATCAGGACAATGTCATCATGCAGCTTGAGGACAGCGTTGTCGGCAAGAAGAAGGCCCCTGACCTGATCCGTGTACTGTCCAAGATATTCAACGAAAGGTGCGGCCTTTCTGTAGTTCTTTCACCTGAATTTGTAGAAATTGAAAAAGACGATAAAGAACCCGATTACTCCGAAGAGTCAGCCAAGATGGTCAAAAAGCTTGAGGCTATGGAGGAGAAGGAGGCAGAGAAGGAAGCTGCCAAAGAAGCGGCCAAGGAAGCAAAAGCTTCTGAAACAGCCAAGCAGAGTAGCCCTTCCAAGGTCGAGGGCAAGGCATCCTCATTTGCACCCAAAGAGGGCGAGAAGAAATCCTTTGGCAAAAGAGATTTCGGCGGAAGCTACAAGAGGTCCGATAATCCTGATGTTCTCTTTGGAAGAGATTTCGATGATGAAGCTATGAAGCTTGTTGATCTTATGGGCGAGCTGGGTGAAGTCACCATTCACGGTAAGATCATCGAGTGGGATCAGAGAGACATCAGAAATGACAAGACCATTCTCATCTTTGCGGTGACTGACTTTACAGATTCCATCGCAGTCAAGATGTTCGTAAATACTGCAGATGTACCTGATATAACAAAGAGCATCAAGATGGGGGCTTTTGTTAAGATCAAGGGAATTGCTGCAATTGACAGATTTGATCACGAACTCTCTATTCAGTCCGTTGTCGGCGTCAAGAAGATTCCTGACTTTACAGTCAAGAGAGTTGACAACGCTGATGTGAAGAGAGTAGAGCTCCACTGCCATACCAAGATGAGTGATATGGACGGAGTTTCCGAGGTAAAAGACATTGTAAAGCAGGCCTACAAGTGGGGAATGCCGGGTATTGCCATCACAGACCACGGCGTTGTTCAGGCTCTTACCGATGCCAACCACGTGTGGGAGGATCTTTATAAGGATGAGAAGTCCCGCAGAAAAGAGGCCGGAGAGCCCCCTATCGACAGGCAGGATTTCTTTAAACTGGTACTGGGCGTTGAGGCCTACGTTGTTGATGACTTAAAGGAAATAGTTGTCAATGACAAGGGACAGAAGCTCGATGATACCACCTTTGTTGTATTTGATATTGAGACAACGGGCTTTTCACCCATCAAGAACAAGATCATTGAGATCGGTGCCGTTAAGATCAAAAACGGCGAGATAATAGACAGATTTTCGGAGTTTATCAATCCACAGGTTCCTATTCCTTACAGGATCGAGAAGCTCACCAGCATCACCGACGACATGGTAATAGGTGCGCCAACGAGGGAAGTTATCATCCCGAAGTTCGTAGAGTTCTGCGAGGGAGCGGTACTGGTAGGACACAATGTCTCTTTTGACATAAGCTTTATAAATCAGAACTGCGAGGAGCTTGGTATCGATGCGGATTACACCACCGTCGATACGCTGTGGCTCTCAAGATATTTCTTCCCGCTGCAGGCCAAGCATACGCTGGATGCGGTTGCCAAGACCCTGAACATTGTACTTGGGCATCATCACAGAGCTGTCGATGATGCTGAGTGTACTGCGCTTATTTTCAATAAGTTTGTACCAATGCTCAAGGAGCAGGGAGCAGAGGACCTTACTCAGGTCAATATCCTCGGAAAGCCAACACCTGAGATGATAAGGCACCTTCGCCCCAATCACTGCATTATTCTTGCCAAGAATACGCTGGGCAGGGTCAATCTCTATACCCTTGTCAGCAAATCACATGTAGATTATTTCAGAAGATTCCCGCTTATCCCAAAGAGCGAGCTCATCAAGTACAGAGAGGGACTTATTATCGGAAGTGCCTGCTGTGCGGGAGAACTCTACGGAGCTGTTGTGGAGGGAAGACCACCTGAGGAGATTGCAAGACTTGTGAGCTTCTACGATTACCTGGAGATTCAGCCTGTGGGCAACAATCATTTCATGGTTGAGTCCGAAAGGTATGAAGATATCAACAGCGACGATGATATCAGAGAGATCAACAAGGAGATCGTAAGGCTGGGAGAGCAGTGGAATAAGCCTGTTGTCGCAACCTGTGATGCGCACTTCTTAAATCCTGAGGATGAGATTTACAGGACCATCATCATGTCCGGAAAGGGTATGAATGATGAGGAGCCGGCACCTCTTTTCCTGAGGACCACAGATGAGATGATGGCAGAATTTGATTATCTTGGTGGAGAGAAAGCAAAAGAGATCGTCATCGACAACACCAGAAAGATCCTGGATATGTGTGATTCAATATCACCGGTTCGTCCCGATAAGTGTGCGCCTGTCATTGCAAACAGTGATGAGATCCTGACCAAGATCTGCTATGACAAGGCTCATGAGATCTACGGAGAAGAGCTTCCGGAGATTGTTAAGGAGAGACTTGAGAGGGAGCTTAACTCCATCATCAAGAACGGTTTCGCGGTTATGTATATCATCGCCCAAAAGCTGGTTTGGAAGTCCAACGAGGACGGATACCTGGTAGGTTCAAGAGGATCCGTAGGATCGTCATTCGTTGCCTTTACTTCGGGAATCACGGAGGTTAACTCACTTAGCCCACACTATGTATGTCCTAACTGTAAGTACTCCGACTTTGATTCCGAGGAGGTTAAGGCTTACGGCGGAAACTCGGGCTGTGATATGCCTGACAAGATGTGCCCTAAGTGTGGTGCCAAGATGAACAAGGACGGCTTTGATATTCCTTTCGAGACCTTCCTTGGATTTAAGGGTGACAAGGAGCCCGATATCGACCTTAACTTCTCGGGAGAGTATCAGTCCAAGGCTCACAAATATACAGAGGTTATCTTTGGTTACGGACAGACGTTCAGAGCCGGAACCATAGCTTCTCTTGCGGATAAGACGGCTTACGGTTTTGTTAAGAAGTACTATGACGGAATCGGAGTAAGTAAGAGAAAGAGTGAGATAAACAGAATCGTTCAGGGCTGTACCGGTATAAGACGTGGTACAGGTCAGCACCCGGGAGGAATCATAGTTCTTCCTGTTGGAGAGGACATCAACTCATTCTGTCCTGTTCAGCACCCTGCCAACGATATGACCACAGCTACAATTACAACACATTACGATTACCACTCCATCGACCACAACCTTCTAAAGCTCGATATTCTTGGACACGATGATCCTACCATGATAAGGTTCTTGCAGGACTGCACGGGTATGGATCCCAAGACTGTGCCACTGGATGACAAGAAGGTAATGAGTCTTTTCATGAATACAACTGCCCTGGGCATTGAACCGGAGCAGATCGGCGGAACCAAGCTCGGATGCCTTGGACTTCCCGAGTTTGGTACGGACTTCGCTATGCAGATGGTTATCGATGCTCAGCCCAAGTCTTTGTCCCACCTTATTAGGATTTCGGGTCTTTCCCACGGTACCGACGTTTGGCTCGGTAACGCCCAGACCCTTATCCAGGAGGGCAAGGCAACCATCGATACCTGTATCTGCTGTCGTGACGATATCATGATCTACCTGATCCAGAAGGGACTTGATAAGTCTGAATCCTTCAAGATCATGGAGGCTGTTCGTAAAGGTAAGGTAGCCGGCGGCAAGGAGAAGAACTGGCCTGATTGGAAGAAGGACATGATAGACCACGGCGTTCCGGACTGGTATATCTGGTCCTGCGAGAAGATCAAGTACATGTTCCCCAAGGCCCATGCGGCAGCTTACGTTATGATGGCCTGGAGGATCGCGTACTTCAAAGTTTATATGCCACAGGCCTTCTATGCAGCGTGGTTTTCCATAAGAGCCAAAGCCTTTAACTATGAGCACATGTGCCAGGGCGAGAACCATCTTCACAGTATTATGAAGGATTACCTGAGCCGTAAGGATGAGCTTACTAACGCACAGCAGGCTGAGTACGGAGATATGAGACTTGTCGAGGAGATGTACGAAAGAGGCATCGAATTTATGCCGATCGACATCTTCAGGGTTAAGTCCAGAGAATTCCAGGTTATCGGCGATAAGATCATGCCAGCTCTCACCAGTATCGACGGTATGGGTGAGAAGGCTGCCGACCAGATCGTTGAGGCAGCTAAGGACGGTCCGTTCCTTTCCAAGGACGACTTCCGTCAGAGAACCAAGTGCCCTCAGACCGTAATCGACAAGATGTCAGACATGGGACTTCTCGGTGATATCCCGGATTCCAACCAGATAAGCCTCTTTGACCTGATGAAAGGATTCTAAATATGATAGATGTGTTTGGAACACTGGGACCAAGTTGCAGAGATGAGCAAGTGCTATCTTCGATGTTTGTTGAAGGGATGACAGGAATAAGAATCAATCTTTCTCATGTCATGCTTCAGGACTGCCTTGAGGACCTGGATAAGGTTAAAAGAGCTGCAGCAGATAATAAAATTGTTCCCAAGATCCTGATAGATATGCAGGGGCCTGAACTTAGGATCGGGAAGCTGGATGCGCCAATAAGCCTCAATGAGGGCGATGAGCTTGTACTTGAGCCTGCAGTTCCGGACAAAACGGACACGTATCCGGGCAAGACGGATGCACATCCGGGCAAAACGGATGCGCATCCAGGCGATAACACAATAATACTTGATAAAAGAATCCTTGAAGCCCTTGAAGTTACTGATGAAATCCTTCTTGACGACGGCAAGATCGCAGCAACCATAATTGAAGCAGGAGACAGCTTCGCCAAAGCCCGTATCACCAGAGGCGGAATCCTAAATGGCAAAAAGAGCATAGCAATTGTAGGTAAATCCGTTGATATGCCGGCGCTGACAGACAGTGATATCGAGAACATAAGGCTTGCATGCAAGTCAGGTATCTACGGAGTAATGCAGCCCTTCGTAAGAAGCGCAGACGACCTTAAGATGCTGCGAAGCGTCCTTGATGATAACGGCGGAAAAGACATAAAGATATATGCCAAGATTGAGAATACCAAAGGCGTAGATAACCTCGAGAGCTTTTTTGAAGTAGCCGACGAGATAATCATAGCAAGGGGAGACCTTGGAAATGCTGTTCCGCTTTGGACCCTTCCGGGAGTTCAGAAGGACATAGCAGCAAGATGCAATAAAGAGTGCAAGCCATTCATGGTTGTGACTCAGATGCTATCATCCATGGAGCACAGCAAGGTTCCGACCAGAGCAGAAGTAAGTGATATCTACAACGCAGTACTGGACGGAGCAGCCTCTGTCATGGTGACCGGAGAAACTGCAGTGGGTGAGTATCCGGCAGACGTTATCAGATACATGAGAAAGACTGTAGAAGCTGCAGAAGCCGGCAGCAAACAGTGATCACAGTTATATAATTAAAAAAATAAGTGAATGTGTATTGACATATGCATTCACTTGTTTTATATTCAACATATGAACAATTATTCATATGTTTAAATGAAATGAAAGGAAATCGATATGTCAATCAGTGATGTAGAACATTGCGATGTAGTGCACAAGCACGCAGACGTGGTGCTGAAGGTCCACAGAGAGATGCCCGATGATGACGAGCTTTACGATCTGGCAGAACTGTTCAAGGTCTTCGGAGACTCCACAAGGATTCGAATTCTCTTTGCCTTGTTTGAAGAGGAGATGTGTGTCTGCGATATAGCTGAGAGCCTTAATATGACCCAGTCGGCCATATCCCATCAGCTCAAGATCCTTAAGCAGAGCAAGCTCGTCGGAAGCAGAAGAGAAGGCAAACAGATAATATATTTCCTGGCAGATGACCATGTAAGGACCATCATAGACCAGGGTATCAATCATATTGAAGAGTAAATTATGAGCTCAAAGAGGGCAGAAAGGTGGATATTATGAAGAAAACATTTAAGTGTGAGGTAGACTGTGCAAACTGTGCAGCCAAGATGGAGGATGCAGTTAAGAAGATCGAGGGCGTTGTAAGCGCAAGAGTAAATTTCATGACTCAGAAGTTTACATTAGAGGCTGCTGATGACGTTTTTGACAAGGTATTTGATGCTGCTGTTAAGGCATGCAAAAAGGTTGAGCCTGACTGCGAAATTGAGTGATATAGGGATTCAAAGTCAAATAATATTGTGCTTGCACAAAACATTATTTGACCTTGAAGACCGAACATACATGAGGAAGTAGGCAGATATGCCGGATTCCGAATGTGTGTAGCCTTGCGAGAACATGGTGAAGCAAGGCGTATATCACGGAGTATAGAGGTAATTTATGACCAAGAAACAAAAAAAGACCCGTAACAGAATACTGGCAGTACTCGCTATGTTCGTGATCCTTCTGGTACTGGACAAGCTCGGTATCATGGATCCGCTCCCCTGGTTCGTCAAGCTGATAATCTATCTCGTTCCTTATGGAATCATCGGCTACGATGTAGTGAGAAAGGCTATTATCAATATCAGCCACGGACAGGTTTTTGACGAGAACTTCCTGATGATGATAGCTACCTTCGGCGCATTCGGAATCGGAGAGTATTCCGAGGCGCTGGCAGTAATGCTCTTTTACCAGGTAGGTGAGCTCTTCCAGAGCTACGCTGTAGGTAAATCCAGACAGTCGATCACAGACCTTATGAGCATTGCTCCCGAGTATGCAAACATAGTTAATGAGGACGGCTCAACAACTGAGGTTGATCCCGAGGAAGTAAGTGTAGGCGACATCATCCTGGTAAGAGCAGGAGAGAAGATCCCGGTAGACGGAACCGTTGTAGAGGGAGAGTCCTTCCTTGATACAGCAGCTCTTACAGGTGAGTCTGTTCCCAGAAGGGCAGCAGAAGGCGACGCAGTCATAAGCGGATGCGTAAACGGCGAGGGAATCCTTAAGGTAAGAGTAGATAAGGCCTACGAGGATTCAACCGTTGCAAGGATCCTTGACCTGGTTGAGAATGCCAGCAACAAGAAGTCCAGAATGGAGAACTTCATCACAAGGTTTGCAAGATATTACACTCCTGTTGTTACCATCGGAGCAGTGCTTCTTGCAGTGATCCCTCCGATCATCGGACAGCTCCCCCTTTCTGACAGTATCAGAAGAGCATGCATTTTTCTTATTGTTTCATGCCCCTGCGCTCTTGTTATCTCAGTTCCTCTTGGATTCTTCGGAGGAATCGGAGCATCTTCCAAGAAGGGTGTCCTTGTTAAGGGCAGCAACTTCCTTGAGGCGGCATCGAAGGTTGACACAGTTGTATTTGATAAGACAGGAACCATAACAAAGGGCGAGTTTAAGGTATCTGAGATAGTTCCTTCAACTTCAGGTGATATATCAGAAGACCAGCTTTTGTCCCTGGCAGCTTACGGTGAGATGTATTCAAATCATCCCATCGCAAGATCGATCCTCTCCTGCTACATGGAGAGAAACGGAGGCGCTAAGCCTGACAGCTCATACATAGATGAGTCCCAGACCAAGGAGATCGCAGGCAACGGTATCAGGACCGTCCTTGATGGAAAAGAGCTTTTGGTGGGTAATGATAAGCTCATCAAAATTCCGGCTTCCATAGGTCTTTTGGATGAGGCAGCAGGCACAGTTGTTTACGTATCTTACGACGGTGTCTATGCCGGAAGTATCGTGATCGCCGACGCTATCAAGGAAGGGGTAAAAGAGGGAATTTCAGCCCTGTACGACCTTGGAGTTAAGAGAGCAGTCATGCTCACCGGCGACAATGAGGCTATAGCAAGACATGTAGCTGATCAGGTTGGCATAAATGATGTCAGGGCAGGACTTCTTCCTGCAGACAAGGTCAGCGCAGTTGAAAAAATGCTCTCAAAAGGCGATAATGGTAACAGGCTTGCGTTTGTAGGCGACGGAATCAACGACGCTCCTGTACTTATGAGAGCAGACGTTGGAATCGCCATGGGATCCATGGGATCTGATGCTGCCATAGAGGCAGCAGACATAGTCATCATGGATGATGATATCAGCAAGATCTCAGCTGTTATGAAGATCGCGCGCAAGACCATAAGGATTGTAAAAGAAAACATAGTCTTTGCACTCGCGGTTAAACTGATCATCCTGATCCTGGGAGCACTTGGTCTTACAACCATGTGGCTTGCAGTATTCGGAGATGTAGGAGTAGCGGTAATAGCAATACTTAACTCTATGAGGGCACTTAAGGACTGACTTTTACAAAATGAATCCTTCATGGAGGTAAACATAAATGCCAAGAGCAGAACTTTACGTTGGAGAGCTTCTAATGAAGATGGTCGCCAGGCAGACCGGCGAGATCAGCAAGGTGGATTTTAATCCTCAGAAGAAAGCATTTTCAAGCTTCTCCTTCCCTGATGAACAGTTTCTGGAGAGAACTTCTCCGGAAGCTCAGGGCGTAAGCTCTGCTTTTTTTACTGAGCTGATCAGGGACCTTCAGGCGGACAGGGAGTGCAGGATGCACAAGTTTATGGCCCTGCGCCATGGCAAGGTCATCGCTGAGTGCGCCTTTGAACCCTTTGATATGGATATGTGGCACGTTACGTATTCCATGTGTAAGTCAATCACGGGAATGGCCATAGGCATACTTATGGGCGATGGTAAGCTCACCCTCGACGATAGGCTCAGCGATATATTCAGTCCAAGACTTGGGCCTTTCAGCATCTTCAGAAAGACCATGACAGTCAGAAACCTTCTCAATATGTCTTCAGGCGTTGACTTTAACGAGATAGGAGCCATCAGTGGCAATGACTGGCGAAAAGGCTTTTTGGATGCGTCTTTTAAATTCGATCCCGGAACGAAATTTGAATACAACAGCATGAACACTTACATGCTCTCTGCCATAGTCACAGAGATCACGGGACAGTCCCTCTTTGACTTCTGCAAAGATAGATTGTTTAACCCCATGGGAATCAAGAGAGTCTTTTGGGAGAGCTGTCCACAGAGCATCACCAAGGGTGGCTGGGGAGCTTTTATGCGAATTGAGGATATGGCCAAGCTCGGCCAGCTCTATCTCCAGAAAGGTGTATGGAACGGGCAGCAGCTGATCCCCGAGGAGTGGGTGATTGAGTCCACTACCAAGCAGATAGAGACAGGTAGAGAAGATAACCCCTATTACGGCTACCAGCTCTGGATCAATGATGACAGAGAAGGCTGCTTTGCCTACAACGGTATGATGGGCCAGAATGTCTTTGTCTATCCCGACCTTGATATGGTCATAGTGACCAATGCCGGTAACAGCGATGTCTTCCAGACCAGTAGTATGGCCATCAAGATCCGTGACAGGATGAAGAATGTCATAGAGGTGTCTGATACGCCCCTTCCTGAGGATTTCCGGGCTATGACGGAGCTTAAGGCAATCTGTAAGTCCGTGAGCGGCAGAACAGCAGATTTCCCGGTTATCAGTTCAGGAGGCTGGAAGAACAGAACGGTGCGCATGACCACAGGCTCTCCCAGAAACAGGAGCATAAGCTTTTCAGGAAAAAGAACTGACTTCAAATCGGCAGTAAACTCCTACAATATCAGAAATGAGAACCAGCTGATCCTTACCTGGCTTAAAAAGCTGGACGGCAAGATTTACGACCTTGAGACCACGGGAATAGGCTTTATGCCGGTGATGATGCAGATAGTGCACAACAATTTCACCGACGGCATGAAGAAGATCGGATTCAGGTTAACAGAGGATAACGCTTTTTACATAGACATCTATGAAGGAGAGGTTATTTACAAGCTTCGATGCGGCTTTGGAGGCAAAAGATATACCAGTGACATCAACATTCACTGCGAGAATTACAAGGTTTCACTGGACTCGGTATGCACCAGGGATGAGTACAACAGGCTGACCATCAGAAATGAAGTGTATTTTCTGGAGGAAGCCAGCAAGCGCACATTTAATATCTACTTTGAGGATGATGCGGTAGACAGGGTGGACAGAAAGTCTACCTTCATCTATCCGGCAGTTCCCGGCAGAGTCGAGATAAGAATGCAGGAATCTCCCGGAGCAGACATGCTCCATGACACGCTAAAGAACTTCTCCATCGAAGGCACAGGCTTTGAGAGCGCCATTATTTCAAGATTTGTAAAGGGCGGTATGAAGGAAGCTGTAATTCATGCGGTGAACAACACCATTGAACCTGTCATAAAGGGAAGGCTCTTTAATCCGGACCTTCCACCATATCTGGAAGAAGCTGTAAATGAAGATACAGCAGAATTTGCAGATGAAGACACAGATGTTATATCATTAGATGAAACCAACAGAAAGGGGTAATGATTATGGGAAACGCAGTATATGAAAAACTACTTAAATGCAAAGAGGCAGTAAGAAAGGTGACTGATTTTGAGCCTGATGTAGCACTGGTTTTGGGCTCTGGCCTTGGCGGCTTTGCAGAGAATATCAAGATAGAGACAGAGATTTCATACAGTGATATACCCGGATTTCCGGTATCAACCGTTCCGGGTCATGCAGGAAAGTTTATTTTCGGATACCTTGGAGATAAAAAGATTGTATGCATGAAGGGAAGGATCCACTTTTACGAGGGCTACAATATCAGCGATGTAGTTCTTCCCGCAAGGCTTATGAAGATGCTGGGAGCTAAGATCCTTTTCCTTACAAACGCAGCAGGCGGACTTGGCGAAGGCTTTGGCGCTGGTGATCTTATGCTTATTACAGATCACATCTCAGTATTTGCACCAAATCCTCTTATCGGACCAAATCTCGATGAGCTCGGACCAAGATTCCCCGATATGTCCAATGTCTACAAGAAAGACCTTCAGGACGTTATAAGAGCCGTTGCAAAAGAGAACGGAATAGATCTCAAAGAAGGCGTGTACTGCCAGTGCACAGGCCCTTCATTTGAGTCACCTGCTGAGATCAAAATGCTGGCTAAGCTCGGCGTTTCAGCAGTAGGAATGAGTACCGTAAACGAGGCAATCGCAGCAAACCACATGGGCATGCGCATTTGCGGAGTATCATGCATTTCTAACTTGGCAGCAGGCATTTCAGGTGAGCCTCTTTCACACGAGGAAGTTCAGGAGGCTGCAGATAAGGCAGCACCTCTTTTCACCAAGCTTGTATCTGAGTCTATCAAGAGGTTTGAAGTATGAGAACAAGATTCTATAACGCAAGAATTCTGACAATGGAGCCGGGAAAAGAGATCTTTATCGGCGAAGTCTGGGTAAACGGCGATACTATACAGTTCGTGGGAACAGAAGATGAGGCTCTTAGCTACTGTGAGGAGCATAAGGACTCAATACTTATATGGGACAGAGAGATTGACTGCAAAAAGAATCTCCTTATGCCCGGCTTTAAGAATGCACACACTCACTCAGCCATGACTTTGATGAGATCCAAGGCTGATGATCTTCCGCTTTCAGACTGGCTGAATACACAGATATTCCCCATAGAAGCCAAGATGACAGCAGAAGATATTTATCATCTGTCCAAGATCGCTATCATGGAGTATCTGACCAGCGGAATCACAGCTGTTTTTGAGATGTATCTGACACCTTATTCAGTGGCAGATGCCTTCAGGGACTGCGGAATGCGCTGCGTTCAGACCAGCTGCGTCAATAACTTCAGCCAGTCGGTGGAGATGCTCGAGGGGTATTACAACGACTTAAACGGAAGGGATGAATACAACTCATTTATCCTTGGCCTTCATGCTGAGTATACCTGTTCAAAAGAGCTTCTGGAGAAGACAGCAGAGCTGGTTCACAAGTACAAAGCTCCTTTCTGGGCACATATTCAGGAGACAGAGTCAGAGACAAAAGAGTGTATCGAGAGATACGGTATGACTCCCATTAAATTCTTTGATTCTCTGGGACTGTTTGATTACGGCGGAGGCGGATATCATGTTGTCTGGACCAATGACGAGGATATGGAGATCATGAAGAAGAGAGGTCTTTATGCTGTGACCAATCCGGGCTCCAACACCAAGCTGGCCAGCGGAATTGCGCCTATTTCCAAATACCTTGAAAAGGGCATTCCGGTAGCAATCGGAACAGACGGCCCTGCCAGCAACAACTGCCTTGATATGTTCAGAGAGATGTTCTTAACAACAGGACTAGCCAAGCTTAAAAACATGGATGCTTCCAGCGTTGACGCATCCGAAGTCCTTAAGATGGCAACTGTCAACGGCGCTCACGCTATGGGACTTACAGATTCTGACTACCTTGCAGAGGGCAAGAAGGCTGACATCATCATGCTGGACCTTTATCAGCCTAACATGCAGCCAATCAACAATATCGTCAAGAATATTGTTTACAGCGGAAGTAAGTCAAACGTTAAGCTTACAATGATCGGCGGTATCATCCGCTATGAAAACGGAAACTTCAATATTGGCGCAGAGCCTGCAGACATCTACGCCAAAGCAGAAGAAATCGGAAAGAGGTTATACAGCTGATATGGAAGGATACATGATAATATTCCTGGTTGTTTGCTTTATAGTCATCGCATTTGTGCTGGGGCTCAGGGATAAGTACAATGCCAGGAAATACCTGATAAGTAAGCTGATAAAGAATTACGGAAATCCTCCTGCCAGGGAATATAAGGCAGATGACCTTGACCATGTCGCGGGCTTTTTTAAGAATCATCCGGAAGATGCGCAGATTGACGATATCACCTGGAATGATCTTGGAATGGACGGGGTTTATAAGAGGCTTAATTACTGTCTTTCCGCTGCGGGAGAGGAGTATCTTTATTATCTCTTAAGGTCCCCGAGACAGGCAGATGACTTTAAGTCCTTTGAAGATCAGGTTAGCTTCCTTCAGGAGAATGATGAGGACAGAAGAAAGATACAGACTATCTTCTGGGAGATCGGCAATAACAGCAGATACTCGATATATGACTACATCGACTATCTGGAAAACATATCAAGTGCAAGCAACACCAGGCACTTTGTTATGATTGCTCTGATCCTGGCAGCAATCGGCTTTTGCTTTGTAAACTTCGCGCTTGGATTTATAGCACTTGCTATTCTGATGCTGGTACAGATTGTATCTTATTTTAGAATAAAGAGTGATATAACTCCTTACCTTGTAACTTACGGATATGTCATGAGAGTGATCAAATCCATTGATAAGTTTTCGGGGATAAGGGCTGAGGTTTTCTCAGAGGATATCAGGGAACTTAACGCTATCTCAAAGGAGTTTTCTTCATTCAGGGCCGGTTCCTCCATTCTTCTTACATCAGCGCAGACCAATTCCAGTGGTAACCCGGTTGATCTCCTCCTGGACTACATCCGCATGGTAACTCATATAGATCTGATCAAGTTCAATCAGATGTACAAACAGCTCATGGCAAAGAGGGACAGGCTTGATAAGATCCTGGAGATCACAGGAAGGATAGAGGCGGAAGTATCCGTTGCCTGCTTTAGGGCTTCTTTTGAAAACGGATATTCTATTCCTGAATTTACAGGTGATTCTTACGTGGCAAAAGACCTGATCCATCCTCTTATAGATGGGGCAGTAGCCAACACCATCGAGGCAAAGGAAGGAGTTCTTTTAACAGGATCCAATGCTTCCGGTAAGTCAACATTCCTTAAGACATGTGCCATAAACACTATTCTTGCTCAGTCAATCCATACGGTTCTTGGTACAAGGTAC
The DNA here is from genome assembly GCF_000423965.1 of Butyrivibrio sp. VCB2001. NCBI lineage: Bacteria > Bacillati > Bacillota > Clostridia > Lachnospirales > Lachnospiraceae > Butyrivibrio > Butyrivibrio sp. VCB2001. The sequence goes on along the minus strand of NZ_AUIZ01000002.1, from coordinate 29,619 downwards.
TGTGCTCCGTTTTACAGGATTTATTCGTCCATGGCACTTAAGGATGATATCTCAATGGGAGAGAGTTACTACATCGTTGAAATCAAGTCCATTAAGAGGATAGTAGATAAATCCAAGACTTCAGGCAACAAGGTTCTGTGTTTTGTGGATGAGGTCCTTCGCGGAACCAACACTGTCGAGAGAATTGCAGCTTCAACGCAGATTCTTAAGAGTCTTGCGGAAAATGGAGTTCAGTGCTTTGCTGCAACTCATGATATCGAGCTGACAGCTCTTTTAAAAGACATCTATGAGATATATCACTTTGAGGGTGATGTGACGGATAATGACGTCAAATTTGACTATAAGCTCAAGGAAGGCCCGGCAACAACGAGAAACGCCATCATGCTTCTCAAGGTTTTGGGCTATGATGAAAACATCGTAGAAAATGCGCAGAAGATGGCGGACGGATTCTTAAAGACAGGCAGCTGGGGATAAACAGAGGTGATTTATGAAAGTTAGCATATATTCTGACGGATCTGCCAGGGGAAACCCGGACGGACCCGGAGGTTACGGCGTAGTTTTGCGCTATATAGACCCCAAGGGTGAAGTACATGAAAAAGAGATAAGCGCCGGATATGACAAGACCACCAACAACCGAATGGAGCTGATGGGCGCTATAGTGGGGCTTGAGAGTCTTAACAGGCCCTGTGAAGTAGAGATGTATTCAGACTCAAAGTACGTCATCAGCGGCTTTAACGAAGGTTGGTTAAAGAGCTGGGTCAAAAACGGCTGGAAGACAGCAGGGAAAAAGCCTGTTAAGAACGTAGAGCTCTGGCAGAGACTTTTAAAGGCTGTAGAGCCACACAAGGTAAGATGGAACTGGGTAAAGGGACACAACGGACATCCCGAGAATGAAAGGTGTGACGCACTGGCTACTACGGCAGCTGATCAGGATCCGGAGTTTCTTTTACACGACGATGGAGCAGGACTATATTAACTTATTATTAAAAACAGCTTTCTGTTATTTCGTAAACTACATCAAAAGTGATATACTGAATAAGGACACTTTTCACTTGGTATACGACCTGTTTGTATACCGCTACGCATAAGGATCGGGGGCAATATGAGCGACAAAAAGAGACTTGTGACACGAAGTGATTTTGATGGTTTGGTTTGTGCGATGATCTTAAGGGAGTGTGACCTGATAGAGGATATCAAGTTTGTGCACCCCAAGGATGTTCAGGACGGCAAGATTGAGCTTTCGGGTAACGATATCACAACCAATCTGCCTTATGATTCAAGAGTTTTTATGTGCTTTGACCACCATGAGTCTGAGCTTATCAGAAATGCATCCATGAAGGATAACGACAACTGGTTCATAGAAGGCCAGGCTAAGTCGGCAGCCAGGGTGGTTTACAATTATTACAAGAAAGCAGGATACGCACTTGACAGAATATCCGATGAGATCATGACTGCAGTGGATAAGGGTGATTCTGCAGACTTTACGGAAGATGAGATCCTAAATCCCAAGGACTGGGTTCTTATGAACTTCCTTATGGATGCAAGGACAGGTCTCGGAAGATTCCATGACTTCAGGATTTCCAACTATGACCTTATGATGGAGCTCATCAGCTACTGTGTAAATCATGATATCAAGGACGTTTTGGAGCTTCCTGATGTCAAGGAGAGAGTAGACCTTTACAATGAGCAGTCAGAGCTCTTTAAGCAGCAGCTAAAAGAGATTTCTCACATGGAGGGAAAGGTTGTTGTGGTAGATCAGAAGGCAGCAGGCGATGTGATCTACGCCGGAAACAGATTTATGATCTATGCTCTGTATCCTGAGGCAGAAATTTCAGTTCATGTAGCATGGGGCTTTAAAAAACAGAACACAGCTGTTATGATAGGTAAGTCTATTATCAATAAGGCATCGAACTTCAACATCGGAGATCTTTGTCTTGAGTATGGCGGAGGAGGACATGCAAATGCCGGAACCTGCCAGATAGACAATGACAAGATAGACCAGGTACTGCCGGAGATTATTAAGAAAATTAACGCATGATGAGTAACGAGAATAAAAAAGCTTTAATAGCTATGAGTGGCGGCGTGGATTCTTCCGTAGCCGCTGCTCTTATGTTAAAAAAAGGGTTTGATTGCATGGGTTGTACCATGCGCCTTTATGAGAACGACATGATAGGCGAGGACCTCTTTGGAACCTGCTGCAGCTTAAAGGACACCCAGGATGCAAGGGCAGTCTGCGAGAAGCTTGGTATAGAGTACAATATATATCACTATGAGGCAGAGTTTACAAAGAATGTCATCGAGCCCTTTGTGTGCAGTTATGAGAGGGGCGAGACACCAAACCCCTGCATAAGATGCAATAAATACCTTAAGTTCGACATCCTCTATGAGAAGGCTAAGGCTCTTGGATACGACAACATCGTAACAGGGCATTATGCAAGGATTGAGGAGAGGAACGGACATTTTTATCTGCTAAAGGCAGTAGACCCGGGGAAGGATCAGAGCTACGTTTTATATGACCTTACAGAAGAGCAGCTCTCACATACGTACTTTCCTCTCGGGGAGATGACCAAGGATGAGGCCAGAGAGATTGCTGCCGAGTATGGTTTTGTAAACAAGGATAAAAAGGACTCTCAGGACATCTGCTTTGTTCCTGACGGCGATTATGCAGCCATGATCAAGAGATACAGGAATAAAGAATATCCAAAGGGCGATTTTGTCGACCTTCAGGGAAATGTTCTGGGAACTCATGAGGGAATCATAAATTACACCATAGGTCAGAGAAGAGGTCTTGGAATTCCTGCGGACAGAAGGCTCTATGTAAAGCGTCTTGATACTGAGAACAATCGTGTCATCCTTGCTGATGATGAGGATCTGTTCGACAAGGAAGTTATGGTCAGGGAATTTAACTGGATAACAGGGGATGCGCCAAGTGGGCCCATAAGATGCCAGGCCAAGATCCGTTACAGACATAAAGAGCAGCCGGCAACAGCCACTATCTTTGCAGATGGAAAGGCAAGGATAGTCTTTGATGAGCCGCAGCGCGCCATAACACCGGGACAGAGTGCAGTTTTGTACGATGGGGAGATTGTCCTTGGCGGCGGAATTATTATATAAATTTTGAGGAGAATTATGAAAAAGGATAATGTAGTTTTAATCGGTATGCCAACATCAGGCAAGAGTACCATGGGAGTAATCCTTGCCAAGATCCTTGGCTACAGATTTCTGGATGCGGATATCGTGATCCAGGAAAAAGAGGGCAAAAAGCTCTCAAAGATCATTGAAGAAGAGGGAGTGGACGGATTTATTGAGATTGAAAACAGGATAAATGCCGGGATCGAGACAGAGAAAACCGTTATTGCCACCGGAGGAAGCGTGGTTTACGGAAAAGAAGCCATGGACCACTACAAGAACATCGGTAAGGTGGTCTATCTGAAGGTCGACATGGATACTCTTACAAAGCGCCTGCACAATGCAAAGCAGAGGGGCGTTGTCATGAGAGAGGGTCAGTCCCTTGTATCCCTCTACAATGAGCGAAGCGCTCTGTATGAGAAGTATGCTGATATCACAATCGAAGAAAAAGACTATGCGATGGAAGAAGTCATCGATATCACCCTAGAAGCTCTAAAAGCTCTTCCTTTGTGAGGCTTGGAGCACTAAGTGAACCTGTATTAAGGAGCTGGTCAGCCAGCTCTTTTTTCTTGTTCTGAAGTTCGATTATTCTCTCTTCAATGGTATCTTTCATGATGAGTCTGTAGACGGTCACCACATTCTTTTGCCCTATTCTGTGGGCTCTGTCGGTGGCCTGATTCTCTACGGCAACATTCCACCAATGGTCGTAATGAAGCACAATATCGGCAGCAGTCAGGTTAAGACCTGTTCCGCCGGCCTTTAATGATATGCAAAATACTGTGGTGTCATCCTCCTGGAAGGCATCCACCAGTTTTATACGGTCTTCCTTCTTGGTAGAGCCCGTAAGGAGATAGTGGGTTATACCTTCTTTTTCGAACAGCGCAACCAGTCTCTCCAGCATAGAAGTGAACTGAGAGAAGAGCAGTACTTTGTGTCCGCTCTCGGCGGCGCTCTTTATCATCTCTACGCAGAGCTCAGCCTTGGCAGAACCTCCGTCATAATGATCATAGATAAGGCCGGGATCGCAGCAGAGCTGGCGAAGCCTTGTAAGCTCTGAGAGGATCATGATCCTGTCATTTTTGATCTCCGTATCGCTCTTTGTGGAAACCATCATCTTGACCTGCTGAAGATGAGCTTTATAGAGTTCCTGCTGACCCTTGGTCATCTGGGTCACGATGTTTTCTTCAAGCTTATCCGGAAGGTCCGTAAGGACATCCTTTTTAAGGCGTCTTAGTACAAAAGGCGCGATCATCTTCTTAAGACGCAGCATTGCGCCTTCATCTCCCTCAGCGATTGCGGGTATTTCGAGAATTTCTTTAAATGCCTTGTAGCTAAAAAGATATCCCGGCATACAGAAATCAAATATGCTCCAGAGCTCGCTGAGTCTGTTCTCAATGGGAGTTCCGGTAAGCGCGACCTTGAAAGAGGCGCTTACTGACTTTACGGCTCTTGCAACCTGGGTTGTGGGATTTTTTATGAACTGAGCCTCATCTATTATCATGCACTCAAAGGATAAGTACTTGTACAGCTCAATATCCCTGCGCAGAAGGTCATAGGAGGTTATTAAAACGTCTGTTTCTTCTTCATCAATTTCAGATGTCACCCTGACTCTGTCAGGCTTTATGCCGACAGCCAGTTCGCACTTAAGTTCCGGAGTAAATTTCTTTATCTCGTGTTGCCAGTTGTAGACCAGAGAAGCAGGGCACACGATAAGAGAGCAGCCAAGTTTTTTGCCTTCCTTTATAGCTTCTTCCTTTAAGGAAAGAAGGAGAGTAAGGACCTGGAGCGTTTTTCCAAGGCCCATATCGTCTGCCAGTATTCCGCCAAAGCAGTTGGCCTTAAGAGTTCTTAGCCACTTATAACCTTTTTTCTGGTAGTCGCGAAGAACACCATCAAGGTCCCCCGGGACTTCATAATCAGAACTTCCGGGATCCTTGAAGGAACTGATCAGGTTTTTGAAGGTGCCTGCCCTTGATAGCTTAGTAAATTCGTAGTCCGATGATTTCTCGGACAGTTCATTCAGGAAAAGAGCTCTGTACATAGGCACAGAGGCATGACCTTCCAAAATGCTTTTGGAGGTAAGGCCAAGACCGTCCTTTACAGAGTACATAAGCTCCATGTCCTCGCTGGTGAGCTTTAGAATATCTCCGTTTTTGAGGCGGTAGTATTTTCTCTTTCTGTCATATCTGTTAAGGATGTCATCAAGTTCTTTTAGCGTAAGGTCCTCCGGCACCATTGTGAGCTCAAGAAGGTCTGAAACGACGGATACGCCAAGACTTATTCTGGGAGCCTTTCTGATGTTGATGGCCTTAATATTATCTGAGAGATATACATCCCCGAGCCTGTCCAGCTCAGCGAGGTCGTCGGATATAAAAGTATAAAGATTATCCTCATCTCCGGGCCTGGGAGATAGTACCAGTTCATTTTTACTTTCGTCTATGGAATCAAAAAATCTTCCTACAGCCTTGATTATCCGGCTCTCCTGCAATAGATTTCGCCTGATATCTTCATCTGTCTTATCTGCATTTTCAAAGACGTTTACAAGTGTTTCCGAGGGCTCGCCTTCCCTGTAGAGGGCTTTGATCTCACAGGTTATTTTATTCTCATCGGGCATGTCGATGTAGAGTTTGAACTTAGGAATGTCGGGAGCATATTTGGACGGAGAAAAGCCTCCGTAATTAACATTGAAGTACTGCTCGATAACAGGGAAAAGACCTGTCGAAAACAGCGTCAGATCCTTATTTGATACAAACAGCTCATTACCTGTTCTTCTTGCTGACAAAAACTTAAGGAAGGGCAGTACCGGCTCTGAGATTTCACTGTCCACAACGTGCAGCTTGTGGCGTCTTTCGAAATAAATATTTGAGTGGCCCTCAAACATGGTAAACCTGCTGGCCTCAAAGGTTATTCCGTTTTTATCTGTCTCGATATTGAGGTCAATGGGTGGAAATACGCGAACAATCTCAAGGAGTCTTTCATCGCTGTATCTTGCTCTGAAGTCAGAGTTTAAGAAGTATACTTCATCCAGTATCTCAAAAAGCTCATCGATCTCATGACCAAAGAGCTCGATCTGTTTGCCTCTTCCCTTGGCGTAGGTATAGGAAATCGTGGAAGTGGAGCCCGAAGGAATGAGGTTATCCTTGAGCTGTCTTTCTCTGAAATAGGAGATAAGAAAACGGATGATCTGTCTTGATTTTTCTGTGAAGGCCGACAAGTCATGGGTAAATTCCAGGTGTTTTCCATAACTGACGGTATCGCCGTTGTGGATGGCACTCAGGAGCGCTAAGATGTCTTTTAGCACATACTTATAGCCTGTATCGCCGGAGATGATGTTGAAGCTAAGCTCAAGTTTATCCTTTGTAAGGACTACGTGTGGCTCAAGCTCAACAAAAGATCCCTTCTTGTACAAAAGGGGAGATCTTATCTCGGGAGAGTAGGCTTTTAAGAGGTTCTTTGTTTCAAAGGAGGTGTAGTGAAAGCTTTCCCTTGCATCAGAAACAAAGCGCCTCCCGGAGCCTGATATAAAGCTGTTTCTTAGATTGTCGTCATTGTTATTGTGCATTATTCAAATACTTGTCCAAAGTGGTGAGTACATCGGTAAAATACTGTTTGCGTGTAACTTCGTCTGCGTTGAAGATCTCATGCCTTGACTTTTCATAGTGATGAAAAACAGCGCCAGGGGCTTTTGCCTTAAAAGCCTCGTAGCCGGCCGGATCGATGAGATGGTCGCACCCGGCAGTCATTACGGTTAACGGGATCCTTATTTTACCCGCATTCTTAACTGCCTTTCTCGATGCCTTCATGCTGGCAACAGCCCATCCAAATGAAGCTCCGCAGGTCTGATAGTGTTCATCGGTTCTTCGCATGGAGAGCTGGAATTCAAACCTTGGGGCAGAAATGGCGCTGCTGTTAGTAACTGTTACCGTAGGATCAAAGTGCTTCTGATTTGGTGCAAGCTTTTTGCTCTTACCTGTAAGCTTTGCATAGAGACCTATAAGAGTAACAACGATGGCCGGGTAGTCTGCGCCTTTCATCTTCATCATGGGAGAACTGAGGATCGCTGCCTTAAAGGTCTCGGGATGCTCTTCAAGATAAAGAGCTCCTGTGCATCCGCCCATGGAGTGAGCGATCATAAAGAGAGGGAGACCACCCAGATCGGGCTCTACCACAGCAGTAATAAAGTGATGCAGGTCTTTTACATAGGTTTCATAACTATCGATATAGATTACGTCCGGCTCGGGGCACTTACCCTCTGAATAGCCATGTCCTCGCTGTTCCATGAAAAAGACCTTGTAGCCTGCCTTGTACAGATACCAGAGATATTCTCTGTACTTTTCGATAAATTCAGCCATTCCGTGAACGATGACGATGCATGCCTTTGGATCATCAGGTGTTATGGCAAAATACCTAAGCTTGGTGCCGTCAAAGCTCGTATGGGTGCCTGATACAGCTTCTTTTTCAAACCATGTCTTATTTTCATTTTCCATCGAAGAAAGAAAGTCATCTTCTCCAAGAAACTTTATGTCTGTCATTTGTTTGTCCCCTTGGTAAGTGTATTTGCAGGGTTCCACAGTTTGTCATAAGAAATGCCGGTTACCTTTTCGCAGATTTTCTTTTCCGCACTGTTTGCCTCTGTATCTAGCTGGCCCTTGCGTCTTGAAATTTCTGTCTGGACTACCTTAAATTCTTTTCCTGTAAGAGGGAAGATGTAGCCGACAATAATGAGAAGAGCCATGAGGACCACAGGAACAAATACAAAGATATATACGATGCCCCTTTGGGTTTCAAGGCTCTGTCTTATCTTGTTGTTGGCAAGATAGGAGTCATAGCCTACAGCTGCAAGCAGAAAGCCTATGGTTGCGTTTGACAGACCGGCTGATATTTTTCTTGCGAAAGTTGCCATTCCTGAAACTATGCCGGGTCTTCTGATGGAAGTGATAAGCTCATCAACATCAGCCATGTCAGCCATGATCGAGAAGATACTGGTCAGAGTTGCAGCGTTACCAAGTCCGATGATAGCTGTGAGTATAAGGATCGGAACAAGGGATGCACCTTCCTTGGAAACGAATAAAAGACCAAGTGTTGCGAAAAGCCTCATAGGTGCACCGATCAGGATTGTTGTTCTCTTGGATGTCACGTTCATCACAGGACCCCAGATCAGCATTCCAATCAGCTGAGATGCTAAAAGAGTAGCCATAAGAGCTATAAAACATCCGTTATTGTAACCGTTTAAAACGTCGTCACAGTAAATGAGTGCCATTCCTGAAACGATGTCCATACCACACTGTCCGAAGAGATATATGCCGATAAAGAGCCTGAAGGATCTGCTCTTGAATACGCTTATAGCCTGAGGAAAGCTCTCTACAATGCTGGACTTAACAGGTGGCTTTGGATGTTCCCAGGTTCCTGCAAAGGTCACCATGGATGTTGCGAAGAACAGGAATCCGAACAAAAGCGCACAGGTTAAGTACTGTGCCGGATTGGTGTTGTCTTTGATGATGAAGGTCGGAACAAGACCGCAGACAGCGGAACCTATTGTGGACCAGATCATGCGGACGTTTGAGAACTTAGCCCTTATGGTGTAGTCATCGATCATATCCGGAAGAAGTCCGTTATAAGGAACCGATATGATGGTAAAACCTGTGGAGAAAAGGCAGTACATGAACAGATAGAATGCGTACATGGCGCCTGCCGATTTAGTGGGGATTGTGACCCACATTACAACGAAGGTGAGGGCTGATATTATTCCGCCCACCAGAATATAGAATCTCTTCGGGCCAAATCTTGAAACTGTTCTGTCGGTGATGTTGCCCATGATAGGATCGGTTATGGCATCCCAGATCTTTCCCACAAGTGGGATGGTACCTGCAAGTGCAGCCGGCATACCCAGTGCCTTGATAAGAAAGGCTGTGAAGAAGGTGTTGATGATGACGAATGCACCTCCGCTGTAGAACTCAGCCATACCGTAGAGATTACGACTTAGAAGAGAATAGTTTTCTTTTTTACCCATATTTTGCCCCCTGAAATACAATACATTTTATCCTTATATTTTATCACAAATTATTTATTAAATCTTCTTTACAGTGCCCAGGCGTTGGGGTAGAATAATAACGCACGCTACTAATTAGATAGTCTGAAATTCATAAGTAGCGGTCTTGTCAGGAGGAGATTTATGTCTAGAAAAGCTACCATTACGCAAAAAGAAATAGTGAATGCTGCGTTTAAAATAACCAAGAAAGAGGGCTTTGAGTCTATTACTTCCAGAAAGCTTGCTGCTGCAACAGGTTGTTCTACACAGCCTATCTTCAGGGTCTATGAGACCATGGACGAGCTGAAGAAGGACGTTTATGCCAAGACAGCTGAGTTCTATTCCGAGTACTATGCAGAGTTTGCCAAGAATCATGAGGTTCCTTTTGTTGACCTTGGCCTTGCATACATTGGCTTTGCCCAGAAGTATCCGCATCTTTTCAAGCTCCTTTTCGTATCAGGTCAGACACCTGATGGCAAGAGCATGTACGATCTTGTAAACGGGACCGATGAGAATGTGGTAAAAGAGATAAACAGAGCCACAGCAGCCGGTGCAAAGAATGCACAGCAGCTCTTTATGCAGATGTGGATATTCATCCACGGTGCAGGATGCATGGCAGTTACCGGAGACTATGACCTCGATGAGGCTACCAGTGTAAACATGCTTGAATCAGTATACAGATCATTTGCGCAGTAACAGGCTGTAAGTTTTCAGAGGGGTTATGAAGTTCGAAGCAGACGTAGATGTAATTACCAGAATAAATGAATGCTACTCCAGAATGAGCAAGGGCAAAAAGAACATTGCCGGCTATATCTGCGATCACTACGAGCAGGCTGTATTCATGACAGCAGCTGAGCTTGGCAAGATCGTTGGGATGAGCGAATCCACCGTTGTAAGATTTGCCATGAGCCTTGGATATGAAGGATATCCCGAGTTTCAGAAGGCACTTGCTTCATGGGTTGGAGATAAATTCGGATCCGTAGAGAAGGTAGGCAGGAGATTCGGCAAGAGCAGTGAAGGCGAGATTCTCCAGGCAATCCTTACATCTGATATTTCAAATATTCAGCACACCATTAATAATATTGATGTCGCTGCCTTTAAGACAGCGGTTGATATTATTCTCAAGGCCAGAACGGTCTATATTGTAGGCCTTCGCAGCTGCGAGCCTCTCGCTGATTTTCTTCACTTCTATCTGAATATGATAAGAGGAAACAACGTTCTGATCAGGACCACCAGCGTCAGCGAGATGTTTGAGCAGATGATCAGGATCGGGGACAGAGACTGCATCATAGGAATCAGCTTCCCGAGATATTCCATGAGGACACTTAAGTGCATGGAGTTTGCCAATGACAGAAACGCCAAGGTCATCACCATTACCGATTCTGTACATTCACCCATGAACCTGTATTCATCCTGTAATATCCTGGCAAAGAGCGAGATGGCTTCAATCGTTGATTCTCTCGTAGCACCGCTCAGTGTCATAAACGCTCTGGTTGTAGCTCTTTGTATGAGAAGACCCAACGAGGTACAAGCTGACCTTAAGATGCTGGAAGAGACCTGGAACAATTATCAGGTATATCTCAATGACGAGATAGACTTTGCTTCTGACGATCTGGGGATGCACCTTGTAAATACTCCCCTTGGTCGTAAAGATAAGGAATAATATGAAAAAAATAGCAGTGATCGGCTGCGGAGCAGCCGGTATGATGGCGGCGCTATCTGCTGCGGAGAGCGGCGGAAGCGTCACTATTTTTGAAAAAAATGAAAAGCCCGGAAAAAAGATATACATAACCGGTAAGGGAAGGTGCAATGTCACCAATGCCTGCGATGTCACTGACTTTTTCGACAATGTCAGAAGAAATCCCAGGTTTTTGTACAGCGCGGTTTACGGCTTTGATAACAGGGCCGTGATGGACTTTTTTGAGGATAACGGGTGTCATTTGAAGGTGGAGAGAGGTGACAGGGTATTTCCTGTTTCCGACCATTCCTCGGACATTATTAAGACTCTTTTTAATGCCGTCAAGAAAGCAGGCGTAAATGTAAAGTTTGAAGTAGAGGTATTCTCCGTAGAAGCTGAGCAAGGTGCTGTAAAGGCAATAACCTACAGCAAAAAGGATGAGCCCATAACAAGAGAAGAGTTTGACAGCGTGATCGTATGTACAGGTGGTCTTTCCTACCCGTCAACAGGCTCTACAGGGGACGGATACAGATTTGCCAGAGACCTCGGACACACAGTGGTTCCCACAAGACCGTCCCTGGTTCCCTTTGAGGTAGAGGAAGACTGGTGCACGGATCTTCAGGGCCTCTCACTTAAAAACGTTGGCCTTAAGCTCTTTTTAGAGGACCCTTCAAAAGACAAAGCTCCTGCCAAGAAAGCTAAGCCCGTATATGACGGTTTCGGTGAGATGCTCTTTACGCATTTCGGAATAAGTGGTCCGCTGGTTCTGACTTCGAGCTGCTACTATGACAAGGATAAAAAGGGAAGATTTCTTTTGGACCTTAAGCCCGCTCTTGATGAAGCTCAGCTTGATAAGCGCATCTTAAGGGACTTCGATGATGCTCCTAACAGACAGTTTAAAAATGCGCTGGGAGGTCTTTTCCCATCAAAGCTCATACCTGTGATGATAAGACTCTCCGGAATTGATCCGGAAAAGCCTGTAAACAGCATCACCAGAGAAGAGAGACTCTCCTTTGGAAAACTCATCAAGAACCTTCCTATGACGATTAAGAAGACAAGGGACTTTAATGAGGCTATAATTACAAGAGGAGGAGTAAGTGTAAAAGAAGTTGATCCTTCCACCATGGAATCCAAGCTGATTTCGGGACTTTTCTTTGCAGGAGAAGTTCTTGATGTCGATACCGTGACCGGAGGCTTTAACCTTCAGGTTGCCTGGTCCACGGGACATCTTGCGGGAATCAGTGCAGTAAATTAAATTCAGGAGATCAAGTACAATGAGCAGAAGTATAGCAATAGACGGACCTGCCGGAGCAGGAAAGAGCACCATAGCCAAGAAGGTTGCCAAGGAACTCGGTTTTATCTATGTGGATACCGGCGCAATGTACAGAGCAATGGCCCTGTATATGATAAATAACGGAATTGATGCAAGTGAGTCCGAGAAGATAAGCGCCACATGCCAGAGCGCAGACATTACAATCAAATATGAGAATGGCATTCAGGTTGTTTATCTTAACGGCGAGAATGTAAACTCTCTTATAAGAACAGAGGCAGTAGGCAACATGGCATCAGCCAGCAGCGTAAACGGCGATGTGAGGAAAAAGCTCGTTGAGCTTCAGCAAAAGCTTGCGCAGACCACCGATGTTGTTATGGATGGAAGAGACATTGGAACCGTGGTTCTTCCGGGAGCAGATCTTAAGATTTATCTCACAGCAAGCTCCAAGGTAAGAGCTGAGCGCAGATACAAAGAGCTCACTGAAAAGGGAGTAAGCTGTGACTTTGATGCCATCGAGAAGGACATCATCGACAGAGACTACCGCGACATGCACAGGGAGATATCTCCGCTTAAGCAGGCTGAAGATGCGGTGCTTTTGGATTCATCCGATATGACCATCGATGAGGTTAAGGACAGGATACTTGAGCTGTACCATATAGCTGTGGGGTGATGATATGGAAGTGATCGTAGCCGAACATGCGGGTTTTTGCTTTGGAGTAACCAAGGCTGTGGAAACCGTATACGAGCAGATTGAAAAAGAAAATTCGAATATTTATACATACGGTCCGATCATTCACAATGAGACCGTTGTAAGCGACCTTGAGAAAAAGGGCGTTAAAGTGATAGAGAGCGTAGATGAGCTTGAAGGCATAGGCAGTGGCACGGTTGTTATCCGTTCCCACGGAGTCACCAAAGAAGTTCATCAAAAGCTTGAGCAGTCGGGACTTAATGTAATTGATGCCACCTGCCCCTTTGTTAAGAGGATCCACAGGATCGTGGAGGATGAGAGCAAAAAGGGAAAGAGCATCATAGTTGTGGGGAGCGAAAGCCATCCGGAAGTAGAGGGTATTGTAAGCTACGCCACAGGCCCTGTGTACGTTATAGACTCACCGGAAAAGGCCATGGAATTTGAGGGTGACAAAAAACTCGAGTACACAGTCGTGTCCCAGACTACCTTTAACAAAAACAAATTTCAAGAAACCATTGAAATCTTTAAAAATGTTGGTTACAATATTAATATTGTGAATACAATATGCAACGCCACTGATGAAAGGCAGACAGAAGCTGAGGAAATTGCATCCAGAGCTGACGTCATGATTGTCATAGGAGGCACGCACAGTTCCAATTCAAGGAAACTGTACGAGATTTGTGCAAATAAATGCACAAATACATATTTTATTCAGACTTTAGATGATCTTCATCTGGAGATACCCAGATCGGCCAAGCTGATTGGGATTACCGCCGGGGCTTCAACCCCAAAGAACATTATTGAGGAGGTTCAGAAACATGTCAGAACAAACTTTTGAACAGATGCTTAACGAATCGTTCAAAACAATTCACACAGGGGAGGTTGTAGAGGGAACTGTTATTGACGTTAAGCCTGACGAGATAATCCTTAACATTGGTTACAAGTCCGACGGTGTTTTAACAAAGAGCGAATACTCTAACGACAACAGTATTGACCTTACAACAGCCGTTAAGGTTGGCGACACAATGGACGTTAAGGTCCTTAAGACCAACGATGCTGACGGCCAGGTTATTCTTTCATACAAGAGACTTGCCCTTGACAGAGGCAACAAGAGAATTGAGGAAGCATTCAACAACAAGGAAGTTCTTACAGCTAAGGTTGTACAGGTACTTGAGGGTGGACTTACAGTAGTAGTTGATGAAGTTAGAATCTTCATCCCTGCAAGCCTTGTATCAGACAGCTATGAGAAAGATCTTTCCAAGTATCAGGATCAGGAGATCCAGTTCGTTGTAACTGAGTACAATCCTAAGAGAAGAAGATACATCGGTAACAGAAGAATGCTCGTAACAGCTGAGAAGGCAGAAGCAGCTAAGAAGCTCTTCGATACAATCCACGCTGGCGACATCGTTGACGGTGTAGTTAAGAACGTTACAGACTTTGGTGCATTCATTGATCTCGGCGGAGCAGATGGTCTTCTCCACATCTCCGAGATGAGCTGGGGCCGTGTAGAGTCTCCTAAGAAGGCATTCAAGATTGGCGATACAGTTAAGGTTCTTGTTAAGTCAATCGACGGAAGCAAGATCGCTCTTTCAAGAAAGTTCGATAATGAGAACCCTTGGAAGGATGCTACTGAGAAGTATGCAGTTGGAAACATCGTTAAGGGTAAGGTTGCCAGAATGACAGACTTTGGTGCATTCGTAGAGCTTGAGCCCGGTATCGACGCACTCCTTCATGTATCTCAGATTGCAAAAGAGCATGTTGAGAAGCCTGCAGATGTCCTCAAGGTAGGTCAGGAAGTAGAAGCTAAGATCGTAGACTTCAACGAAGCAGACAAGAAGATCAGCCTTTCAATCAAGGCTATGTTCGCTCCTGAGAAGGAAGAGGAAGCTCCTGCTGAGGAAGAGGGCGATGTAGTATCAGTTGACATCGACAAGGTTATCGCAGAGCAGAACGAAGAGAACTGATCATACTGAAATTTTTAAGGAGTGGAATATTATTCCACTCCTTATTTTTATGCAAAAATTGACGAAATTTTATTTATACTTATTTAATTTTACATACAATTCGAACTAATATAAAATTGAAGTAGTGACAACTACTAAATTTTTGTTTAGGAGGGTATTGAGCTTTATGGCAGCTGATTACGAGTGGTTCAAGAAAAATGTTTACGATCTGACCAAGATTGACCTCAACGCTTACAAAGAGAAGCAGATGAAGAGAAGAATTGATACTCTGATCGGTAAGTATGAAGTTAATGGTTATGAAGGATTTTTTAATCTGATCAAGAAAGATAGAGAAGCACTGGATTCCTTTGTTACTTATCTGACCATCAATGTATCTGAGTTCTTCAGAAACAAAGAGCAGTGGGAGCTTATGGACAAGGAAATGGTTCCCGAGCTTATGAAGAAGTTCGGTAAGAACTTAAAGATCTGGAGTGCTGCATGCTCAACAGGTGATGAGCCTTACACCATCGTTATGATGCTCTCTAAGCACTTACCACTTAATCAGATCAATGTATATGCAACTGATCTTGATGCAGTAGTACTTGCCAAGGCTAAGGCAGCCATCTATGACAAGAAAGAAATTGCGGGAGTTCCTGAGGAGTTTAAAAAGAAATACTTCACAGAGACACCTGATGGCAAGATGAAGGTTTCAAGTGAGATCACATCAAGGGTAACCTTTAAACAGGCTGACCTTCTCCGTGATCCTTATCCGAAGGACTGCCACCTGATCGTTTGCAGAAACGTTCTTATCTACTTCACTGAGGAAGCTAAGGATGATATCTTCAGAAAGTACTTTGCAAACCTTAAGCCCGGTGGAATTCTCTTTATCGGAAGCACCGAGCAGATCGTTAACTACAAGGATATCGGATTTGTAAGGAAGAACTCCTTCTACTACGAGAAACCAATGACATAAGTTAAGAAAACATGATACTTAGACACCTCTTTTAGCACAAAGAGGTGTCTTTTTTGTGGTATCATAGATACTGTAGGGGATTTAGAAAGCGGGAGAGTATATGAAGAAAACCAGTGAAATAATTGAGGGAATAAGTAGTGATGCTCTTGAGATGCTGCCTGAAATTGTAGGATGCAGCAAAGAGGGCATTCTTTTTATTGACATTGAGACGACAGGTCTTTCACCAAGAAATTCGGATCTTTACATGATAGGTACCGGTTTTTGGGAAAACGGAAAGTGGGTAATAAGGCAGTTCTTTGGCGAGAATGCACAGGAGGAAGAAAAGGTCTTATCAGAGTTTTCGGACTTCTCAAGGTCTTTTACCAAAGTAGTGCACTTCAACGGAGACAGATTTGATATTCCGTTCCTGCAGAGCAAGTACGAGGAACATAAGCTGACGGATCCCTTTGGGCGGCTTGAATCCTTTGATCTGTACAAATGGGTAAAGCCCTATAAAAAGCAGCTTGGACTTCCCGATTGCAAGCAAAAGACAATTGAGAGGTTCCTTAAGATTGAAAGAGAGGATGAGTTCGACGGAGGAAAACTCATCGCAGTATACAAGGACTATGAGGAGAGTAAGAACTCTGAGCTTCTGCAGCTCCTTCTTCTCCATAATTTTGAAGACGTAAAGGGAATGATGAGGATGGCGCCCATCCTTCTATATGGCAGGTTCTTCAAGATGTTTGATAATCTTCCCAAGGTATCGGTAAGGACCGACGAGGAGATAAATGAGCAGGACTACATAACTGAAGAGCTTCCTGTTAAGGCTGTTAAGGTCCAGGCCAATAAGTACAAAGATCTGGACAGAACGGAGAAGATGGAAGTATTTATGAAGCTTGTGCTTCCGATTGAACTTCCGACATCCATTTCCGGAAATGTGGAAGGCTGCTTTTTTAAGACATCGGGGAGAGAAGCGACTTTAAGAGTCCCTCTTTATGAGATGGAGCTTAAGTACTTCTATTCGAATTACAAGGATTACTATTATCTGCCACAGGAGGACATGGCAATCCATAAGAGTCTGGCAACCTTTGTTGATAAGGATTTCAGGGAAAAGGCAAAGCCTGAAAACTGCTACACCAAAAAACAGGGACAGTATCTTATGGAGTGGGATCTTGTCTTTGCCCCGTTCTTTAAGAGGGACTATGAGGATAAGAGTTTTTTCTTTGATCTGAATGAAAATATGAAGAAGAGCAGATTCGCGATGAGTCTTTACGCATGCCATGTAATTGCTTATATATTGGGCATTTATTGACAAAAGAATAACTAAAAAAGTTGAGATTAATCATAATTTTTTAGACAAAAGCGAGTATAATAAATAAGTGTATATCATCTCAAATTCTTTGAGATAAGATTTCTAAAATCGGAGGAAGGTAGGAAATGGCAAGAGGTACTTTTACGGGGGGAATCCACCCTTATGAAGGTAAAGAGCTTTCTAAGGACAAACCCATCAAATCAGTAATGCCAAAAGGGGATCTGGTATATCCTGTATCCCAGCACATTGGCGCACCTGCTAAGCCCGTTGTTGCTGTTGGCGACCATGTCCTTACAGGTCAGATGATTGCCGAGGCCGGTGGTTTTGTTTCTGCACCGATCTTTGCAACCGTATCCGGAACTGTTAAGGCAATCGAACCAAGAAGACTGGCAACCGGTGCTATGTGCAACAGTATCATCGTCGAGAACGATGGTAAATACGAAGAAGTGGAGTTTAAACCGGCAAAACCCTACGAGGAGATGACTCCCCAGGACAAGATCGATGCTGTTAGAGCAGCAGGCGTTGTCGGAATGGGAGGAGCCGGATTCCCAACTGCTGTCAAATTTGCTCCAAAAGAGCCGGACAAGATCGACTATGTCATCGCTAACTGTTCAGAGTGTGAGCCTTATCTTACATCTGACTACAGAAGGATGATCGAGGAGCCCGAGCTTCTTTTAGAGGGTCTTAAGATTGCTGTAAGTATCTTCCCTAATGCAAGAGGTATTCTTGCAATTGAGGATAACAAACCCGATGCAATCGCCAAATTCAAAGAATTAACTAAAGATGAGGATAAGATAAGCGTTAAGGCTGTCAGGACCAAGTATCCTGAAGGTGCTGAACGTATGCTTATTTATGCCTGCACAGGAAGAGAGATCAATTCTTCGATGCTTCCCGCCGATGCCGGATGTATCGTTGATAACGTTGATACTCTCTGCGCAGTATGCAGAGCGGTTAAAGAGGGCAGACCTCTCATGGAGAGGATTGTAACCATCACAGGTGATGCTGTTGCAGAGCCCCAGAACTATAAAGTAAGGATTGGAACAAACTATCGCGAACTCTTAGAGGACGCAGGCGGCTTTAAGACTGAGCCTGCCAAGATCATCTCCGGTGGTCCCATGATGGGATTTGCCATCTTTGATCTTGATGTTCCTACCACCAAGACAGCTTCAGCTCTGACCTGCCTTACCAAGGATGAGGTCGCAGCAATGGAGCCTTCAGCATGTATCAACTGCGCACGCTGCGTAGAAGTATGTCCTGAGCGTCTTGTTCCCAAGAATCTTGCGGATGCGGTAGAACATAACAATGAGAAGGCATTCCTTGATATGTACGGAATGGAATGCTGCGAGTGCGGATGCTGCTCATATATCTGTCCTGCTAGACGTCAGCTCACTCAGCTGATCAAGGGTATGAGAAAGATCCAGCTCGGCAAGAGAAAGAAGTAAGGGGGACATTTGAATGAGCGATTTAAGAAGAGTGTCATCCAATCCGCATGTTAGAAGTAAGACAACCACATCCAATATCATGATGTGGGTAGTTATAGCACTTCTTCCTACTACCGGCTTTGGTATTTATAACTTCGGACTGAATGCACTTATTATCATTTTGTTATCGGTTGGATCCGCTGTACTTGCGGAATTCCTATATGAGAAAGCGCTGAAAAAGCCCATCACTGTCGGAGACTTTTCAGCTGTTGTAACAGGTCTTTTGCTGGGCCTTAATCTTCCATCCACTGTGCCGTGGTGGATCCCAATCCTCGGAAGTGCTTTTGCCATCATTATGGTTAAGCAGATCTTCGGCGGACTCGGACAGAACTTCATGAACCCGGCTCTTGGCGGAAGGTGCTTCCTTGTTATATCCTTCCCGGCTATAATGACCAATTTCATCACAGATACATACACAGGAGCAACACCTCTTCAGAATCTTAAGAACGGTGTTGAGCCCGTTGTTATGGATATGATCATCGGTAAGACAGCAGGAACCATCGGCGAGACATCAATGCTCTGCATCGTGATCGGTGCCATGATCCTTTTTGCAGTCGGTGTCATTGATTATGTGATTCCATTTACCTATATCATTACATTTTCACTGTTCGTAGTTCTTTTTGGCGGATATGGCTTTAACTTCTCATATCTGGCTGCACACCTTGCAGGTGGCGGTCTTATGCTCGGTGCATTCTTCATGGCAACCGACTATGTAACATGTCCTATCACTCCTAAGGGAAAGGTTATCTACGGTGTGATCTTAGGACTTCTTACAGGTATATTCCGTATACTCGGAGCTAACGCAGAGGGCGTTTCTTTTGCAATCGTTATCTCTAACCTCTTAGTTCCGCTTATCGAGAAGTACACAATTCCGAGAGCCTTCGGTATTAAGAAAACAGCAAAGAAGGAGGCGAAAAAAGCATGAATGATACAAAATCAATGATCAAAAATGCGCTTATCCTTTTTGCTATCACATTAGTTGCCGGCGTTCTTCTTGGCCTTGTATATCAGGTTACAAAAGACCCTATCGCTTACCAGGAGAAGCTTGCGCAGGATAAGGCTAATCAGTCGGTATTTGCTTCTGCTCAGACCTTCGAGGATGTAGCTCTTGATGAAGCTGCAGCAGCGCGGGTTGCTACAGACTTTGCGGGAGTAACAATTGAGAGTGTAAAAGAGGCTAAGGATGCTTCCGGAAACGGTCTTGGATATGTTATCCAGGTTAAGTCAAAGGGCTATGGTGATTTCATCACCTATACAGTTGGTATTACAAATGAGTCCTCTATAAACGGTATCTCTATTATCAAGATCGCTGAGACACCCGGACTTGGAATGAATGCTGAGAAAGTTCTTGTTCCGCAGTTTGTAGACAAGGCAGCAAGTGCTCTTACAGTTGCCAAGAATGGTCAGGTAACTGATGCAAATTCGCAGATTGAGGCTATCTCAGGTGCCACAATTACATCAAGAGCTGTTACAAACGGTGTAAATGCGGCAGTTTCATATTTTGAAAATGTATTGAAAGGAGGACAGTGATAAGCATGGAAGCAAAAAAAGGCGCTTTAGGCTTTAAACAGAACACTCCTGCCGAGAGATTTTTTAACGGACTTGTTGTCGAGAACCCTACACTGGTCCTTATGATTGGTATGTGTCCCACACTGGCTGTTACATCATCAGCCATAAACGGTATTGGTATGGGACTTGCAACTACTTTTGTACTTGCACTCAGTAACGCGGTTATTTCAGCACTGAGGAAGACAATTCCTTCAACAGTAAGAATTCCTTCCTTCATCGTTGTTATAGCTTCCTTCGTAACACTGGTTGAGCTTCTTATGAAAGCTTATGTTCCTGCTCTTAACGCAGCGCTTGGAGTTTATATCCCTCTTATCGTTGTTAACTGTATCATCTTTGGTAGAGCGGAAGCATACGCCAGCAAGAACGGTATTATTCCTGCATTCTTTGATGGAATCGGTATGGGTATCGGATTTACCTGTGCCATCACCTGTATCGGTCTTGTGAGAGAGTTCATCGGTGCCGGAACAGCATTTGATGTTCAGATCCTTGGCGAGGGAACAGTGGTTCCCGGAGCAGTAGGAGCTTTCCTTTCACAGTATCAGCCTGTAAGTATCTTTATCCAGCAGGCCGGAGCATTCTTTGTTCTTGCATTCCTCATTGCTATTATGAACAAGATCAAGATGAATATGGCTGCTAAGGGAAAAGACACATCGAAGTTTGGCCAGGGGTGCTGCTCATCAGCTGAAGAAGCTGCAGCAGACAAGATAATGGCCGAAAAGTCAGCTGGAAAGGAGGCTAAAGGATAATGGCAGAATCTATCTTAAGTCTTGTGGGGCTCATGATCACAGCTTCACTTGTTAATAACGTAGTACTTAGCCAGTTCCTCGGACTTTGTCCTTTCCTTGGTGTTTCCAAGAAAACAGACACAGCTCTTGGAATGGGAGCAGCGTGTATTTTCGTAATCACCATGGCTTCACTGGTTTGCAGCATTATCTATAAGTTCATACTTGCACCACTGGATATTTCATACCTTAAGACCATCGTATTCATCCTTGTTATTGCGATGCTCGTTCAGTTTGTTGAGATGATCCTCAAGAAATACGTAGTTTCTTTGTATCAGGCACTTGGTGTATACCTTCCTCTTATTACAACCAACTGCGCAGTTCTCGGTGTGGCACTCAATAACGTAACTGATGGATACACAATCCTTCAGAGTGTGGTTTGCGGTTTTGCAACTGCAGTAGGATTCACGATCGCAATCGTTATTCTTGCAGGCCTTCGTGAGAAGATGGAGTACAACGACATTCCTGCTCCTTTCAAGGGAATGCCCCTTGTTCTTCTTACATCAGGACTTATGGCAATAGCGTTTACAGGATTCAGTGCTCTTAAATAAAACAAGGAGATGAGACTATGGTAACAGGAATAATCATAGCAACTTTGGTAGTTGCCGGTGCCGGAATCATAATCGGATTGATCCTGGGCGTGGCAGACCTTAAGCTGCATGTTGATGTAGATGAAAAAGAAGCTGCAATACTTGAAGCACTTCCGGGTAATAACTGTGGTGGCTGTGGATTTCCGGGATGTTCCGGATGTGCAGCAGCAATAGCCAAGGGAGAAGCAGCAGTTAATCAGTGTCCGGTTGGTGGCGCTCCGGTTGCTGAGATAATTTCAGGAATTATGGGCGTTGAGGCCGGAGATTCCACTAAGATGGTTGCGTATGTTCACTGTCAGGGTGACTGTGAAAAGGCAAAGAGCCAGTACGAGTACAACGGAGAAGCTGATTGCAGACTTCAGACCCAGCTTCCAGGTGGCGGATCCAAGACTTGTACCTATGGATGCCTTGGTGGCGGAAGCTGCGTATCTGTATGTCAGTTTGATGCCATCCATGTAGTAAACGGTGTAGCAGTTGTTGATAAGGATGAATGTAAGGCTTGTGGCAAGTGTATTGATATTTGCCCTCGTCACCTTATTGATCTTATTCCGTATGATGCTACCTGCGCTGTATCCTGCAAATCTCAGGACATGGGCAAGCTGGTTAACCAGTATTGTGGTATCGGATGTATCGCATGTCACATCTGTGAAAAGAACTGTCCTGCAGGAGCTATCACTGTTGAGAACAATGTAGCTCATATAGATCAGGAGAAGTGTACACATTGCGGAACATGTGTGGAAAAATGTCCAAAGAAGGCTATAAAAGCTCTATAATTTTTGCTTTTTTATAATTTTTTTGAAAATTCTTCAAAAATTCTTAATATTATGATGGTTCTTATGATGGGAAGATTCATACAATAAGAGATGATAGTATAACTATGCGAGGGGGGTTTATGAATCCGAAATCACAAAATAATGGCTACAGTAATGGAACCTTTGTAGTTAAAATAGAGCACTGTTGTAACGAGACCTGGCAGGGAGAGGTTGTATGGGCTGAGGAGAACAGAAAAGAGAAATTCAGAAGTACACTCGAACTGATAAGGCTCATGGACGAAGCAATGCAGATTTCTAAAGGGCAACAGGAAGAATTTCAGCATTTTAATATTGGATGAGATATAATAATAATATCCCCGCAGAGCTTGGCTCTACGGGGATATATTTAAATATACGGGAGCATGATCATGAAAAATATAAAGAATCCAAAAGATATGTTTTATATTTCAGTTATTGCACTTGCATTTATCGCAGCCATCATCCTCTGCATTAAGTTTAGAAGCGATATGGCGGGCAAACAGTCAGTCGACTATAAGACTCCGGCTCTTGCTCCCAAAGAGGAGAAGGTCATTGTTACCGTAAACGTAGAGACCATTGAAGATGGTCTTGAGAACATGGGTGTTCTGGTTACACAGGAGTATTATTTTACTCAGGTTGAAACCTACACCAAGGAAAAGAAAATTCTTAATTTCATCAATTCTGAATCCGGATTTACCTATAGCTATGACGGCAAGGTTACAGCGGGAATCGATTTTGGAAAGGTCACCGTCTCCAAGGACGAAGAGACTAAGACACTCACTGTCGAGATTCCCTATTCAGAGCTTGAGTCAACCGATATTGATATGGACAGCTTCAGGATATACTCGGAAAAAGAGTCTTTATGGAATCCACTTAATTTAGAAGATTACAATATGTCTATGGCAGAGTTTGAAGAGACTGCAGAGAGAAAAGCCTTAGATAGCGGAATACTTGAGAGATCCAATGAACAGGCAAAAGAGCTGATAAGGAATTTCATCGTAAATATGCCCGGGACTGAAAACTATACTATAGAGTTTGAGCAAAGGAGTAACCCCTATGAGTCTTAAAAAAATAGCGCTTGTGGCAGTAGTTCTTTTGGCAGCCGTAATTTCTTTTACCATAATAGCACCCTGGGCAGCTGATCCTGTAAATCATGTCTCTTCTATAGAAAAGACAGAGAATAAGATCAGCGCGGTAATGACTCTTTCAGGCGGAGCAGCAGGCGCATCAGCTACGCTTTCGGTACTGCCCGGAGATTTATGTACGCCTCTTGCAACTGAGCTGGCAGAGCTTGCCAAGTATTTTCTTATAATACTAAGTGCACTGTATCTGGAGAAGTTTCTTATTACCATCTCCGGTTATATCACGTTCTCGGTGCTGATACCTCTGGCACTTATCATTGTTGCGGCGGTGATCATAAGTGGCAATAAGAGATTCTTATCCCTGGCAGGTAAGCTTGCCATTATCGGGGTTATAATTTACCTCATTGTTCCGGCCAGCACGATGCTCTCTGACAAGATTTATCAGACCCAGGAGGATACTGTGGCTCAGACTATCGAGGAGTATAACAACCTGGATATTTCGGGGGATTCAGACAGTGGAATCATCGGAGAGATAACAACCATTACGACTAACACCATCGACAAGGTGACAAACTTTATCAGTGATCTGACGGAGTCTTTGGCGGTTATGATCGTCACAGCCTGCATTGTTCCTGTGCTTGTGTTTGTTTTACTTGTCTGGATAATGAAAGTTATGTTTTATGCGGGAGGAAATGTATAAATATAAACTGAATATAAACAACTCATAAACAAAGACTTAAACAACAAAATTCAGGCAGTTTATGATAAGTGCTATGATTACCACCTTGATATTATATGCATACAGAGTTCACAGAATGAACACAATTTAGAGGTAGCGGTGTTTGGTTTGAATGAAAAGTGAGGGATGCATATGAAGAACACAAGGATGGTAAAATTATTAGCACTTGGTGTAAGCGCAACATTATTACTTCAGCCAATAGCAGTTTTTGCTGAAGATAATTACAATGAACCGGTTGTTGCAGCAGTTGAAAATGCAGAAGAGAAGGTTGAAGCCGCATTACCTTCTGAAGAACCTGTAGCAGATGAGCCTGTTATTATAGCTCAGGAGCCTACAGATACACATCTTGAGAATACAGAAAAAGCACTTGAAAAGATTGACGATACAATAACTGCTTATAATGAAACATTAAACGACCCTGCTATTGCAGAAGCAGATGCAAATTATAAGGCTGCAGTTGAGACAGCTAAGGAAAGCGAAGGAGCTTTCGAGCAGGCAGCAGCAGATGCAGCAGCAGATTCATTACCGGCAATAATTGAAACCGGAATGGATGCATACGAAGCACATCAGGATGCAAACCAGGTTGTGCAGATGTCAGAAGAGCCTTACGAGACTCAGGCAGAGGCTGAGCAGGCTAAGGCGCAGGCAACCGGTATTGCAGCACAGGCTCAGGCAGCAGCAGATGATGCAGCAGCAGTTGTAGAAGAGCTTAAAGGAAAAGTAGAAGCAGCAGAAGATGCTAAGGATCAGGCTGATGCAGACTTCCAGGCAGCAGCAGAAGCTTATGCAGATGCAGTACAGGCCAGACAGGAAGCTGAGGAAGAGTACGACAGGATCGTAAGAAAGTATGGACTTGATAGCTGGTTTTATAATCCGGATATGCCATTTGAACTCTGGGGCAGTTATGGAAAGAGCGATGTAAGAACAGCTATAGTAGAAGCTAAGGCAGCTCTTGAAAGTGCAAAAGATGCAGAAGAAGATGCTAAGGACGACTACGACGGCAAGAAAAAAGAATATGATGATGCAAAGGACATTTATGATCAGGCAGTAACAGATAAAGAAGAAGCAGAGAAAAAACTCGATGATGCTATTGCAGATCTCGATAGGGCAGGACTTATTGAGGCAGTAAATGCCGTAAGAGCTGTAGAAATTACTACATTTAACGATAATAATGGCCATCACGATGACTATCACCAGAATTTGATCAATGCAGCTGATGATCAGCTTGCACAGTCACTCATAGGATATAAGCTTTTTGATGAAGGTATTAAGAATTATGCTCTTGAGGCAGTAGAGGGTGGATACAAGGTAACTTACGAACTAAACGGTGAGACAGTAACTAAGTTCTTTGGCTACTCAATTGATCCGGAAACATATACAGTTGGACACGGCTGGAATGAACATGATTCAGTACACTGGCTTGCTATAAATGAGTTGAAGGAAGAGTCTTATACAGCTTACAAAGATGTGTTCCATGATGCAAATACCGGAGAAGAGGTAGACGGTACCGGATATAAAAAATGGTATGGAAATACCTATTACAAGATAGTTCGCCAAGGCAACCAATGGGTTTATGTATATGCAACAAAGACTAGAGTGGAATATGAAGCAACAAGACTGGTAACAAAGACAGCTGATTATTACAAAGAGCGTACATATTATCTTGATACAAAGGGCTTTATTTCAAAAGATGCTGCACAGACTGTTGTAAACGGACTCAATGAGGCAATCGATAAGCCCGGAAAACTTGAAGATGATCTGGCGCAGAAATTCCAGGATGCAGAAGCTGCTGAGAGCGCATATACAAATGCAGCAAATAAGCTTGATGCTGTTAAGGAAGCTCATAAAGCAGTTATAGTAGCAGCTAAGGCACTTAAGAATCTCGAGGCAATTGAGAAGGCATCTTACGTAGCGCTTACAGAAGTTAAAAAGAATTATTACAACGCAGTATTACAGCTCGAGGGAGCAGAATTCGCATACAGATGGGCAGCATTCAATGCAGGCATAGCACAGTATGAGGCAGACAGAGCTCTTGCAGCACTTGATGAGGGATTCGATTATCGTATTCCTACTCCTACACCGACACCCGGACCTTCAGGCGAGCCTACAGGCGATACAACACCTAGCGACACAACAGATTACATTCCTGTAGCACCTGTAGCAGTAACACCGGCTCCTGCAGCACCTGCACCTCAGCAGGCAGTTCTTGGAGCAACAAGAACAAGATCAGGCGCAGCTGAAGCAGCAGTAGAAGCTGGAGAAGGTGAAGAAGAGATCAAGGCAGCTCCTGCAGTAGAGAAGAAGCCGGAAGAGAAGAAAGAAGAGACAAAGCCTGCAGTAGTAATCAAAGATGAAGATACAGCAAGGGCAGCAGCTCCTATTTCTACAAAGACTCCATTCCCTTGGTGGGTACTTATTATCCTCGCAGCTATTACAGCAATCTCAATTGAAGAATACGTAAGAAGAAGAAATGCAAAAGCAAATGCTCAGGGATAATCAATAAGAAACAGATATTACCACTTCTAAACATATTTAATCAAACACCAAAATGGTAAGGGCGGATCGAAAGATCCGCTCTTATTATTTACGAATAAATATTAAAAAATAAATAAAAAATAAAGTAAAACTTAAAAGAATCATAAACAACAAAATATATGCTAAATATGATTATTTTTATGATAGTATATGTCCTAGGATGTATTTCGAAACGTGTTGTTTAGCAAATAATGTGTGTGGTATGGAGGCGTTAAAATGAAACTGTACAACAATGTTCCTCAGGCTATAAGGGAAGGAATCTTTTGCTTGATGACCGGAACTCTGGTCTTTGCAGCAAACGGAATTACTGCAGAAGCAAGTGATGGAATTCCTGAAGATGATTCATCAGAAAACAATGCAGCTGAAGCTGTTCAGAATTCTGTTGCGGATCAGGCTGCTGCAATTATAGAAAACACTGATGATAGTCTTGAGAACGTAAAGACTGAAGTGAAGGTTGTCGAGACTACAAAGAGCCCTGAGGAGCTGACAAAAGATACAGAGAACGTAACAGTCGTTGAAGAAGGAAACACAGTTACAACGACCGGTGAATACGTAGAGGACGTTTATACTAAAGAGACTACATCAACTACCGTTGTTACGACACCTGATGAGAAGCTCGCGGAAGAGATAAAGAGCCAGGTTGAAGAGCAGTCAAAGAGTAATACAGAAAACAGTGGTATTGAGTTTGACAGCATAACAAAGAAATACTACATCACTGATAATCAGGGAAATCGTGTATCAGAAATTGAGGATCCTGAGGCACTTGGCGGCGCTGATAAGTTCATTCTTGAGACAAAAGAAGGTTCTTCTGAGTCAAAGGTGATAGCTGTGATAGGAGATGAGGAAGTTCCTCTTATTGATGCGCCTGATGAGATAAAGAAAGCGCTTGAAAACAAGAATACAAGTTATGCTTTGGATAACAGGATCGAGTATTCTCTTGGCGGTACAACACTTACAAGCGAGCAGTCAGGTCTTTTAACAAAGAATTCTATTGCCAAAGACACAACATTTATCATAGCTCCATCTGTTTCATGCGGAGAAATGTACGATGTTACCTATGTTGAAGATGGCATCACAAAGACAGTAACTGATAAAGAGTTAAAAGAGCTTATCCTTGGCTCTATAGAAAACATCGAAGAGAAGGTAAAGAAATACGAGCCTCAGAAAGAGTATGTGACAGCAGAAGCAGCAGAATCAGAAATGGAAGAGGCAAGAAAGAACGGCTACGCTCTGGTTACTGTCGGATATGGAACCGAAACCCACAGTGAAGCTTATGCCAGCGATATAATCTATGAAACATGGGATGAAGCAAAGGCAGCAAAAGCAGCCCTTGAAGCAGACGGTTATAATATTGTAATAGTAACCCATCCTTTACCTGAAGAGAAGGAAACCGGCATCATCACTAACTTCAGCGGCTATAAGGTTACATCTGAAGCTGAATATAACAGGATCATTGCTCTTAATGATAAAGAGGTTGTGGACGGCGAGACAATCTATAAAGAGACCAAGTCTGACGGCACTACTGTTTACTATAAAGTAAATTCAGTCGAGGAGTCTTTTACCATTCTTGCGGTTAACGGCACAATGACTCAGCATCAGGAGTGCAGCTACATCGTAGGCGGAAGATACTATTACTACGACGAGCATAATAATATCAGGTCCAGTACTTCTTATGGAATTGATACATCAACCTATGTTAACGAGATGAACAAGATTCTCTCAACTAAAAAGACAGCTGACAATACATTGAACTGGTACACGGGCGTCGGTGAGAGATCAGAGAAGAATAAGATTGACATCACAAAAGGCGGAACCTACTACGTTGACGGAACAGTAGGTGATACTTTTATTCGCATTGCAACATCGGAGAAGGTAACAGTTATTCTTACCGGTGATAAGGTTACAATGCCTATCGTGACCACTAAGTCAAACTACCAGTCCAACCAGACCGGCAATCATCAGAATGATTTTGGTGGTATCAGCCCTGACATTACATTTGTGACAGGGGCAAAAGAGATCAACGTTCAGTGCGAGAATAACGTAGGAAATATCCTGGCTCCTAACTCTAAAGTTACTCTTAACAGCGGAAACTTCAGTGGAACAATTATCTGCAATGAGATTAATGGTGCAGCAGAAGGACACTGGAGTACATTTGGATCTAAGGGCTTCCTTGTAGATAGCAAGGTTGTCGGAGCAGCCGGCAGAAAATATTACACACTTGCCGGTAATAAGCAGGTTAAGAATTACGTTGTTTCCGGAATTAAGACTGATTCCGTACTTCTTGATAAGACGGAGTATACAAGAAGTCTTACTATGATTGACAGCCTTTATGAGGTTAAATTCAGTAAGTACACCAAGGAGAGCAGAAAAGGAACCTGGACAGAGACAAAGACCGTGGATATTCCTGATACTCCACCATCAGTAATCGTGGTTCCACCCACTCCTCCTACACCTCCAACACTTGAAGAAAATCCACCTGTTGATTCTCCTGTAGATAACACCGTAATTGTACGCGCGGAAGATCCTCAGGTACTTGGAGCAACAAGAGATCTGCCACAGGTTCTTGGAGCAAGAAGAGCAAGAACCGGCGATATGGCTCAGAATCCGCTTGTAGCTTCTATGATAATCTTAAGTGCTGCTACAGTAGCTCTTGGAGCACTTACATCTCTCAGAAAGAGAAGATAAGTAAATACAAATTCATGATTATTTTGGGTCTGGCCTGATGGCAATGTCATTAAGTTAAGGGTCGCGAATCAATCAAAGATATAATAAAGAGAGACTGATAGCATTATTTCAGTCTCTCTTTTGCTTTTTATGGTATGCCTAATAGGCAGACGCTAATCTGCCTAATCATAATTATGAATTCAAGCACAGTTATGCTACTCTATATAAGAAGCCACGGAAAACTCTTGGCGCGAAATTTCGCTCCCAGTTCCTATCTGGCCGAATTGGCAAGAGGTTCTTCGAAATAACGGCTTCCAAAACTTGTAGCGTTGTTTTTCTGCGGTAATATAGTCTGCACATATGGACTGCTACTGTAAAGTTTG